>JAIEPH010000021.1 GCA_019749805.1 Mycobacteriaceae bacterium | reverse complement strand
CCCGCCCTTCTCGGCGGAGCCACACGGGTGGGGAATTTCGAAGAGCGTCAGTGGGGAATTTCAGTGAGCGCGGTCACGGCCAAGAAGGCACCACCTGAGAAGGTTCGTGCCGACCGGCAAGCACACGCCCTGGCCGCGCTCACGGTTGAAGACGCCGAGAAACGGCTTGAGCTTGATTGGTTCTCTCCGTTGCGTCACAACACTCTCTACAAGGCGGTGTTTCGCCCTGCCGTGCTGCGCGCCAACAATGATGGTGCGGGCATTGCGTCGGGCTTCCGCTGGCACGGTCTGCGGCACACGTACATCAGCCTTGCGATAGCCGCCGGGATACCAATGTTTGAGGTAAGCAGGTTCGCGGGCCACGCCAAGCCGAGCACGACGGAATCGGTCTATGCGCATTTGCTGACCGAGGATCACAGCGAGAGCATGGCCGCGCTCGGTGCGATGGCCGTACCAACAGGCCGCGCAACCAACGTGATCCGGCTTCGCGGCTAAAGCCTATTCCAGGCCAGCGAACGCCTTCTGGAACGCCTTCACGCAGGCGTTGTGGCTGTCCGCGATGACCTGCGTCGGCACGTCAATTTTCGGCGCATTTACTACGGCCTGCCAGGTTGTAACGAGTTGGGCCGCGAGCGCTGCGACCAGCTTCGTTATGTCCGTGAACCCGTAGAGCGAAAGCTTCGCGAGAGCGAGACTTATCGCGTCGTTGAACTCGTCAATGCGACCGGCATTTAACCGGCTTATCAGGTCGGCTCGAAGTTCGAGGTCTGTTGTGTGTCCGATCTGCAAGATGGCACGCGAGTAGTTCTGACACGCAATCAAACCATCCGATAAGAGGCCGACCTTCTCCGTACGCCTGTTCTCACGACGAGTTGTTGAAGTGGTCTTGAGTACTCCTAGGTAAGCGATGCTGGCGGCGATAAGGGCGATGCACGCTGCCAACACCGTTGCGCGAGGCTGCGTCAACGTCCACCAGGGGTCGGACGCTGGGGGACACGCTTCAGCCGCAAACCAAATCGTCTGCGTAGGCGTCATGTCCGAAGGCTAGAGCCGTCGTAATAAAGGCTTGGGATGCCACGCGCAGCGAACAAGGTCACTATCTGTCTTCACTGCTAAACCGCCCCGAGACGGGCCACGGACGGGCCAGACCGCTATGCCAAAAAGGTCCGTATGCAGCAAAAACGCCCCTATCAGGGGCGTTGTTGGAGCGGGCGACGGGAATCGAACCCGCGTAGCTAGTTTGGAAGACTAGGGCTCTACCATTGAGCTACGCCCGCGTGTGTTGCACCAGGAGACTGTACCGGCGCCCGCGGAATCATCCAATTAAAGGCAGGGCGCGTCCAGGCCGTAGTATCTCGCGTGGTCGTTCTGTGTTTTGAGGGCGACCGCAAAGGCGCGGGGTGTAGCGCAGCTTGGTAGCGCATCCGCTTTGGGAGCGGAAGGCCGCAGGTTCAAATCCTGTCACCCCGACTGCACCCCTACATAGACAAGACTCACCCAGGATCAATGAGGAGCATGAGCGTGAAGAGCACCGTCGAGAAGTTGAGCCCGACCAGGGTTCGCATCAACGTGGAGGTGCCCTTCACCGAGCTCGAACCCGAGTTCGATCGCGCCTTCAAGCAGCTGGCCAGCCAGGTCCGGCTGCCCGGCTTCCGGCCCGGGAAGGCGCCGCGCAAGCTGCTCGAGGCCCGTTTCGGCCGGGAGGCCATGCTGGACCAGGTCGTCAATGATGCACTTCCCGGCCGCTACAGCGAGGCGGTGACGTCCTCGGATCTGCGCCCGATCGGCCAGCCGGACATCGAGGTGACCAAGAAGGAATACGGCGAGGACCTCGAGTTCACCGCCGAGGTCGACGTCCGCCCCGAGATCGACCTCCCAGACCTCGACGCGCTGGAGCTCACGGTCGACGCCATCGAGGTCAACGACGAAGAGGTGGATGCCGAGCTGCAGAACCTTCGCGCCCGCTTTGGCACGCTGACCGGTGTCGACCGCGCCGCCGAGGACGGCGACTTCGTCTCCATCGACCTGTCCGCGACCGTCGACGGCGAGGACCTGCCCGAAGCCAAGACCGAGGGACTCTCACACGAGATCGGGTCCGGTCAGCTGATCGAGGGCCTGGACGAAGCCATCATCGGCCTCAAGGAGGGGGAGACCCGCGTCTTCACCACCAAGCTGGCCGCCGGCGAGCACGCCGGCGAGGACGCTCAGGTCACCGTCACCGTGAAGTCGGTCAAGGAGCGCGAGCTGCCCGAGCCCGATGACGAATTCGCCCAGCTGGCAAGCGAATTCGACACAATCGACGAGCTCAAGAACAGCCTCACCGAGCAGCTGCGCACCCGCAAGCGCGTCCAGCAGGCCGAACTGATCCGCGACAAGGTGCTCGAGGCTCTGCTTGACCAGGTCGAGGTGCCGCTGCCCGAGAACGTCGTGCAGGCGCAGGTGGACGAGGCGCTGCACAACGCCATCCACGGGCTCGACCACGACGAGGCGCGGTTCGCCGAGGCGCTCGAAGCTCAGGGCGGCAGCCGGGAAAAGTTCGAAGAGGAAAACCGCACCAACGCGGAGAAAGCCGTCAGCACCCAGCTGCTGGTGGACGCGATCGCCGACAAGCTCGACATCCAGGTCGGTCAGGACGACATCACCCAGCGCCTGATGCTGATGTCGCAGCAGTACGGCATGGAGCCGCAGCAGCTGCTGGCCGCCCTGCAGGAGAACAACCAGTTGGCGGCGCTGTTCGCCGACGTCCGTCGCGGTCTGGCTGTGGCACAGGTCGTCGAGGGCGCCAGGATCACCGATTCGAATGGTGAGGTCGTGGACACCTCGGAGTTCTTCGCCCGTGGCGGCGAGTCCGAGGCGCCGGAAGCATCCGAGGCCTCGGCCGAAGCGGCCGAGGCCGACGAGGAAACCGCCGACGCCAAGTGACGCTGTGAGCGAAAGCGGCCTGTCTAGGGAGTGCGCGCTCGCACAGGTTGGTTAGTGTCGGTGAGTGTTAGGACTTGAAAGAAAGCAGGTATCCAGTCGTGACTGACATGCGTGGTGCATCGCCCGGTCTGAACCTCGTCGACTCTGTCTACGAACGGTTGCTCTCCGAGCGCATCATCTTCCTGGGATCACAGGTCGACGACGACATCGCCAATAGGCTGTGCGCGCAGATTCTGCTGCTGTCGGCCGAGGATCCC
The DNA here is from genome assembly GCA_019749805.1 of Mycobacteriaceae bacterium. Classification (GTDB taxonomy): domain Bacteria; phylum Actinomycetota; class Actinomycetes; order Mycobacteriales; family Mycobacteriaceae; genus Mycobacterium. The sequence goes on along the minus strand of JAIEPH010000021.1, from coordinate 175,100 downwards.
ACCAAGGACATCCACCTCTACATCAACTCGCCGGGCGGATCGATCAGCGCGGGCATGGCGATCTACGACACCATGGTCCTCGCGCCTTGCGACGTCGCCACCTACGCGATGGGCATGGCTGCATCGATGGGTGAGTTCCTGCTCGCCGCGGGCACCAAGGGGAAGCGCTACGCGCTCCCGCACGCCCGCATCCTGATGCATCAGCCGCTCGGTGGCATCACCGGCGGCGCAGCGGACATCGCGATCCAGGCCGAGCAGTTCACGGTCATCAAGAAGGAGATGTTCCGGCTGAACGCGGAGTTCACCGGGCAAACCCTCGAGCGGATCGAAGCCGACTCCGACCGCGACCGCTGGTTCACCGCGCAGGAAGCCCTCGAGTACGGCTTCGTCGACCACATCATCACCAGCGCCAGCGTCAACGGCTCTGGCCCGAGCGCAGGACTAGACAAATGACCGACAACACTGACCCCCGCCTCCAGCCGCAGGCCCGCTACATCCTGCCGTCGTTCATCGAGCATTCGAGCTTCGGTGTCAAAGAGTCCAACCCGTACAACAAGCTGTTCGAGGAGCGCATCATCTTCCTCGGCGTGCAGGTCGACGACGCGTCGGCGAACGACATCATGGCCCAGTTGCTGGTGCTCGAGTCGCTCGATCCCGACCGCGACATCACCATGTACATCAACTCGCCGGGTGGCTCTTTCACGTCGCTGATGGCGATCTACGACACCATGCAGTACGTTCGCGCGGACATCCAGACCGTCTGCCTCGGCCAGGCCGCGTCGGCCGCCGCCGTGCTGCTCGCCGCGGGTAGCCCCGGGAAGCGCCTCGCGCTGCCCAACGCCCGCATCCTGATCCACCAGCCCGCACTGTCCGGCGTCATCCAGGGCCAGTTCTCCGACCTGGAGATCCAGGCCAAGGAGATCGAGCGGATGCGCACGTTGATGGAGACCACGCTGGCCCATCACACCGGCAAGGACGCTGCGCAGATCCGTAAGGACACCGATCGCGACAAGATCCTGACGGCCGAGGAGGCCAAGGAGTACGGCGTGATCGACACCGTCCTGGAGTACCGCAAGCTGTCCGCTCAGACCGCCTGAGCCCAGCTCTCTGGGCTTGCGCCGGCGTCAGTAATGCCGCCGAACCACCCGTCGGGAACCGTCCCACATGGCAAGCTGTCGACACTGTGCAGACGGCACGGCCACAGGGGAAGGGCACGATCGTGAGGGTACGAATCCGCGCGGCGATGCTGGCGCTGATCGGTTCGGCGGCAGCCGGTGTGTTGGTGCAGTTCGGATCGCCCGCGGTCAGCAGTGCGCAGCCGCCACCTCCGCCACCTCCGCCGTGCCCCTACGGGATGTACTGGGACGTGTACACGGTGACGTGCGTGCCTGTCGACGCGACCGTCTACGTGAACCCGCCGAATCCGGTGGTCGGGCCGGCCGGACCCGTTGGTGTCGGCGGAGTCGTCGGTCCGGTTGGTCCTGGCCCGGTGGGTCCAGGACCGGTCGGACCGGGTCGCCGGTAGGGGTTGCGGTATCGGGAACGCGCGGTTGCCGGTAACCGCTGGACGGGTACTTTGGTTGCGGACGGCTCCCGAACCGGTAACGGCGGCGACACGCCAGGGGCGCGGCAGCGCGTTCCAGAGGGTTGCGGGGTGGTTAGGCGATATGTTCTGCCCACACAAGTGAATACCAACTACGCGATTCGGCTTTATCGGTCGCCTCGTGCCGGAACTAGCGGGTAGCGTCGGGATCAACACCCAGTGGGATCTCGAACGAATCGAATCAGATCTTATTGCGAACAGGAAAGTAGGACTTCACCACATGGCGCGCATCGGAGACGGCGGTGACCTGCTGAAGTGCTCGTTCTGCGGGAAGAGTCAAAAGCAGGTCAAAAAACTCATTGCCGGCCCTGGCGTATATATCTGCGATGAATGCATAGACCTGTGCAACGAGATCATCGAAGAGGAGCTTGCTGACGCCGACGACGTAAAACTCGACGAGCTGCCAAAGCCTGCGGAGATTCGCGAGTTCCTCGAGGGATATGTCATCGGACAGGACACCGCCAAGCGCACCTTGGCCGTCGCCGTCTACAACCACTACAAGCGCATCCAGGCCGGCGAGAAGATGCGCGATTCGCGCGCCGAGCCCGTCGAGCTGGCCAAGTCCAACATCCTGATGCTCGGCCCCACCGGCTGCGGCAAGACCTACCTCGCGCAGACGCTGGCGAAAATGCTGAATGTCCCGTTCGCCATCGCCGACGCCACCGCGCTCACGGAGGCGGGCTATGTCGGCGAGGACGTCGAGAACATTCTGCTCAAGCTGATTCAGGCCGCCGACTACGACGTCAAGCGCGCCGAGACCGGCATCATCTACATCGACGAGGTCGACAAGATCGCCCGCAAGAGCGAGAACCCGTCGATCACCCGCGATGTCTCCGGTGAGGGTGTGCAACAGGCGCTGCTGAAGATCCTGGAAGGCACCCAGGCTTCGGTTCCGCCGCAGGGCGGCCGCAAGCATCCGCACCAGGAGTTCATCCAGATCGATACGACCAACGTCCTGTTCATCGTGGCGGGCGCGTTCGCGGGTCTGGAGAAGATCGTCTCCGACCGCGTCGGCAAGCGCGGTCTGGGCTTCGGTGCCGAGGTGCACTCCAAGGCGGAGATCGATACCCAGGACCACTTCGCCGATGTCATGCCCGAGGACCTGATCAAGTTCGGCTTGATCCCCGAGTTCATCGGTCGTCTCCCGGTCGTCGCGTCGGTGACGAACCTCGACAAGGAGTCGCTCGTCACAATTCTGTCGGAGCCGAAGAACGCGTTGGTGAAGCAGTACACACGGCTGTTCGAGATGGACGGCGTCGAGCTTGAGTTCGACGAAGCGGCGCTGGAGGCGATCGCCGATCAGGCCATCCACCGCGGCACCGGTGCCCGCGGCCTGCGCGCCATCATGGAAGAAGTCCTGCTGCCGGTGATGTACGACATCCCCAGCCGCGACGACGTCGCCAAGGTGGTCGTGACCAGGGAGACCGTCGAGGACAACGTGCTTCCGACGATCGTTCCCCGCAAGCCGACTCGCAACGAGCGTCGCGAGAAGAGCGCTTAGCCTTCAGCGCCGCGGTGTGTGGGCCAGCGAGCTCACCAGTCCCCACACGAGGAACGTCGCTACCGCGATGTACTGCAGCTGCTCAACCATGGCCTCACCGTTGTCCGCATGCTCGCCAGCGGCACGCGCAGCCGACTGCGCCAGCTGACCCTGGGTGCCTTTTGCGCAGGGATGGGTGGGCGGCCGAACGGGTCGGCGCACGGGCTCATCGCTGCACGGCCTGACGCTCGGCGATGACCTCGTCGATCAGAGCGGCGATCTCGGCCACCCCGTCGCGTCTCGCGAAGGCCGCCTCCAGCTTCCGCGCGGCACGCAGATAGCTGCTGTCGCCCAGAACCCTGCGGACCGCCGCTCGGATCGCCCTCGGGCTCGGCGTCCCGGTCTTGAGGTTGACGCCGGCACCGCTCCACGCGACGCGCGCCGCGACTTCGGGCTTGTCCTCTGTGTTGCCGGCGACCACCAGCGGAACACCCATCGACAACGCCCGCTGCACCGCGCCGTAGCCACCGTTGGTGACCATGACGTCGACCTTGGGCAGCAGGATGTCGTGTGGGATGTATTCGGCGACATAGGTATTCACCGGAAGCGGGACCTTCAGCTGAGACAGTTCGCGTCCGCCGGTGGTGGCCACCACGATGACGTCCTCTCCGCCGAGTGCGTCGATGGTGGGTTCGAGCAGCCGCCCGAGGTCGGCGTTGTCGATGGTGCCTTGCGTGACGTGCACGACCGGGCGGTCGCCGTCGAGTTCCGACCACCACGGAGGGCGACGGAATCCTTCCGACGGGCCTGGGTGCACGGCGCCGACGTGACGCACGTTCGCGGGCAGATCGCTACGTGGATAGTCGAATTCGGGCACCGTCGGCGCGATGTAGCGATCCGCCAGCGCGCCGGAGTCGAGGACGAACGTAGGCAGTTGCCGGCTGTTCAAGCGATCGAGTTGCAGATTGGCAGCGTTCTGGCACTCGCGCAACAGCACCTTGTGCGACAGCGCCGTCAGTGCCCGGTTGCGCAGCCGTCCCAGTGTGGTCGAGGAGGGCGTCATGCCCAGACCGCTGGGGGCGGTGTCGCGGCTGCTCAGCATCAGCGGCGTCGTGCTGTAGGTCAGCACCGGCGGGCGGGCCGCGGGGTCGCCGAGCAGGAACGGCAGGATCCCGAAGAAGGCCGAGTCGGCGAGGATAGCGTCGAATCGCGTCCACGCCATCGCATCCACGAGTGCACGTGTCTGCAGCGGCATCGGCTGCACGAAGATCCGCCGGATGTCGAAATTGATCCTCTTGATGCCCGCGGTGTCGGCCCGCCCGGGCAGGTCGAGGTCAAGGCGGGTCATGTCGAAATCGGCTTCCGCGGGAATTGCGGCGGGGATGGCGCCGACGGCTCGGATCTTGTTGGCATGTGCGGCGGCCGTCAGGACGGTGACGCGGTCGCCGCGGTCGACCAGACCCCGTGCGACGTTCAGCAGTGGTCCGATGTGGCCGGCGGGGGACAGCGAGGGGATGAGGATTTCTGGCATGCATCGATGCTCGCCATCGGTGCGTGCGCAAGCTTGGAGGTTATCTGGAGAACAGGTGGAGATCGCAGGTAGAAGCGCTAGTGTCGGGCTCTCGTTGTCGGCGCTGACTCGTTCTTCGAGTCGGACACTTCACACGCACAGTTAGGGAGACCATGGCAGAGCTGAACGAGCGCGAGCTGGAGGCGCTGGAGTCATACCGCCGTTATGTCGCCCAGCGTGAACGTTGTGTCGCTGGCGCGGCGCCTTGGTCAACCATCGGCGGGTGGTTCACCGAGGATGCGGTCTTCATCGACCCGGCCTTCGGCCGGGTACAAGGTCGCGACGAAATCGCGGCGTTCTTCGACCGCTCGATGGTCGGTTTCGAAGGATGGAGTTTCCCAGAGGAATGGACCATGGTCGACGGTGATCGCCTCGTCACGTACTGGTGGAATCGCTTGGCTGGGACACGCGCAGACGGCACGCCATATCAGGCGCCGGCGTTCTCGGTGCTGCACTACGCGGGCGACGGCCTCTTCGACTACGAACTCGATCTGATGAACATCGCCGAAGTGGGCGAGTTGCTGGTCGAGTCCGGCTGGGTGCCGAGTGCGGGTATGTCCGTACCGGAGCCACACCCCGACCGAGACATCACCCCACCGCGTCTCGACACCCCGTGACATGGTGAGCAGGTACCGGCCTCTGTGATAGCTACTTTTATCTTGACAGTGACTCTCACGAACGACTTGAATGGTCCTCATGGCGATTCGGGTGGTGCAGTGGGCGACTGGTGGCGTGGGGCGAGCGGCGATCGAGGGGGTGCTCGCGCATCCCGACCTCGAGTTGGCGGGCGCCTGGGTGCACTCAGAGGGCAAGCACGGGGAGGACATCGGCGAACTCGTCGGCCGCGACCCGATCGGTGTCACGGCGACGACCAGCATGGAAGAAATCCTCGCTCTCGACGCCGACTGCGTGGTCTACAGTCCGCTGCTGCCGAACGAGGACGAGGTCGTCGCGCTCCTGCGCTCCGGCAAGAACGTAGTCACCCCAGTAGGTTGGGTCTATCCCGATCTCGATAACTGCAAGGCCATCCTCGATGCGTGCGCCGAAGGTGGAAGTACGCTACACGGCACCGGTATTCACCCCGGAGGCATCACCGAACGATTCCCGCTGATGGTTTCGGCGCTGAGTGCGGGGGTCACGCACGTGCGGTCGGAGGAGTTCAGTGACATCCGCACCTACAACGCCCCCGACGTGGTGCGCTACATCATGGGATTCGGCGTCTCGCCCGAAGAAGCGATGGCAGGTCCGATCGTCGAACTACTGGGTGCCGGATTCAAGGCGTCGGTTCGAATGATCGTGGCGGAGATGGGTTTCGACGTCGATCCCGAACTCGAGTCCGTGCAGGAGGTTGCCGTAGCGACTGCGCCGCTCGATACCCCTGTCGGTGTCATCGAGCCGGGTCAGGTCGCCGCCAGGAAGTTTCACTGGCGTGCCGTCGTGGATGGGACGCCGGTCGTCACGGCAACAGTCAATTGGTTCATGGGGGAGGAGAGTTTCGAGCCGGCCTGGAGTTTCGGACCGGAGGGGGAACGATTCGAGGTCGAGATCACCGGAGACCCTGACGTCTTGCTCACGTTCAAAGGTCTGCAGCCGGACACCATCGAGCAGGGCCTCGTGCGCAACCCCGGCATCGTCGCCACCGCCAACCACTGTGTCAGCGCGATCCCGTACGTCGTCGACGCCGAACCCGGTATCAAGACCTATCTCGACCTGCCCTTGTTGGTCGGCCGCGCAGCCCCGCAGTTCGGGCGGGGTCGCAACCGGTGATCCTGGACAAGTTCCGGCTCGAAGGACGCGTTGCCGTTGTCACCGGGGGCGGCCAGGGTATCGGTCGCGGGATCGCCCTAGGGACATCGCTATCGCCGACGCCGTGCGTTCCGCGCCGGGCTATCCAGTCCATGGGTGACCAGCTGCAGAGCCCGCTCCGTGAGGGTGTGTAGTGACTCGTTCTGGTCGTAGGTGAGCCACCACTCATAGGCATATTCGGCCGCGGCGACGGTAGCGCGGACGAGTACGCCGGCCCGGATGTCAGACGCGGCAGCGGTGTCGTTGAGGCGGAGGGCAACCGCGTCGATGAGCTCGTCGCAGTCCTGGCGACTCAGTAGGGATGCTCGCCGCAACTCTGCGGGCGCCGACGCCATCGCCCGGCGCCAAAGTTCGAGTGTCTCGTCGTCGTCCAGGAACTGCGAGGTGCGGGCGAGGATGGCCGCAGTGATGGAGTCCGCGACGTCCTCGTCGGCGGGGCGGGCACGAAAGTTGGCGACGATTTGTTCGCGTCCGCGCTGGGTGGCGCCGAGTAAAAGGTGTTCCTTGCTCGGTACATGCCGGAAAAAGGTACTCGGCGAAATGCCCACCTCTTCGGCGATCGCTTCGGTGCTGACGTTGTCGAAACCCTTTGCGGCGAACAGTCGCAGGGCAGCATGCTGGATGTCAGCGCGTAACGCGTTGCGTTGCCGCTCGCGCAGCGGAATCGAGTCGGGCATGCACACCTCTCAACAGACCGAATTCCTGCCCGGGAGCCACAGTCTTCAGAAGATGACAGTAACTGTCAAGTTAATTGTCACTATTACCCTGGCCGATATTGCGATGCGCTGGTTGCGCTTTCGAGCCGCCTAGTGCGTCACGCGGTCCGGTCTCGTATAGACGTTCATCGAGTCGCCGCGCAGGAACGCGACGAGTGTCAGGCCGGACTGGCTGGCGAGGTCGACGGCCAGTGAGGACGGCGCGGATACCGCGGCGAGCACCGGGATGCCGGCCATCACTGCTTTCTGGGTGAGTTCGAACGAGGCGCGCCCGCTGACCAGGAGAACGGTGGCGCTCAGGGGTATCCGGTCCTTCTCCAGTGCCCAGCCGATGACCTTGTCGACGGCGTTGTGGCGGCCGATGTCTTCGCGCACCACCAACGTGGTGCCGTCGACGTCGAACAGCGCCGCACCGTGTAGTCCGCCGGTGCTGGCGAATACCTTCTGTTCGTCGCGCAAGCGGTCGGGAAGGTCGGAAAGTGTTTCGGCGGTGACCGTGGTCGGGTCGTCGCCGGGGCCGTGCTTGCTGATTGTTCGGACCGCCTCCAGTGATGCCTTACCGCACACGCCGCACGACGAGGTCGCGTAGAAATTCCGGGTCATATCAACGTCAGGCGTCGGGACATCCTGCGCCAGGGTCACGTCGAGCACGTTGTACGTGTTGACTTGATCGGGGCCTGCTCCCTTGCAGTAGCGCACCGTCAGTACATCGTCACGGTGCGCGATGAGGCCCTCAGTGAGCAGGAAGCCTTGGGCGAGTTCGATATCCGAGCCTGGGGTGCGCATCGTCACCGTCAGCGGTTTGCCATCGATCCGAATCTCGAGCGGCTCCTCGACCACCAGGGTGTCCGGCCGAGCGATGGTGTCGCCAGCGGTGACGTGATGGACGCGGCGGCGCGCTGTCACGCGGCCCACTAGCTGACCACCCGATCTTCGGCGCGAACACCGGCGGAGCGCTCCAGCCGGATCACCACGGCCTTCGACACCGGTGTGTTCGACTTCTCGGCAACGTGATCGAGCGGGACCAACGCGTTGGTTTCCGGATAGTAGGCGGCGGCATTACCAACCGGGGTCTCGTACGCCACCACCATGAAGTCCTTGGCGCGGCGCTCCTGGAGTTCGCCGTCGCCTCCGGGGAATTCCGACACGAGATCGACCCGATCACCTTCGCGCAGTCCGAACCGCTCGATGTCCGCCTTGTTGACGAACACGACTCGGCGGCCGCCCTTCACGCCTCGGTAGCGATCGTCGAGGCCGTAGATTGTGGTGTTGTACTGGTCGTGGCTGCGCAGAGTCTGCAGAATCAGCCTGCCCTCGGGGATCGGCACCCACTGCAGCGGATTCACGGCGAAGTTGGCCTTGCCTGTGCTCGTGGGGAATATGCGTGAATCACGAGGGCCGTGCGGCAACTGAAAACCATCGGGTGCTCGCACCTTGTGGTTGTAATCGTCACAGCCGGGCACCACGGCGGCGATCGCACCGCGGATGGTGTCGTAGTCGTCGTTGAACACTTCCCATGGCACGGGGTGGTCGGGTCCGAGCAGTGTGCGTGCCAGTTGGCAAATGATCGCGACCTCGCTACGGACGTGATCGGACGGCGGATTCAGGCTGCCGCGCGACAAATGCACCATGGACATCGAATCCTCGACGGAAACTTGCTGTTTGACGCCGCTCTGAATGTCGCGGTCAGTGCGGCCGAGTGACGGCAGGATCAACGCCGAGCGGCCGTGCACCACGTGGCTGCGGTTGAGCTTTGTCGAAACCTGCACGGTAAGTGAGCAGTTGCGCAGTGCGGCCTCGGTGACGGCGGTGTCGGGAGTCGCCGTCGCGAAGTTACCGCCCATGCCCATGAAGACTTTCGCCTGGCCGTCGCGCATAGCGCGGATCGCATCGACGGTGTCGACGCCGTGCTTGCGTGGGCTGACGATACCGAAGTGCTTATCGAGCGCGGCCAGAAAATTCTCAGGCATCTTCTCCCATATGCCCATCGTGCGGTCGCCCTGCACGTTGGAATGTCCACGCACGGGGCATAATCCGGCACCCGGCTTACCGATCATGCCGCGCATCAGCAGCACGTTGGTGATCTCCGAGATCATCGGAACAGCGTGCTTGTGCTGGGTCAGTCCCATGGCCCAGCACGCGATGATGCGTTCGGAGTCGACCATCATTTGCGCGACCTTCTCGAGTTGCGCGCGCTCGATCCCGGTCGCTTCCAGAACGGTGTCGAGGTCGACGGCCCGCGTCTGGGCTTCGTACTCGGCGAAATTCGCGCAGTGCTGCTCGATGAATCCGCGGTCGACGATCGGGGCGCGCGGACCGGCCTCGTCCTGGGCCTCCAGTAGCAGGCGGCCCAGCCCCGCGAAGAGCGCCATGTCCCCGCCGAGGCGGATCTGCACGAACTCGTCGGCGATGGGCACCCCGTGACCCACCACGCCGTGCACCTTCTGCGGGTCCTTGAATCGGATCAGCCCGGCCTCTGGTAGCGGATTGATCGCAATGATTTTGGCACCGTTGGCTTTCGCCTTTTCCAGCACCGACAGCATGCGGGGATGGTTGGTGCCGGGATTCTGACCCGCGATCACGATCAGGTCAGCGTTGGCGACGTCTTCGACGGTGACCGAGCCCTTACCCACGCCGATGGCTTCGACCAATGCCGCGCCCGAGGATTCGTGACACATGTTGGAGCAGTCGGGCAGGTTGTTCGTACCGAAACTGCGGACCATCAGTTGGTAGAGAAACGCCGCCTCGTTGCTGGTGCGCCCAGAGGTATAGAAGACTGCTTCGTCGGGGTGATCGAGTTCGCGCAACTCGTCAGCGATCAATCGGTAGGCCTCGTCCCATTCGATGGCGCGGTAGTGATCGTCGCCAGGGCGCAGCACCATCGGGTGGGTGAGTCGGCCCTGCTGCGAGAGCCAGTACTCCGGTCGACCGTCCAGGTCGGCGATTGAGTGCCGCGCGAAGAAGTCGGGGGTGACAACGCGCTTGGTTGCCTCTTCGGCGACGGCCTTGGCACCGTTCTCGCAGAACTCGGCGAACTTGCGGCCACCATGCTCCTCGGGCCATGCGCAGCCGGGGCAGTCGAAGCCGTGGCGTTGGTTGAGTCGGACGAGGGACGCGCCTGTGCGCCAAACTCCCATCGACTTGAGGCCGCGTTGCAGTGACACCATTACGGCCTTGACTCCGGCCGCTTCCTGCTCGGGGCCGGTTGCGACGACCGCATGCTCGTTGTAACTCGCATCGAAGTCGCGGGTGACGTCGCGTCGTCTGCCTAACCGCATAAGTCCAGCCTAGGTCGTGGTGTGCTCGTTGCTGGCTACCCATGCAACCTCGGGTGTATGCGGTGCCTCGTTCCCAGCGGACGCTACGGTCCGCGTTCGGTGTTGCCGTCGTCCTCGTCTGGTGGGCGTAGGAGTAGTTCGGGGCGGTGGTGGTAGTTGGTGCGGGTTTGGCCGGTGTCCAGGTCGGGTGGTGGGTGCCATTCGGCGTCGCCGTGGTCGTTGATGGTGGTGGTCCAGCCGTCTCTTCCGACGAGGCGGTTGTCGGGTCCGCAGGCCAGGGTCATTTCGTTGACGTTGGTGTTGCCGTCATCGGCCCAATCGCGTACCGCGTGATGGACCTGAGCCCCGTACGCCGGCACCGCGCAGCCCGGTTTGGTGCAACCCCCGTCGCGCGCGATGAGCATGATGCGTTGCGCGGGAGAGGCGGTGCGGCGGGCCCGGAACAGGTCCAACCCTTGTCCGGTGGATTGGTCGAACACCGCCAGCCAGTGGTGAGCGTGGGCGGCCAGGCGGATGACGTCGTGGATGGGCATTATGGTGCCGCCGCCGGTGGTGCCCACCCCGGCGCGGGATTCGAGGTCTTGCAGGGTGGTGCGGATGATCAGTGATACCGGTAGTCCGTTGAGCGAGCCGAGTTCACCGCTCATCAGTGCGATTCGACCGATGACGACCAGTGCATCGTGTTGACGCTGTTGGAGGGTGCGGTGGTCGTTGTCGATCTGAGCTTGCGTCGGTGTGCCGGAGGTGCAGGGTTCGGGATCGTCGGGGTTGCACATTCCGGGCGCGGCGTATTTGGCGAAGATCACCTCCCAGACCGCGCGGGCTTCGGGGGTGAGACTTCCGGTCACCGCGCTCATGGCGTCGCGTCCCTGTTTGCCGAGGTGGACACCGCGTCGGCGCTGGCGTTCGGTGTCATCGGGTTCGGGACCGTCCTGATCGAGCAGGAACAGCATTTTGTCGGCGGCTTTCTTCACCTCGACAGGCCCGACACCGACCGCCAGGCGCACCAGGTCGGTTTCGATCTGCTCGCGACTGACGGTGTCTACCCAGCCCGGCAGGCGTCCCATCGCCTCACGGATCTTGTCGACATGCTCGGCGTTGATCTGTCCGGCGGCTTGCGCGGCCGCAGTCGCGGGCAGCACCGGCGCTAACGGTTGACCGGTCAACGCGCGCCGCGGCCCCAGCACCTGAGCTTCAGCCAGTCGCCGGTTCGCCTCGGTCGCTGAGATCCGCCACCGGATCCGCAGCACGTCTTTCCAGTTTTTGGCGCCCAACTCTTTGGGGGTGGTCTCGGCCTGCAAGCGGGCCAACGCGCGGTGCCACTGGGTGGGCAGCTGGCAGTTCAACGTCTCCAGCCCGTCCAGTACGTCGAGCAGTTCGCGGTGGTTCAGCATCTCCAGGTCGCAGGCGGCCAGCGATTCATGCGCGGACCGCAGCGCGGCCATCGCCACCTGAACCGGGGTCGCCAACATGCTTCGAACATACATTCGACCACCGACAACTCGACCCTAGATGTGACAGCAGAAACCAAAGTGACGCAACGGGTTTGAGTGAAGTTGCGCGCCGGAGACCCGGAAAGGAGCGAGCAAACAGATTCTGTCGTTGACGGCGGCGTAACAATCCCGGAACGCGACGTTCCTACTGTGGGCCGGTCACGGTCCGCAAAGGGTGCGGGCAAGAGCGATAGGAAGTTTCCAGTGAGCGGAAATGCAGTGCGTCTGCAGGCGATCAACAACGTCGAGGCGTACGTGCCTCCAGCCATCAGCTTTGATCCCGCCGAGGCGCCCGGTGAGGTCTTCGGCTCCAACGTCTTCACGATGGCTGAGATGCGGCTTCGGCTGCCCAAGTCGGTGAACAAGTCCGTCGTCGCCACGATCGAGAAGGGTGCGAAGCTGGATCCGGCCGTTGCCGACTCGGTCGCCTCGGCGATGAAGGACTGGGCACTGTCGAAGGGTGCCACCCACTACGCACACGTCTTCTATCCGATGACCGGACTGACGGCCGAGAAGCACGACAGTTTCCTCGAGCCGGTTTCCGACGGCGAGACGCTCGCGGAGTTCGCGGGCAAAACTTTGATCCAGGGTGAGCCGGACGCGTCCAGCTTCCCGTCGGGTGGCCTGCGCAGCACGTTCGAAGCCCGCGGCTATACGGGTTGGGACGTCACCAGCCCGGCCTACATCCTGGAGAACCCGAACGGCAACACACTGTGTATCCCAACGGTGTTCGTGTCGATGACCGGCGAGGCGCTGGACTACAAGACTCCGCTGCTGCGCAGTCAGCAGGCGATGGGCACCCACGCCGAGCGGATCCTGAAGCTGTTCGGCCACGACAATGTGGCGAAGATCGTCGCATTCTGCGGGCCGGAGCAGGAGTACTTCCTGGTCGACAGGCACTTCTTCTTGGCTCGACCCGACCTGGTCAACGCGGGCCGCACGCTGTTCGGTGCGAAACCGCCGAAGGGTCAGGAGTTCGACGACCACTACTTCGGCGCCGTGCCGGAGCGGGTGCTCGGCTTCATGATGGACACCGAACGTGAACTGTTCAAACTCGGCATCCCCGCCAAGACCCGCCACAACGAGGTTGCGCCAGGACAATTCGAGATCGCCCCGATGTTCGAGCGCGGCAACGTCGCCTCGGATCACCAACAGCTGTTGATGACCGTCTTCAAGACGATCGCCAAGAAGCACGGCATGGAGTGCCTGTTCCACGAGAAGCCGTTCGCCGGCGTCAACGGGTCGGGTAAGCACGTGAACTTCTCGCTGGGCAATGCGGACCTGGGCTCGCTGCTCGTGCCCGGCGATACCCCGCACGAGAACGCACAGTTCCTGGTGTTCTGCGCCGCGGTGATCCGTGCTGTCCACAAATACGCGGGCCTGCTTCGGGTTTCGGTGGCGTCGGCCACCAACGACCACCGTCTCGGCGCCAACGAGGCACCGCCGGCCATCATCTCGATCTTCCTGGGCGATCAGCTGGCCGACGTGTTCGAGCAGATCGCCAAGGGTGCGGCGACGTCGTCAAAGGGCAAGGGCAGCATGATCATCGGCTGTGACACGCTGCCGGTGTTGCCGACCGACGCGGGTGACCGAAACCGCACCAGTCCGTTTGCCTTCACCGGCAACCGGTTCGAGTTCCGCGCGCCGGGATCAGGTCAGACAGTGGCGGTGCCGATGATGATGCTGAATACGATCATGGCTGAGTCGCTCGACTACATGGCGACCATCCTGGAGAAGGCCGTAGAGGAGGGCGAGGACTTCGACGAGGCCGTCCAGAAGCTGCTGACCGACATCATCACCGAGCACGGTGCCGTGGTGTTCAACGGTGACGGCTACTCCGAGAACTGGCAGATCGAGGCCGCCGAACGGGGCCTGCCGAACCTGAAGACCACGCTGGACGCACTGCCAGAGCTGATCAAGCCGGAGTCCATCGAGCTATTCGAGAAGTACTCCGTGTTCAACGAGCGCGAGCTGCACAGTCGCTACGAGGTCCGCCTCGAGATGTACGCACTGACCATCGGTGTGGAGGCCAAACTCGCGCTGGAACTGGGGTCGACGGTGATTCTGCCTGCGGCCGTCCGTTACCAAACCGAGCTGGCGCAGAACGTCGCCGCGCTCAAGGCGGCGGGCGTCGAGCCGGACTTGACCCTGCTTCAGGACGTCAGCGGTCCGATCTCGGAGCTGACGGCAGCGCTGGCAGCGTTGAAAGCGGGATCGGCCGAACACGGTGGAGACTCCGCCGCCGAGGAAGCCGCCCACGCGCAGAGCCTATTGCCGAAGATGGATGCGGTTCGCGCCGCCGCCGACACGCTCGAAGGCGTTGTAGCCGACGATCTCTGGCCATTGCCGACCTATCAGGAGATGCTCTACATCCTCTGAGGCGCGAAGCCGCCGAGGCGGCGACATCAGACCCGCCGAGTGTGGGGGGTCCAGTCCGAGCCACTCGGGCACTGGTAACCGCAACCCCCACACTCGGCGACCAACCGGACAGGCGCGTCAGGCTAGTGCCAGGAAGAGCTTCTCGAGTTCTGCCTCACTCATCGGCGGGTCGCCATCGGCGGTAGACCCGGTGACGCACTCACGTAGGCCGGTAGCAACGATTTTGAAGCCTGCACGGTCGAGGGCCTTGGACACCGCGGCCAGCTGCGTGACCACGTCTTTGCATTCGCGGCCGTCCTCGATCATCGCGATAACCCCGGCCAGTTGTCCTTGGGCGCGCCGGAGCCTGTTAAGCACTGCGGCGATGCTGTCTTGATCACCCACCATTGAAGTGCCCTTTCATTCGCGTGAATCGGTTCATTTCATCGTACCCTCCGGGGTATACCGCGGCTGGTCGCGCGTCAGCCTGCCGCCAGCCCTATTCGGCTCCTGCCGGCGAGTCGGCGCAGTGGACAGAAATCCTGTCGGGTGCATGCGAGGTACAGCGCACCGGCGACGGCCGTAGATACCGCAGCGCCGATACCCACGGCGAGGTGGATCTCCTGGGCCAGGATGACCGACGACATCGCCAGGACGAACCAGCCGAACGCCTTGCGTAACGCATCGGGGTTGACCATTGCCGTCAGTCGTGCGCCGATCAGCGCACCGACCACTGCCGCGGCGGTGACCATCAGCGCCGCCGTCCAGTCGATCTGGACGCTCGACAGGTAGCCACCCAGTCCTGCGAAAGACTTCATCGCGATCACAACCAGCGAGGTGCCCACGGCAATGGGCATCGGCAATCCGCCGAGGAGCGCCAGGGCCGGCACGACGAGGAACCCGCCGCCGGCACCGACGAGCCCTGTCACCAGCCCAACGCCGAGGCCTTCCGCAACGACCTTGACGACTGGAATGCGATGCGGGCCATCAGATTCCGCAATATTCTTTCGTCCGCGAAGCATGGCGACCGCGGTGGCGATCATCATCACCGCGAACCCGATGAGTAGTACTGAGCCCGGAATGAAACGGGCCAGGACGCCGCCCAGATAGGCGCCCGCCATGCCGGCGGCGCCGAATATCAGGCCCGTTCGCCACTGGACGCGGCCCGCGCGTGCGTGCGAGACCGCGCCGACCGCACTGGTGACGCCGACCACCAGCAGCGACGTGGCGATGGCCTGTTTGGCGTCCATGCCCGCGACGTAGGCGAGCAGCGGGACGGTCAGGATCGAGCCGCCGCCGCCGAGCAGACCCAGTGCGACACCGACGAAGACGGCGAGCGCGACGGTCAAGGCGGTCATGGCGGCTACCCCACCTTCTGGTCGGATGAGCCGACCAGCTGCGCCACGACGGTCTGGGCGTCACAGGTGGCTCCACGGTTGTAAGGCAGCTTCGAGAGCAGCATGCCCATGGCGCAGGTGTTGGACAACGCCGCGAAGGCGAGCCCGCCGCCGACGCCGGCGGCCAGCCACTTGAGCTTCGGGGCGGCGATGCTGCCGAGGATGCTTGTCAGCACGATAGACCCGGCGACAAGTCGCACCTGGCGCTCTAGGTCCCAGCGCTGCGCGCCGCGATTGATCGCAAAACCCTTTGCCTCCCAGGCGGTGATGCCGCCGTCGAGGATGTGGACGTTGTCGAGGCCGGCTGTGCGCAGGGTCTCCTCGGCCTGTGCGGCGCGTTGACCGGAGCGGCATACCAGCACGACATCTTCGTCGAGGTGCCTGATGATCTCGTCGCGGTGCTCCCGCAGCAGGTCCAGCGGAACGTTGTAGGCGCCTGCGATATGGGCGGTCTCGAACTCGCCAGGGGTTCGGACATCGAGAACTCGCGGCGGCGCAGCCGAAGTGAGGCGTTCGTTGAGGTCCTGCGAATCGATGGTGGTGGGAGCGGTCATGGTGTTCGGCGTCCTTCCGGCTAGCCGGCGGTGACCAAAGCCTCTAGGACTCCTTATACCGCCGGGGGTATCTTTAGTATCATGATAGACATACCCCCACGGGTATTGTCAAGCAGGGAATACGATACCCCGCGGGGTACTTGACATACCCATAGGGGTATATGCCAGGATGGCTCTACCCGCAACGGAACGAAAGGACTCGCGCCATGAAATTCGTCCAGTACTACCTGGATTGTCTGTCCCACGCCTCGTACCTGGTGGCCGACGAAACAACAGGCCGCGCAGTCGTGGTCGACCCGCAACGCGACATCGCCGAATACTTGGCCGACGCCAAGGAACTGGGTCTGACGATCGAACTCGTCATCGAAACCCACTTCCACGCCGACTTCCTGTCCGGCCACCTCGAGTTGGCCAAGGCGACAGGCGCGAAGATCGTGTTCTCCTCGGTCGCGGAGACCGAGTTCGAGTCGATGGGGGTCGCCGACGGTGAACGCTATTCACTCGGTGACGTCACACTGGAGTTCCGGCACACCCCTGGCCACACGCCCGAGTCGTTGTCGATCGTGGTCTACGAGCACGCCGACGACAAGATCCCGTACGGCGTCCTCACCGGCGATGCCCTCTTCATCGGCGACGTCGGCCGCCCGGACCTGCTGGCCTCGATCGGCTTCACCCGCGAGGAACTGGCGGACAAGCTCTACGACTCCCTGCACAACAAATTGATGACGCTCCCTGACGCGACGCGGGTGTATCCCGCGCACGGTGCGGGCTCGGCGTGCGGTAAGAACCTCTCGACCGACCTGTGGTCGACGATGGGCGATCAGAAGGCGACCAATTACGCACTGCGGGCTCCCGACAAGGCGACCTTCATGAACCTCGTCACCGAGGGTCAGCCGCCCGCGCCGGGCTACTTCGTCTACGACGCGATCCTCAATCGCAAGGACCGCGAACTGCTCGATGAAACCAAGATGCCGGCGGCGATGACATACGAGCAGGTCCGCAGGGCGATCTCGGACGGCGCCGTCCTGGTCGACGGGCGGACCCCCGAAGAGTTCGCCCTCGGCCACCTGCGAGGCGCGATCAACATCGGACTCGAAGGCCGCTACGCCGAATTCGCCGGCTCGGTGCTGCCGTCCGACGTCGACGTCGTGCTGTTCACCGAACCGGGCCAGGAACTCGAGGGCAAGAATCGGCTTGCCCGCATTGGCTTCGACCGGGTGATCGGTTACCTGGCCGAGCCTTTCCAGGTGATGTTCTCCCACCAGGACGACGTCCAGGTGGCCTCTCGGTTGACCGCGAAGGCATTCGACGAGCGGGCATCTGAGCTCACCAACCTGCAGATCGTCGACGTCCGCAACCCGGGCGAGGTCGAGGCCGGAACCATCCCGAACGCGATCACGATTCCGGTGGGCCAGTTGCCCACCCGGCTGGACGAACTCGACGCCACCAAGCCGACCGTCGTGTACTGCGCAGGCGGCTACCGGTCCTCGGTGGCGGCAAGCCTGTTGCGGCAGCGTGGTTTCGCCGACGTGAGCGACATCCTGGGTGGCTTCGGCGCCTGGGACGAATCCCACCAGAACGCCTGAGCAATCCGAGGAGACGAACACCATGACCACCACTGCCAAGCACCAGATTCTGATCGTCGGCGGCGGAACAGCGGGCATCACCGTCGCGGCCCGCATGTTGCGCAAGGGCTACCGCGACGTCGCGGTGATCGAGCCGTCCGGCACGCACTATTACCAGCCGCTGTGGACGCTGGTGGGCGGCGGGCAGGCGAAGGCCTCGTCCACCGAGCGTGCCGAGTCCTCGGTCATGCCGAAAGGTGCGACATGGATCAAGAAGGCCGCCAACGCCTTTGATCCGGAGAACAACACCGTCACGTGCACGGACGGAGCCACCTACGGCTACGACGTGCTCGTGGTCTGTCCCGGCATTCAGCTCGACTGGAAGGCCACCGAGGGACTGGAGGAAGCCCTGGGCCGCGACGGCGTGTCGTCGAACTACCGGTTCGATCTCGCGCCGCGCACCTGGGACCTCATCCGCACCATGCGTTCGGGCACCGCGGTGTTCACGGTTCCCTCCGGCGCGATCAAGTGCGCCGGAGCGCCGCAGAAGATCGCCTACCTGGCGTCGGACTACTGGCGAAAGCAAGGCGTGCTCAACGACATCGACGTCCACCTGGTCATGCCGGGTCCGCGGCCCTTCGGCATCCCCGCGATAGCCGACAGCCTCGACGCGGTCATCGCCGACTACGGCATCACGTTGCACAGCAGCTCCGAGGTGACCTCCGTCGATGCCGCGTCGCACAAGGTCGGCATCACCAGCGTCGGCCCCGGCGGCACCGACACGATGCTGCCTTACGACGTGTTGCACGCCGTACCACGGCAGTCGGCGCCGGACTGGATCAAGTCCAGTCCGCTGTCGACCGGCGATGCGGTCGGATACGTCGACATCGACAAGCACACCATGCAACACGTTCGGTATCCCAACGTATTCAGCCTCGGCGACGCTGGATCGTCGCCGAACTCGAAGACCGGGGCCGCAATCCGCAAACAGGCCCCCGTCGTCGTCGAGAACATCGACGCGTTCCTGAATCGGCAACCGTTGGGTGCGTCATACGACGGATACTCGTCGTGCCCGATCGTCACCTCGTCGCACGCGATGCTGCTCGCCGAGTTCGACTATGACCTGAACCTGGAACCGTCGTTCCCGTTGCTCGATCCGACGAAGCCACATCGTGCGTACTGGTATCTCAAGAAGTACGGGCTCCCGTTCATGTACTGGAACCTGATGCTCAAGGGCCTCGCTTAGCAATTCGACTGCACCACTTGTAAAGACGAGAAAGGACACCGCAATGACAATCAGAAAGCTCTCCGCCACCGACTTCGAGTCCACGATCACCGACAACCCGATCGTGTTGATCGACTTCTGGGCCTCCTGGTGCGGACCATGCCGATCCTTCGCGCCGGTCTTCGACCGCTCGGCGCAATCACATCCCGACGTCGTGCACGCCAAGGTCGACACCGAAGCGGAGGGGCAACTGGCCGCGGCGCTAGAGATCCAGTCGATCCCGACCGTCATGGCCTTCCGTGACGGCGTGCTCGTCTACCGCCAGCCGGGCGCCCTGCCTGCGGCGGCGCTCGAGGACCTGATCACCCGGGTCAAGGCGCTCGACATGGCCGAGGTCCGCGCCAAGATCGCCGCGGCGACGCCCTGATCGCATTCACAAGGAGGGACGAAGAAATGTGCTACCCCGAGAAGTGCACCCGCTGCGGAAAGACGGGCTGGGCCGGATGCGGCCAACACGTCGACGAAGTGATGCGCTCGGTGCCCGCGGCTCAACGATGCACCTGCGACGGCGATTCCGCGTTCAAGCCCAGATCCACCATCACGAACTCGCCATTTCACCGCCGACCAAGGTAGAGGAACCGACACGACCACCGTCGAAACCCCTCGCCGGCTCTTCTGCACCCACGAGATCTCCCGCGCAGGAGGTCAAGTCCGCCATTGTGGGTAACCAACAGGGCAGGGTGGACATCGAATACCCCCATGGGTAACCTGGTTCAAGCTGTGAAAGGAGGCAGAAAATGACGCTGGCCATATCGACCACGCTGCAGGCATCGTTCGAAGACGCAGTAGAAATGACCCGAAAGGCGCTTTCTGATCAGGGTTTTGGAGTTCTCACCGAGATCGACGTCAAGGCCACGTTGAAGGCGAAGCTCGGCGAGGATATGGAGAACTATCTGATCCTCGGGGCGTGCAACCCGCCACTGGCACACCGCGCGGTCAACGTGGATCGAAAGATCGGATTGTTGTTGCCGTGCAACGTGGTGGTTCGCTCGGACCCCGCCCACGACGGCACCGTGATCGTCGACGCGATGGACCCCCAGATCATGGTTCAGGTGGCCGACGAGCCAGGCCTGCGTGAGGTTGCCGACGACGCCGCCGAAAAGCTGCATGCCGCGATCGACGCGCTGTCCCAGACCGCGCCCGCGAAATAATCGGGGCCCCGCGGTGCGCGGGCAAAGGCCGAAAAAGTGAGCATCGGGATCGCCCTCGCGCTTGGCGCCGTGATCGGGGTGCTGCTGGGCTTGCTCGGCGGTGGCGGATCCATCCTTGCGGTACCGGCACTGGTCTACGTACTAGGCCTTGGTGTCGAAACGGCGATTCCGATGTCCCTGATAGTGATCGGCATCGCGTCCGCGGTCGGTGCGCTACCCAAGATCCGTGCGCACCAGGTGCAGTGGCGACTGGCAGGAATCTTCGCGGCTGTCGGTATCCCGGCCACGTTCATCGGTACCGCAATCGGCAAGCACCTGCCGCAGTCGGTCCTACTGATCGGCTTCGCGTCGGTGATGGTGGTGGCCGGAATTCGGATGCTGCAGGAAACGGGGGACACCGGAACCGCCTGCAGTGTCGGTGACTCCGGAATCAACTGGCGTCGTTGCGCCCCGCGGTCGATCCCCGCCGGATTCGTCGTCGGTCTGTTGACAGGGCTGTTCGGTGTCGGGGGCGGCTTCCTGATCATCCCGGCGTTGGTGCTAATGCTCGGCGTGGAGATGTCAATCGCCATCGGCACCTCGCTCCTCATCATCGTCGCCAATTCCGCCGCCGGTGTGATTTCCCATCTGGGCGGGGCCGGCATCGACTGGTCGATCACCGCCGCGTTCGTCGGCACCGCGATTGTCGGCTCGCTCGTCGCCGGTCACTACGGCACCAAGCTCGAAACTGCCAGACTCCAGCGCTGGTTCGCCTACCTCGTTTTCGTCGTGGCGGCCTACGTGCTGTTGGACACCATCGTTCTTCGCTGAGAACCTCTGGAAGGAGATCCCGTGGACATATCCATCATCGAAACCTCCGGGCTGGGCGACCGCAGTTATCTGGTCGACCATGGTGGCACCGCCGTCGCCGTCGACCCCCAGCGGGACATCGACCGAGTCCTGTCACTGGCCCGGGACCGCGGGGTGACGATCACTCACGTGGTGGAGACCCATATCCACAACGACTACGTCACCGGCGGATTGGAGTTGGCGCGCACTGTCGGGGCGGAGTACGTGGTTCCCGCCGGTGACGACGTCGCCTACGACCGCCGGCCGGTCCGTGACGGTGATGTCATCGACGCTGAGTCAATTCAGTTGCAGGTGATGCACACTCCGGGCCACACTCACCACCACGTCAGTTACGTGTTGCGCGACACCACCGGGAACGTCCATGGTGTGTTCACCGGCGGGTCGATGCTGCACGGCACCACCGGTCGTACCGACCTGCTTGGCGCCGAACACACTGAAGCGCTGACCCACGCGCAGTACCACTCGGTGCGGCGCCTCGCAGATGAGTTGCCAGCCGACACAAAGGTGTTCCCGACTCATGGCTTCGGCAGCTTCTGTTCAGCCACGCCGGCGAGTGGTGACGACTCCACCATCGCCGACGAGCTGGTCACCAACCCCGCGCTGACCCAAGACGAGCAGACTTACGTCAACGATTTGCTGGCGGGACTCGCCGACTACCCCGCCTACTACGCGCACATGGGTGTCATCAACAAGGCCGGACCGGCGCCGGTGGACCTGTCGTTGCCTGACCCGGTAGACCCTGACGAACTGCGTGGGCGCATCGAGGCAGGAGAGTGGGTTGTCGACCTACGCAACCGCACGGCGTTCGCTGCCGGTCATCTCGCCGGCACCCGTGGCTTCGAGCTGTCGGACTCCTTCGTCGCCTACCTGGGCTGGCTGTACGACTGGGGCGAACCGCTCACCTTGATAGGTGAGAGCATCGACCAGATTGCCGAGGCCAGAAGGGAACTCGTGCGTATTGGTATCGACGAGCTCGAAGGTGCAGCGGTCGGGGAGGTCGGCAGCCTCAGCGCCGGGGCCGAGCTGCGCTCCTACCGCGTCGCGTCGTTCGACGACCTCGCCGAAATCCTCGAATCCCGGGACGTCACGATCCTCGACGTCCGTCAGCAACCGGAGTTCGAAAGCAGCCATCTCCCCGGCGCGATGAACATCCCTCTGCACAAGCTCATCGAGCGGATGTCCGACGTGCCCGAAGGCGAGGTCTGGGTGCACTGCGCGTCGGGTTACCGGTCCTCTATCGCAGCCTCCTTGATCGACCGGCCGGGGCGCACCGTCGTGCTCGTCGACGACGAGTACGAAAACGCCGAGAAGCTCCGACTCACCGCCTGACCCAGTCAGGTGGTGTGGCCATCGGCGACAGCCAGTGCCGCGTCAAGCATGCGCAGCCCGTCCGCCACCTCAGCGTCGCCGACGTTGCACGGCGGCACCGCGTGAATTCGGTTGAAATTCGCGAAGGGCAGCAGGCCGTTGGCCTTGCACGCCGCAAGCGTTTCGCCCATCGCCGGACTCGACCCGCCGTACGGCGCCAGTGGTTCGCGGGTCTGCCGATTGGTGACGAGTTCGATCGCCCAGAACACACCGAGGCCGCGCACCTCGCCGACCGACGGGTGCTTGGCCGCCAGTTCGTGCAGTCCCGGGCCGAGTACGTCGCTGCCGATGCGCGCGGCGTTGCCGACCATGCCCTCGTCCTCCATCGCGTTGATGGTGGCGACCGCGCAGGCCGTCGCCAGCGGATGACCCGAGTAGGTCAGGCCGCCAGGGTATGGCCGGTCGGCGAATGTCTTGGCGATCGACTCGTTGATCGCCACGCCACCGAGTGGCACGTAGCCTGAGGTGACCCCTTTGGCGAACGTGATGAGATCGGGCACGACGTCGAAATGCTGGATGGCGAACCACTTTCCGGTGCGTCCGAACCCGGCCATCACCTCATCTGCGATGAAGACGATGCCGTAACGGTCGCAGATCTCGCGGACACCTTTCAGGTAGCCGGGTGGCGGCACCATGATGCCCGCGGTGCCGGGCACCGATTCCAGGATCAGGGCCGCGAACGACAGCGGGTTCTCCATCTGGATCAGCCGCTCGAGGTGTTCGAGTGCTCGTTGCGTCTCCTGCTCCTCGTTGTCCGAATGGAACGAGGAGCGGTACAGGAAGGGGCCGTTGAAGTGCACGACGCCGCTGGTGCCGTAGTCATTGGGCCAGCGCCGTGGGTCGCCGGTCAGGTTCACCGCGGTATCGGTGCCGCCGTGGTACGACCGGTAGCGGGCCAGCACCTTGTACCGGCCGGTGTGCAGCCGGGCCATGCGAACGGCATGTTCGACGGCGTCGGCGCCGCCGTTGGTGAAGAACACCCGGTTGAGGTCGCCGGGCGTCCGTTCCGCGATGAGCCGTGCCGCCTCCGAGCGGGCGGAGTTGACGTGCGCGGGCGCGACGGTACACAGCTTCGCGGCCTGTTCGGCGATGGCAGCAACGACTTTCGGGTGCTGGTGACCGATGTTGGTGTTGACCATTTGTGACGAGAAGTCCAGCAGCTTGTTGCCGTCACCGTCCCATACGTAGGAGCCCTGTGCGGCGAGCACGGTCATCGGCTTCAGCGCGGCCTGCGCCGACCACGAGTGGAAAACGTGGGCGCGGTCGAGTTCATGTGCGCGCACGCCCTCGGCGATCGCTGTGGCGAGATCCTGCCCGTTGGGTAGCTGTTCCGGCGCGGTGGACCGTGTCATGGCTGTGCCTGTCTCTGTATCCCCGGAGGTATTGCGGGAAGCCTAGCCCGGCGCCTGCACCGAAAGTACGGTTGTCGACGGCCCTACTCGGACGACGCGCACAACAACCGTACGTTCGGCGTCACTGACTACTGGTTCTGCGGAAAGCCCAGCTCGATACCGCCGTGGCTGGGGTCGAGCCAGCGGCTGGTGATCGCTTTCTGCCGGGTGAAGAACTGCACACCGTCCATACCGTGCGCGTGGCTGTCGCCGAAGAGCGAGGCCTTCCATCCGCCGAAGCTGTAGTACGCCATCGGCACCGGGATCGGCACGTTGATGCCGACCATGCCGACCTGGACCTCGTTCTGGAAGCGCCGCGCGGCACCACCGTCGTTGGTGAAGATCGCCGTGCCGTTGCCATAAGGATTGGAGTTCACCAAGTTCATTGCCTCGTCGTAGCTTTCGACGCGGATCACCGACAACACCGGGCCGAAGATCTCGTCGGTGTAGATGCTCATTTCGGGCGTCACCTGATCGATCAGGGTAGGGCCCAACCAGAACCCATCCTGCCCGCCGTCGGCTTGAACATTGCGGCCGTCGACGACGATCTTGGCACCGTCGGCCTCGCCGGCGTCGATGTAGGACGCCACCTTGTCGCGGTGAGCCTTGGTGACCAACGGCCCCATATCGGAATCCTTGGTGCCGTCGCCGATCTTCAACGGCGTGGTGCGCTCGGCGATCTTGGCGACCAGATCGTCGGCGATCGGCCCGACCGCCACACACGCCGAGATCGCCATGCAGCGCTCGCCTGCGGAGCCGAAGCCGGCGTTGACCATCGCGTCGGCGGCGAGGTCCAGGTCGGCGTCCGGCAGGATGACGGCGTGGTTCTTCGCGCCGCCGAGAGCCTGCACGCGCTTGTCGTGTGCGGTGCCGGTGGCGTAGACGTATTTCGCGATCGGCGTGGAGCCGACGAACGACACCGACTTGACCGTCGGATTGGTCAGTAGCTCGTCGACCGCTGTCTTGTCGCCCTGGAGCACATTGAACACACCGGGCGGCAGACCGGCCTCCTTCCAGAGTTCGGCAATCCACAGCGAGGCGCTCGGATCCTTCTCCGACGGTTTCAGTACAACGGTGTTGCCGGTCGCGATTGCGATGGGGAAGAACCACATCGGCACCATCGCGGGGAAGTTGAACGGGCTGATGACTCCCACCACACCCAGTGGCTGACGGATCGAATACACATCGACCTTGGTCGACGCGTTCTCGGTGAAACCGCCCTTGAGCAGATGCGGTATACCGCAGGCGAACTCGACGATCTCTTGGCCGCGACTCACCTCGCCCAGCGCATCCGACACCACCTTGCCGTGCTCGCTCGTGATGATCTCGGCCAGCTCGCCCTTGCGCGCGTTGAGCAACTCACGGAAGTCGAACAGGATCTGCGTGCGCTTGGCCAGCGATGTGTCACGCCATGCGGGGAACGCGACCGCCGCTGCGTCGATGACCGTGCGGGCGTCCTCGACGGTGGCCAAAGCGACCTCACCCGTGACGGCACCGGTGGCCGGATTGGTCACCGGGGCGGTGGCGGTGCTGGCGCCTGCGAAGGCCTCGTTGTTGAACCAGTGGCTGATGGTCTTGCGCTGTGTCATTTCTGCGAACTATCTTTCCGTGAATTTGGAGACGTATTCGGTCATGGTCTTGAGTTGGTACCGCGAGACTTCGTGGGCGGTCTCGTCCTCGGCGAATACCGACGACACCATCACGGAGCCTGGCCGGTCGTAGAAGCCGACCTCGGCCAGGCCGCCGAAGAACTCGTCCCAGTCGATGTCGCCGTCGCCGATCTTCAGGTGCTGGTGCACCCGCACCGGATTGCCCGGCGGATTCGTGATGTAGCGCAGGCCGTGGCTGCGGTGGTGGTCCATCGTGTCCGCGACGTGCACCAGTCGCAGGCGGTCACCGGCGGCGCGCATGATCTCGGTCATGCTGGAACCCATCGTGCCCTGCATGTGAAAAGCGTGGCACGCTACGAAAACAAAACCGATGTTCGGCGAGTTGACGCCACGGATGATCCGGAGCGCTTCCATGCCGTCTTCGACGAAATCGTCTGGGTGCGGGTCGATTCGGACGTCGATGCCTTCGCGTTCGAAGATCGGCACGAGTTCTTCCATCGATCGGAAGAACGCCCGCTCGGATTCTTCGGGCTTCTCGGGACGGCCGGAGAATTCGGTGTTGATCACGTTGACCCCGAGGTCGACGGTGATCTGCACGACGCGCTTCCAATTGCGCACCGCAGCTTCGCGGGTGTCCTCGTCGGGCCCCGACCACCGCAGCACCGGCAGCACCGAAGCGATTCCGACCCCCGCGGCCGCGCAGGCCTTGCGAAACTTCGCGACCAGATCGTCGTCTGCGCGTGGATGATTGAAGAATGGGATGAAATCCCGGTGCGGCGTCAGCTGCAGGTGCTCATAGCCCAACTCCGCGACCAGCTTCGGGAAGTCGAGCAGTTCATAGTCGTGGTGGAACGGTGTGGGATCGAGCGCGATTTTCATGTCAGGCTCCCGGGATCGAGGCACGGTCGACCATCTTGACCTCGACGGGCAGCCCGCTGTCGAGCGACTCGACGCCGGCTTCGCACACCGCGGCGGCGGCATAACCGTCCCAAGCGCCCGGCCCGTCGACGTTGACACCCGAACGGACTGCGTCGACCCAGCGCTGGAACTCGGTGTCATAGGCCTGTCCGAACCGCTCCCGGAAGCCGGGAGTGATCTGGCCCCCCCAATGGCCGGGTGCACTCTTGCGCACCAGCCCGACATCGAGTCCGATCATGGCGCTGCCCTTTTCGGCGACGACTTCGGTGCGCACCTCGTAGGCCACCCCGGTCGTGACGAACAGTTCGACGTCCACGTGCTTGCCGGAAGCGGTGCGCATGATCGCGATCTGCGGATCGGCAAGACCTTCGGGCGCGCCGGGGTTCGCCGCGGGCTTGACGATCTGGATGGACGCGATCTCCTCGTCGAACAGGAAGCGCGTGACGTCTACCTCGTGGACAAGGGAGTCACGCACCACCATGGCGCTATCGAACGTCGGGGGTACAGCAGGGTTGCGATGCGCACAGTGCAGCACCAGGGCGCGGCCGAGTTCGCCGCCGTCCAGCAGTGCCTTCAGCCGGGCGTACTCGTGGTCGAAGCGGCGCATGAAACCTACTTGGATCAACCGCTTGCCGAGCTCGGCCTCGCGCTTCACGACGGCCAGCGAGGTTTCGATGTCCGTGGTCAGCGGCTTCTCGCACAGCACGGGTTTGCCGTGCTCCAGGCAGGCCAGCAGTTGTTTCTCGTGCGCTGGACCCGGCGTGGCGAGGACGACCGCATCGACGTCCGGGTGGGCGATCGCGTCGAGTGGGTCGGCGATGGCACGGCACCCTGGGATGCCTGCCGCGATCTGTTCGGCCTTCTCGGTGATGTAGTCGTTGACCACCGAGACGCGGGCCCCTGAAATCCTGCTGCTGAGGCGGGCGACGTGATCGGCGCCCATCACGCCGACCCCGAGTACGGCTACCTGCAGGTCGTCCGCCGTTGTTTTGGACATGAAGCTTCTCCTAGCTGAATCGAACGGTCGGGACACCGCACGAACCCAGGTACGACCGGGTGCGCTGGGCGATGGGCAGAGGTGCGTCGACCTCGCAGGGATACATGTCCTGCTCGACGATCGCGAACACGTCGATGCCGAGCTTCTCGATCTCGGCCAGCAGCGGCGGCATCTCCGGAATGCCAAGTGGTGGTTCGATCATCGCGCCGAGCTTGACGGCCTCGCCGAACGGAAGGTCCTCGGCCTCCACCTTCGCGCGGACATCGGGGTCGACCTGCTTGAGGTGCAGGTAACCGATGCGCTCCGGGGCACGTCGGATGATCGCGATGTTGTCGCCGCCGCAGTAGCTGATGTGGCCGGTGTCCAGGCAGAGGTTGACGAACTCGCCGTCGGTGCCGTCGAGGAAGCGGTAGACGTTCTCCTCGGTATCGACATGGCTGTCCGCGTGCGGGTGGTATTGCGCACGCACGCCGTACTTCTCGAACATCGCCTTACCGAGTTCGTCCATGCCCTCGGTCTTCTTGCGCCACTGTTCGGGCGTCAGGTTGCGGTCCTCGAGCACAGCGCCGGTGGACGGGTCGCGCCACATCTCGGGGATCACGACGACGTGCTTACCGCCGACCGCCGCCGTCAGCTTCGCGACGTCCTCGATCTGCTGCCACACGGCGTCCCACGAGCCATCTTTGTGCAGATGTTCGAACACGGTGCCTGCCGATAGCCTGAGGTTGCGCTTGGACAGCTCGTCCGACAACTGCGTGGGGTCGGTCGGCAGGTATCCGTAGGGTCCCAGTTCGATCCACTGGTAGCCGGAGTCGGCGACCTCGTCGAGAAATCGGGTGTACGGCGTCTGGCCTGGATCGTCGGGGAACCATACGCCCCAGGAGTCGGGGGCAGATCCGACAAGAATTGTGCCCATGGTCTTCGGCTCTCAGGAATCGGAGGGGCGGATGAGGGGGCGCTGGATCTTCTTCCAGCCCGCGTAGGTCTGGTAGGCGGACTGGGTGGATTCCAGGGTGGATACTTCGGATACCGGTACGTCCCACCAGGACTCGCTGTCCGGTGCGCCGATCAGCGGATCGGTTTCGACGTGGATCACGGTGGTGCGCTCGCTGGCCTTGGCCAGCTTCACGGCGTCGGCGAACTCCGCGGCCGTGCCGACCTTGATGACGTCGGCGCCCAGGCTGGCCGCATTCGCCGCGAGATCCACCGGCAACTTGTCGCCGTCGAGACGGCCGTCGCTGGTGCGGTAACGGTACGCGGTACCGAAACGCTGAGATCCCAGTGCCTCCGACAACGATCCGATCGATGCGAAGCCGTGGTTCTGCACCAGGACGACGATGACCTTGATGCCCTCCTGTACTGCGGTGACCAACTCGGTGGCCATCATGAGGTAGGAGCCGTCGCCGACCATGACGAACACGTCGCGGGTTTCGTCGGCCATCCGCACGCCGAGGCCTCCCGCGATCTCGTAGCCCATGCAGGAGTAGCCGTACTCGACGTGGTATCCCTTGGGATCCCTTGTCCGCCAGAGCTTGTGCAGGTCGCCCGGCATCGATCCGGCCGCGCAGACGACGACGTCGCGTGGGTCGCTCAGCGTGTTCGCCAAACCGATGACCTGGCTCTGGTTGAGCGCCGCGCCGTCCTCGACCGCGTAGGCGGCCGTGACGGTGTCGTCCCACTCCTTGGCCAGTGCCGCGGCGCGAGTCCGGTAGTCGTCGGACACCTGGTAGTCGCCGAGCGCCGGGCCAAGTGCCTCAATGGCCGTGCGGGCGTCGGCCATCACACTGATTCCGCCCTGTTTCACCGTGTCCAGCGACGCCACGTTGATGTTGACGAACTTGACATCGGGGTTGTTGAACGCGGTTCGCGATGCGGACGTGAAATCGCTGCAGCGCGTGCCGATCCCGATGACGACATCCGCCTCGGTGGCCAGCGCGTTCGCCGCCGTCGATCCGGTCGATCCGATGGCACCGACACATTGCGGATGGTCGTACGACAGCGCGCCCTTGCCTGCCTGACTCATGCCCACGGGGATGCCGGTCTGCTCGCACAACGCGGCCAGCGTCTCGGTCGCACCGGAGTAGACGACGCCGCCGCCCGCGACGATCAGCGGCTTGCGGGCCGTACGGATCACCTCCGCCGCCCGTGCGATGACCGACTGCTCGGGCAGCGGCCGCGGGACATGCCAGGTGCGTTCGGCGAAAAGCGATTCCGGCCAGTCGTGGGCCTCGGCCTGCACGTCCTGGGGGATGGACACCGTCGCCGCACCGGTCTCGACGGGATCGGTGAGCACGCGCATCGCGCCGAGCAGCGCGGCGGGCAGTTGCTCAGGGCGCCACACCCGGTCGAAGTAGCGGGACAACGGTTTGAAGGCGTCGTTGACCGTCACATCGCCGGACGACGGCAATTCCAGCTCCTGCAGAACGGGTGCGCTCACGCGGGTCGCGAAGGTGTCGGCGGGCAACAGAAGCACGGGCAGGCGGTTGATCGTGGCGAGCGCAGCGCCGGTGAGCATGTTCGTCGACCCTGGTCCGATGCTCGCGGTCACCGCCCAGGTCTGCAGTCGGTCCTTCTGCCGCGCGTAGGCGACGGCGCTGTGCACCATGGCCTGTTCGTTGCGGCCGAGCACGTACTTCACTCCGGGGTTTCGGCCGGCTTCGGCTGCCTCCATCTCGTCCTGCAGCAGCGCCTGGCCGAGGCCGGCGACATTGCCGTGCCCGAAGATGCCGAAGGCGCCCGCGAAGAACTTGGTGCGCTCGCCGTCCCGTTCGACATACTGGTTGGCGAGGAAGCGAACGGTCGCCTGCGCCACGGTGAGTCGGACGGTGCCTTCGGTATCGGCGATCTTCTCGGCCCGCTTCGGTGCGGTGGAAACCACGGCTACGCTCCTGTCTCGTGAAGGGGAAGGCGGGGGTCGACGGCCTGGTCTTCCCAGGTGCCGCGGAGCCAGGCGTGCTCCGGGTCGTCGACGATCTTCCAGGCACGTTCGGCGCCGGGTCCGGCCATGACGTTGAGGTAGTACATGTGATACCCCGGCGCCGCGACCGACGGTCCGTGATATCCGTGGGGCACCAGCACCACATCGCCGGTCCGCACCTCTTCGAGTACCTCGATCGGACGGTCCGCCGTCCCGTACACGCGGTGGTACCCGAAACCTCGTGAACCGTCGGGGCCACCGGCGATCTCGAAGTAGTAGATCTCCTCGAGTTCCGTTTGGGTGGGGGTGTTTTCGTCGTGCTTGTGCGCGGGATAACTCGACCAGTTGCCGCCGGGCGTGATGACCTCACATGCGATCAGTGAATCTGCCTCGAAAACCCCTGCGGTGCCGAAGTTGTGGACCTGGCGGCTGCAGTTGCCGGTGCCGCGCAGTTCGACCGACACATCGGCGGCGGCAACGCGACGGTTGGGAAACGACGTCTTGGCCCGGGCGCCGCAGATCGCGAACCGGCCTTCGCCCTCGATCACGTACGTCTTGTCGATGCCGATGTACACCATGTCGGACGGCCCGTCGAAAACCGACGCGCGAGGCGTCAGCGCGAACGTCTTGCCGTCGCACGCAACGGCGCCGCCGCCCGCCAGCGGCAGGATCATCACCTCCCTGCCGCCCGTGGTCAGCTCGGCGCGCTGACTGTTGTCCAGTTCGAGCACCTGCAGCGAGGATTCGGTCCAACCCGCGGATTCCGGCGTGATGTCGACCGTGTACGGCGGCACGGCGCTGCGGGCCGGGATGTAGAGCTTGCTGTGCATCGTCACCTCACCATCGAAACCGCGGCGGCGACGGCAGACGCGACGTCGTCATCCGGGGGATAGAGCAGCGTGCGCCCGACGATGAGTCCGCGCACCGAGGGCAGTCCGAGGGCCTTCTCCCAACTGGCGAACGCCTCGTCGGGATCTGTGGGGTCGCCGCCGAGCAGCAGCGTGGGCAGTGTGGTGGAGTCCATCACTCTGTCCATCTCGTCGACCACCGGCAGCTTCATCCAGGTGTACGCCGAGGTCGAACCGATGCCCTGGGCGATGTGGATCGACTTGATCACCGCGTCTGGGGACAGGTCGTTGCGGACCTTACCGTCGACGCGGGCGGACATGAACGGCTCCAGCATCGCGATGAGTCCGTTTGCGGCCAGCTCGTCGACGGCGCGTGCGCACGCCGCCATGGTCGCAACGGTGCCAGGGTCGCCGAGATCGATGCGGCACAACATCTTTCCGCCGTTCATCTTCGCGGCGGCGGTCGACGTTGCTGTGGCGGCCGTCATCCTGTCGTCGAGTTCGAAAGACGCGCCGGCCAGCCCGCCGCGATTGAACGACGAGAACACGACCTTGTCCTCGAGAGCGCCGAGCAACACCAGGTCGTCGAGGATGTCGGAGGTGGCCAGGACGCCGTCGACGCCGGGATCGGCGAGCGCCGCGCGCAGCCGGTCAAGCAGGTCGGTCCGGCTGTTCATCGCGGTCGGGCGGGTGCCGACGGCGAGTGCACCGCGGGCGGGATGGTCGGCGGCGACGATCATCAGGCGACCGTTGCCCCGGATGGTCGGCCGCGTGACGCGGTTCTGCCAGGCGCGGGCTATCGCCCCGGGATCGCCGGCACGCAGCTCGGTGATCGCCGCATAGTCGGTGCAGAGTGCCCGAGACAGTGACCTAGACAGTGACCTAGACATTGACCGCCTCCGCCGCTGTTCGTTCGGCGAGCTCGGCCACCTCGGCGGCGGTCGGCATCGCGGTCGAGCACTCCAGCCGGGAGGCGACGATGGCGCCCGCGGCGTTGGCGTAGCGCAGGGTCTTCTCCAGCGACCAGCCGTGCAGCAGGCCGTGACACAGGCTGCCGCCGAACGCATCCCCGGCGCCGAGGCCGTTGACGACGTCGACCTGGTTGGGTGGCACCGTCACCGAGCTGTGCTTGGTCTTGCCGAGGACACCGCGCGGCCCCTGTTTCACGATCGCCAGCTCAACGCCGAGGTCCAGTAGCGCATCGGCGGCCTTGTGCGGGTGGGATTCCCCGACCGCGATCTGGCACTCTTCGCGGTTGCCCACCGCGACCGTGACATGCTGCAGGGCCCGCTGGACCTGCTCGGTGGCGGCGGCGGGGGAGTCCCAGAACATCGGGCGGTAGTCGAGGTCGAGGACCGTCAGCCGTGCCCGGTCGCGGTGCTGATCCTCTTCGCGCGAGCGCTCATCGCGAGCCGACCATGCCGCGAAATGCGCGCTGCGGCTTGGCTCTTCGGACAGTCCGGTTACGGTCGACCAGTAGAGCCGCGCCGAGTGTACGGCGTCGGTATCGATGTCGTCGGCGCTGATCTGGAGGTCCGGTGCCTTGGGGCGACGGTAGAAGTACAGCGGGAAGTCGTCGGGCGGGAAGATCTCGCAGAAAGTGACGGGCGTCGGGTACTCGTCGTTGACGACGACGTAGTTGTTGTCCACACCCAGCCGCGCGAGTTCTGCGCGGACGTATTTCCCGAACGGGTCGGCGCCCACACCGGAGATCAGGGCTGATTGATTTCCGAGTCGCGCGGCGGCGACAGCGACGTTGGCAGCGCTGCCGCCGAGAAACTTCCCGAAAGTCTCGACATCTTCCAGGCCCACCCCCACCTGCAGGGGGTAGACGTCGACGCCGCAGCGCCCGATGGCGAGTACGTCATGTGGCTGTGTGGTCGTCAAGAGTCGGCTCTCCGCGAGTAGGAACGGCTGACTAAGACTGTGCCTGCCGCCGGTCAACCATGTCAATAGTTTGTCCTGACATTCTATCTTTCGATCATAGGGTGTTAGTATTCAGCTACTCTTTGACTGGTCCATGAGGAGATCGGAGACGACGTGCCCCTGACGGTGGAGCTCGACAGGTCAAGCCCTGTTCCCCTCTACTATCAGCTCGCCCAGGCCATCGAGGCCGCGATACGCGATGGCGAACTCTCACCCGGTGACAGGTTTGAGAACGAGCTGGCTTTGGCGAAGCGATTGACGTTGTCGCGGCCGACGACGAGGCGGGCGATACAGGAACTCGTCGACAAAGGACTGCTGGTCCGCAAGCGCGGTGTGGGAACCCAGGTCGTGCAGAATCCGGTGCACCGGCGGGTCGAACTCACAAGCCTTTTCGACGATCTCGTCCGCGCCGGTCAGGAACCGACAACTCAATTGCTCGAGTACACCGTCGGCAAGCCCGACGAGGAGATCGCGCGCGAGCTCAGCATTTCCGAGGACCGCGAGGTCGTCACCATCCACCGACTGCGATGTGCCAACGGCGAACCGCTCGCGGTGATGATCAACCACCTTCCGGTCGAGATCGCGCCCGAAGCGGACGAGCTCGAGAGCGTCGGCCTGTATCAGTCGCTGCGTTCGCGCGGCGTGCACATCCGCCTCGCGCGTCAGCGCATCGGGGCAAAGGGTGCGACGCGCATCGAGGCTCGCCTGCTCGGCGAGAAACTCAACGCTCCCCTGCTGACCATGGCGCGGACCGCGTTCGACGACTCCGGTACCGCGGTCGAGTTCGGTACACACTGCTACCGCGCGTCGCGGTACTACTTCGACACGACCTTGGTCGACCGCTAATCCCCGGCTTTGCATGGCCCGTCTCGCGACTAACTGAACGCCGCCCGAAAGGCTTCCAGCGCCGCTTCACTGCCTTCGATGCTGTCGCCGGATGCCCACGCCTCCATGCCGATGGTGCCGGTGAAGCCGATCTCGCACAGCGCCTTCGCAATGGCGGGGTAGTTGATCTCGCCGGTTCCGGGCTCGCAGCGGCCCGGCACGTCGGCGACCTGGATCTCGCCGATCGCGTCGCCGCAGCGCCGAATCAGCTCGATGAGATTGCCCTCGCCGATCTGTGCGTGATAAAGATCGAGCATCATCTTCACGTTCGGATGCGCCACGCTCTCGATCAGCGCCAACGTGTCCTTGGCGCGGGCCAGCGGGATGCCGGGATGGTCGACGATCGTGTTGAGGTTCTCGACGCAGAACTGCACGCCGGACTCAGCTCCGAGATCACCGATGCGCTCGAGGGTGCGCAGCGCGGTCAGCCACATCTCGCCGGTCGCGCGCTGCCGTGGTCGCACGGCGTTTCCTTCGCCGTCGAGTTCGGCGGTATGCAGGTTGAGTCGCGAAACGCCCAGTGCCTCAGCGGCTTTGATGGAGAGCTCCGCGGTGCGGACCACCTCGTCGGCACCGGCGGGATCGATCAGATCGCCGTGCAGGTAGCCCGTCATCGAGGTGAAGCGGGCACCGGTGGCCGCGAGCGCAGCGAGGTCTTTGTCGTGCCAGCTCCAGATCTCGACGGCGAAGCCCATCTCATGGATTCGGCGCACCCGTTCGAGGATCGGTAGCTCCGTGAAGACCATCTCCGAACAGACCGCAAGCTCAAACTCCGCCATGGCAACCTCGCCTCCTTCGCTGTGGGCACCCACGACCGGAACCCTAACATTTGATATGCAGTCCTAATGTCAGGACAAACTATTGACTTTCTGCTGTGAGGCGTATTACATCGATCCTTGAGGTGTGCTACGTCGCACGCACAGGGCAAGGAGATTCAATGAGGATTAGTCGGCTCGCGGCGCTGGCCGGGGTGACCGTGCTCGTACTGGGAATCGCGTCGTGTTCGTCCACCGGCGGTAAGCCGCGGGAGAGCGAAGCCGGGATGGGCGGCGGCACCGTCGACACGCCGCGCGCGACGATCGCCATGATCACCCACGAAGTGCCGGGTGACTCGTTCTGGGATCTGATCCGCAAGGGCGCAGAGACCGCGGCGAAGAAGGACAACATCGAGCTGCGCTATTCGAACGACCCTGAAGCGCCAAACCAGGCCAACCTCGTACAGACCGCGATCGACAGCGGCGTCGATGGCATTGCGCTGACGCTCGCCAAGCCCGATGCGATGCGTGCCGCCGTCGCGGCCGCAGAGGCCAAGGGCATTCCCGTCGTCGCGTTCAACGCCGGCGGCGACGCCTGGCAGCAGATGGGTGTCAAGGAGTTCTTCGGCCAGGACGAGTTCATCGCGGGGCAGGCCGCTGGGGACCGGCTCAAGCAGGACGGCGCGAAGAAGGCGCTCTGCGTCATTCAGGAACAGGGGCACGTCGGCCTCGAGGACCGCTGTGCCGGTGTGAAGAGCAATTTCCCCGCGACCGAGAACCTCAACGTGAACGGCAAGGACATGCCGTCGGTCGAATCGACGATCACGGCAAAGCTGCAACAGGACCCGAGCGTCGACTACGTGGTGACGCTGGGGGCTCCGTTCGCGTTGACCGCTGTGCAATCGGCCAAGAACGCGGGCAGCAACGCCAGGATCGGCACCTTCGACACCAACGCGGCGCTCGTCGGCGCGATCCAGGACGGCAGCGTGCAATGGGCGGTCGACCAGCAGCCGTTCCTGCAGGGCTACCTGTCGATCGACTCGCTGTGGCTGTATCTGAACAACGGCAACGTGATCGGGGGCGGCAAGGAGACCCTGACCGGTCCGGCGTTCATCGACGAGACGAACGTCGACGCCGTGGCCGAGTTTGCGAAGGGCGGAACCCGCTGATGAGTACGAGCACCGAGGTCGACCTCGCCAAACGCAAGGTCGTTCGCGACGAACGCGTCAAAGAGCGAAACCGCGTACAACGAATGCTGATTCGCCCCGAGATGGGTGCGCTGATCGGCGCGGTCGTCATCTTCATCTTCTTCTTCATCATGGCGCCGCCGTTCAGGTCGGCCGAATCGCTGGCGACAGTGCTCTACGGCAGCTCGACCATCGGCATCATGGCGTGCGCAGTCGCCCTGCTGATGATCGGCGGTGAGTTCGACCTGTCGGCCGGCGTCGCGGTCACCACGGGTTCCCTCGCGGCGTCCATGCTGGCCTGGAACTTTCATCTGAACCTGTGGGCCGGAGCGGGTTTGGCCCTCATCCTGTCCCTCGCCGTTGGATTCTTCAACGGGTACATGGTGATGAGAACCAAGATTCCGAGCTTCCTGATCACGCTCGGGACCCTGTTGATGTTGACCGGTGCGAACATCGCGGTGACCAAATGGGTTTCCGGGGCTGTCGCCACCCCCAGCGTGAGCGATATGCAGGGCTGGGAGTCCGCCCGTGCCGTGTTCGCGTCGACACTGACGATCTTCGGGGTGCCCGTGCGAATCACGGTGCTGTGGTGGCTGCTGTTCACCTTGATCGCGACCTACGTGCTGTTCAAGACCAAGATCGGTAACTGGATCTTCGCCGTTGGCGGCGACGCGGAAAGTGCGCGTGCGGTCGGCGTGCCCGTCACCGCGGTAAAGATCGGGCTTTTCATGTTCGTCGGGTTCGCGGCATGGTTCTCCGGCATGCATCTTCTGTTCTCGTACAACACTGTTCAGTCCGGCCAGGGCGTGGGGCAGGAGTTCATCTACATCATCGCCGCCGTCATCGGCGGGTGTCTGTTGACGGGCGGATACGGCACGGCCATCGGTGCCGCGATCGGCGCGTTCATCTTCGGCATGGTGCAGCAGGGCATTGTTTATGCGGGCTGGGAACCGGACTGGTTCAAGTTCTTCATGGGCGTGATGCTGCTGTTCGCGGTCATCGCCAACAACGCATTCCGCAACTACGCCGCGAAGAGGTGACCCATGACCGCAACCGTTGATCAACATGTCGAAGAAGCTCCGTCCGGAGGCAAGGTGCCGCTGGTCGAGCTGAAGAGCATCGGCAAGATGTACGGCAACATCACTGCGCTGAAAGACATCTCGCTGCGTGTGCACGCCGGTGAGGTGACGGGGATTCTCGGCGACAACGGCGCGGGAAAGTCCACGCTGATCAAGATCATCGCCGGATACCACCCGCCGAGTGAGGGCGAATTGCTCGTCGACGGTGAGCCCGCCCGCCTCGCATCACCGAAAGATGCACTGGGCAAGGGGATCGCCACGGTCTATCAGAATCTGGCCGTCGTGCCGCTGATGCCGGTGTGGCGCAACTTCTTCCTCGGTCAAGAGCTTCGGAAGAAGTCCTTCCCGTTTTCGTTGGACTCGAACGCGATGCGTGCCACCACGTTGTCCGAACTTGGGAAGATGGGCATTGAACTGCCCGACGTCGACGTGCCGATCGGCTCGCTCTCCGGTGGTCAGCGGCAATGCGTCGCAATTGCGCGGGCCGTGTTCTTCGGTGCGCGAGTGTTGATCCTCGATGAGCCGACCGCCGCACTCGGCGTCAAGCAGTCGGGGGTGGTGCTGAAGTACATCACCGCGGCCAAAGAGGCCGGTTTCGGCGTGGTGTTCATCACACATAATCCGCATCACGCGCACATGGTGGGTGACCACTTCGTGCTGCTCAACCGCGGTCGCCAGAAGCTGGACTGCACATACGACGACATCACGCTCGAGCACCTCACACAGGAGATGGCCGGCGGTGACGAGCTCGAGGCGTTGTCGCATGAACTGCGCGGTAAAGGCGCATAACCGCGTTGAGGAGAGCCCCGCGACCGAGGTCGCGGGGCTCTTCTCGGATTACAGTTCGGTCGCTGTTCACCTGGAGGGCAGTGCGCCGCGAATGACGGCTGCGGGCACAGACGGCACAATGGATTCGTGTACATCGAACCCGATCCGAAACGGCACGCGCCGGTCTGGCGCGACCCGCTGTCTGCGGGGTGGCGTGCGCACCGGGGCCTGCTGATGCTCCGGTTGCGCTGGCATGCGCGCCGCGACGCGCCTGCTCAGCCGCCGCAGCCTTCGAACTAGGTTTCCAACCCCAATAGCCGTACCGTCTCGGCCCGCATTTCTACCTTGCGGATCTTGCCGGTCACCGTCATCGGGAACTCCTCGACGACGCGTACATAGCGCGGAATCTTGTAGTGCGCGAGCTTTCCGGATGCGAACGCCCGCACCGCGTCGGCGTCCAGTGGTGTGCGGCCGGCCCGCATCCTGATCCAGGCGCAGATCTCTTCGCCGTACTTCTCGTCGGGAACCCCGATCACCTGAGCGTCGTCGATGTCGGGGTGGGTGTGCAGAAACTCCTCGACCTCGCGCGGATAGACGTTCTCGCCGCCGCGGATCACCATGTCCTTGATGCGACCGATCACCATGCAGTACCCGTCATCCCGCATCACCGCCAGATCACCGGTGTGCATCCAGCCGTCGACGTCGACGGCCTCGCGCGTGCGGTCGTCGTTGTTCCAATAGCCCAGCATCACCGAATAGCCCCTGGTGCAGAACTCGCCCGGCTGACCACGTTTCACGGTATGGCCGGTCTCGGGGTCGACGATCCTGATCTCCACGTGCGGATGCGCCCGCCCCACCGTGGAGGTGCGGCGGTCCAGGTCGTCGTCGATCAACGTCTGGCAGGACACCGGCGACGTCTCCGTCATGCCGTAGGCGATCGCCAGCTCGGACATGTTCAGCTCGTTGACGCACCGCTTCATCAGCTCCATCGGGCAGGTCGCCCCGGCCATGATGCCGGTCCGCAGCGATGAAAGGTCACGCTCGCCGAGATCGGGGTGGCCGAGCATCGCGATGAACATCGTCGGTACGCCGTAAAGGGCGGTGCAGTGCTCCTTTTCGATCGCCTCCAGCGTCGCGGCCGGGTCGAATCCTGCCGCGGGAATGACCATCGTGGCGCCGTGGGTGGTGCATCCGAGATTGCCCATCACCATGCCGAAGCAGTGATAGAAGGGCACCGGTATGCAGAGCCGTTCGCCGGGGCCGAGGTTGATCAGCTCGGTGACGAAGAATCCGTTGTTGAGGATATTGCGGTGTGACAGGGTGGCGCCTTTGGGTGAACCCGTTGTCCCCGAGGTGTATTGGATGTTGATCGAATCGCTTGGCTGCAGGCTGTCCATTCGCGTCCGCAAGTCGGCCGCCGACACCTGACCGGCGAGGGCCCGCAGGGCGGCCCAGTCGCTGGTGTCCAAGAAGACGACGCCGGTCACGTCGGGTGTTTCCGGCAGGACCTCGCCGACCATGCTGCGGTAGTCGGAGGTCTTGAATGCGCTCGCTGACACCAAGAGTCGCGTGCCCGACTGACGGAGCACATACGCCAGCTCGTGGGTGCGGTAGGCGGGGTTGACGGCGACCAGGATCGCGCCGATCTTGGCGGTCGCATACTGGAGGATGGTCCATTCCGGGCAGTTGGGCGCCCAGATGCCGACGCGATCGCCGCGCTCGATACCGCTGGCGATCAACGCCCGCGCGACCAAGTCGATCTCGGCGTTCAATTCGGCATAGGTCCAGCGGCGGCCGCCGGCGACGTCGACCAGAGCCTCCGCGTCGGGATGCGTCGCGGCGGTGCGCTCGAAGTTCGCCCCGATCGTCTCGTCGAGCAGGGGAGTGTCGGTCGGTCCCAGGGCATACGCCTGGGTATCGGATTCGGCGGCACCGTGTTCCTCGCGCAGCCGGGTCTTCAGCACTTTCCCGCTTGCATTGCGCGGCAACGCGTCGACGATCGCGAGGCGCCGCGGGCGCTTGTAGGGCGCGAGGTGCTGCCGGCAATGCGTCTCGATGTCGTCGTCGGTCGGAGGATCGGCAGCGTCGTGCGGGACGATCACGGCCACGGGCGTCTCGCCCCACTTCACATCGGGCACCCCGATGATCGCCACCTCGGCGACCTTGGGACAGGTGGCCAGCACGTTCTCAACCTCGGCGCAGTAGATGTTCTCCCCACCGGAGATGATCATGTCTTTCTTGCGGTCGACCACATAGATGTAGCCTTCGGAGTCCTGGCGGACCAGGTCGCCGGAGTGAAACCACCCGCCGCGGAACGCTTCTACCGTCTCGTCGGCCTTGTTCCAGTACTCCTTCATGACCAGTGGGCCCAGATAGACGATCTCGCCGACCTCGCCGGGGACGACATCATTCATCTGGTCGTTCACGATCCGCGTCTCCACGTTGAGCATCGGCGTGCCCACCGAGCCGATCTTGCGCAGCGCGTCCTCGCCACGGAGCAGACAGGTGATGGGGCTGCACTCGGTCTGACCGAACGCGGCGATGATCTCGGCGTGCGGGAACGCTTCGATCATGTTTCGCAGCAGTGCCGTCGACGCGGGTGCGGCGCCCCACCACACGCGGCACAAGCGGGACAGATCCCGGGACCCGAGATCGGGCATCGCGCAGACGATCTGCCACTGAGCCGGCGTCATCCAGCACGAGGTGACGCGTTCCTGGACGATCGTGGCGACGATCGCGGCGGGGTCGAACCCGCCCGAGGGCGGAATGACCGCGGTGCCGCCGTTGAGGAACATCGGCAGCATCCCGGACACACCGGCCGTATGAAACAGCGGCGCCACGGCCATCCAACAGTTGTCGTCATCGCGGTTTCCCAGGGTGGCGATCGAACTGAAGGCGTGCAGATATAGGTTGCGGTGGGTGAGCACAGCGCCTTTGGGGAAGCCCGTCGTCCCCGACGTGTACATGATGAACGCGGGCGCCTCGTCGTCGACCGTGACGTCAGCGACAGCACTGTCCGCGGCGGCGATGATGTCGTCCATATCGCCGCCGATTGTGATGACGGTGTCTACCGACGGAGCCTTGGCACATGCCTCTTCCACCGCCGGCGCGAGCGCGATGTCCACCAACACGGCCGCCGCACCGCTGTCCGCGAGCACGTACGCGATCTCGTCGGCCACCATCCGGAAGTTCACCGGAACCGCGATGGCGCCGAGACGCAATGCGGCAAGCCAGGACTCGATGAGCTCGATGCTGTTGTATCCGAGGACGGCCACCCGATCGCCATGGCCGATACCGCGGACGGACAGCGCGTTGGCCAGCCGTGCCACCCGGTCGTCCAGCTCGAGAAAAGTGGACCGCCGTCGCGGATCGACGAACGCGACCTTGTCCGGCCGGACACAGGCATGCCTGCGCAGGACATCGCTGAGCGTGATGCCGGTGCAGGGGGATACGAGCGTGGTCATCATTGCTCCTTTGCGAGTGAGGATCAAAGGCCCGCGCGGTCGGCGAGCAGCCGGCGATGATGTGTGCTTCCACCGAACAGCGCCTGGGTCGTCTTGGCGCGTCGGAAGTACAGGTGCAGGTCGTGCTCCCAGGTGAAGGCGATACCGCCGTGCACCTGGATGGCGGAACCGGCGCACAGCGCGAAGGTGTCGGCGGCCTGCGCCTTCACCAGCGGGCCGACGATCCGCAGTTCCGCGTCGTCCGCGGCACTCATCGCGGCGTACATCACGGCGGTGCGTGTCGCATCGATCTCGATCATCATTTCGGCACAGGCGTGCTTCACCGCCTGAAAGGAGCCGATTGGGCGGTCGAATTGTTTTCGGGTGCAGGCGTATTCGACTGCCATCGTGAGACAGGCCTCGGCACCGCCGAGCATCTCCGCGGCGAGCAACACCCGTGCGATGTCCATCACCCGCTCGATATCCTCGGGTGACCCCGCAGACAGCGCTTCGGCGGGAGCGTGTGCCAGCTCCAGCCTGGCGACGGGTCGGGTGACGTCGAAGGACGGCAGGGTCACGAGAGTCACCCCCGGCGCATCGGCCGCCACCACGTGCAGGGCGACCACACCGTCGGCCACCGCGGGCACGATGAACAGGTCCGCGACCGAACCGTGCAGGACCGGCCCGCATACGCCGGTGAGGACGGTGCCGCCCCGCCATTCGGCGCGCACCGGTGCCGTCGCGGGGTCGGTGTCGCCATGGGCTGCCACCGCGAGCGCGCCGACCTGGTCTCCGCAGAGCATTCCTTTCAGCAGCCTGCGACGCTGCTCCTCGTCGCCGGTGCGGAACACCGCTTCGATTGCAAAGGTCGTGGCCGCCAACGGAACCGGCGTCAGTGCCCGGCCGAGCTCCGAAAACGCGACCGTCGACTCGACGAAGGTGCCACCCGCACCGCCGTATTCGAGCGGAACGTGTAGCCCCGGCAGCTCCAGCTCGTTACACATGCGCTTCCAGAGCTGCGGGTCGTAGCCCGCGGAGTCGCGGACAATGGCCGGCGGTGCGGCGCCTCGGAGAAAACCGTCCAGTGATGCGCGAAAGTCGTCTTGTTCTGTGCTGTAACGAAAGTCCATGTCACCGATTCCCGCCTGCGGCCACCTGAGGCCGTGGTTCTTTGGGCAGTCCGAGCAGCTGCTCACCGATCACATTGCGTTGGATCTGAGAACTGCCTGCGTAGATCGTCGCGGCGCGCGCGTAGAGCAGTTCGTCCATCCAGCAGGCCGCCGAGTTGGGTGTGCCGGCCTCTGGAACTATCAGCGCCGCACCGTTGCCCGGACCTTCCGGCCCGAGCGTCTCGACGCCGAGGATCTCGGCGGCCAGTTCGGTGTGGCGCCTGAAGTACTCGCTCCAGATGACCTTATTGATCGCGGCGTCGCGGCCGGGACGCTGGCCGCCCAGCAGCTGCGTGAGACCGCGGTAGCCCTGGTAACGCATGATCTGGACCCGCGAATAGCACCACGCCAGGCCGTCGCGGATATGCGGGTCGGTGTGCAACCCACGCGCTCTGGCGAGGTCGTTCAAGCGCTCGAGGTCCCTTCCGAAGTCGATGGCCGCGGTGGTGATCTGCGAGCCGCGTTCGAACCCGAGCAGCGTCATCGCGGTCGGCCACCCGCAGCTGATCCCGCCGACCACGTTGGCTGCCGGGGTCCGGGAGTCGGTCAGGAAGACCTCGCTGAACGAGGCATGCCCGGCCGCGTTGACGATCGGGCGCACGTCGACGCCCGGTTGGTCCATAGGGACCAGCAGCAGCGAAAGTCCCTTGTGCTTCGGTGCATCGGAATCTGTGCGCGCCAGAACGAAAATCCAGTTCGCGGTGCGGCCTGCGGATGTCCAGATCTTCTGGCCGTTGACCACCCACTCGTCGCCGTCGAGCACGGCCCTCGTCCGCACGGACGCCAGGTCGGAGCCTGCCTCGGGCTCGGAGAAACCCTGACACCAACGGTCCTCGCCGGACAGGATGCGTGGCAGAAAGTGTCTCTTCTGCTCCTCGGAACCAAGTGCGATCAGCGTGTTGCCGATCAGCTCGATTCCGAAGCGGTCGTTCTCCGGAGGTTCGGGTGCGCCGGCGCGGGCGAATTCCTCTGCGAGCACCACCTGCTCGATGACGGACAGGCCGGCTCCGCCATATTCCCTCGGCCAGGACACGGCGACCAGTCCGCGGTCCGCCAGGATCTGGCGCCACCGATGCGCGAAAGTCTCCCGCTCTTCCGGCGCCAGCGCACCGCCGCCCGGCCAGCTCTGGGGAAGGTGCTCGGCGAGGAACGTGCGGATCCGGTCCCGGAACGCCTCTGCTTGTTGCGGGTACTCGACGTCCATCGATCAGGGCCGCCGCTTTGCCGCGGGCAGGATCTCGGGCGCGATGCGCCAGTCCTCGAGGCCGTAGTCGACCGTCCCGTAGGACAACTCCCCGCCGGTCACCTCGCTCCAGTGCGCGTGATTGAGCTGATGGATCTTGAAGCAGGCGTCGAGCGCCGTCGAAAAACCCATCGCGTCGACGGTCTGGTTCACTGATTCCTTGATCAGGAGGGCCGCGAGGGTCGGCAACTTGGCGATGCGGCGGGCGAACTCGAGGGTGCGATCGGCCAGTTCGCCGTTGGGGAACACCTTGCTCACCATGCCGATGGCGTGGGCTTCGTCGGCGTCCAGCGAGTCGCCGGTGAGCAGCAGTTCCTTCGCCTTGCGGGGCCCGAACTCCCACGGGTGGCCGAAGTACTCGACCCCGCACATGCCGAGCCGGGTGCCGACGACGTCGGCGAAAACAGTGTCCTCACCGGCGACGATGAGGTCACAGCACCACGCCAGCATCAGTCCGGCCGACAGCACCATGCCGTGGACCTCGGCGACAGTGATCTTGCGAAGATTGCGCCAGCGCTTGGTGTTCTCGAAGAAGTAGTGCCACTCCTGGCGGTTGCGTGACTCGACTCCGCCGTACGTTCCGCCGTTGCACTGGTAGGAGGGGTGCTGGTCGGGGCCTGGTGCGCGTTCCCGGACATCGTCGGTGGAGCCCAGGTCGTGACCGGCGGAGAAGGACGTCCCCGCGGCCCGAAGCAGCACCACTCGCACCTCGTCGTTCGATTCGGCCAGCTCGAATGCGCGGCCCAGCTCGACGAGCATTCCGCGGTTCTGCGCGTTGCGCTGCTTGGGCCGATCGAGCGTGATGACGGCGATCTGACCCCCGTCGATGACCTCGTATCCGATGTAGTCGAAATCCGACACGGATCACTCCCTTCTTTCGGTGCGTCAGGCCGCGCGGCCGCTCGATCGAAGTGACCAGGCGTTTGGGTGCTTGACGTTGGCGAGATTACGCGGCGCGACCGCAATATGTCCATAGCCAATACGCCCAGTGAAAAACATC
The DNA here is from genome assembly GCA_019749805.1 of Mycobacteriaceae bacterium. GTDB lineage: Bacteria > Actinomycetota > Actinomycetes > Mycobacteriales > Mycobacteriaceae > Mycobacterium. Next base: position 130,491 of record JAIEPH010000021.1, on the reverse strand, counting down.
GGAGACGTAAATCACGATGCAAACTGATACTTGCGCTCAATGATGTATCTTGCTAGTACTGTGTTGTACATCGCAGTCGGCGGTACCGAAGCATCCCAGAAGGGTTGAAGATGGAGATCGGAATTTTCCTCATGCCGGCACACCCGCCGGAGCGAAGCCTGTTCGACGCCACCCAGTGGGATCTCGACATAATCGAGCTCGCCGACCAGCTGGGTTACGTCGAGGCGTGGGTGGGTGAGCACTTCACCGTGCCGTGGGAGCCGATCTGTGCGCCGGACCTGCTGCTGGCGCAGGCGCTGCAGCGCACGAAGAGGATCAAGCTCGCGCCGGGTGCGCACCTGTTGCCGTACCACCACCCCGTGGAATTGGCGCATCGCGTCGCATATTTCGACCATCTCGCACAGGGCAGGTTCATGCTCGGCGTCGGCGCCAGCGGTATCCCAGGGGACTGGGCTTTGTTCGACGTGGACGGCCACAACGGTGAGCATCGCGAGATGACGCGTGAGGCGCTCGAGATCATGTTACGTATCTGGACCGAGGACGGACCGTGGGAGCACCGCGGAAAGTACTGGAACGCCAACGGGATTGCGCCGATGTACGACGGCCTGATGCGCCGCCACATCAAGCCGTTCCAGTCGCCGCATCCGCCGATCGGTGTCACCGGCTTCAGCGCCGGATCGGAAACCCTCAAACTCGCGGGCGAACGCGGCTACATACCGATGAGCCTCGATCTGAACACCGATTACGTGGCCACACACTGGGATGCCGTGCTCGAAGGGGCGGCCCGCACCGGGCGTACTCCCGATCGCCGTGAATGGCGGCTCGTGCGCGAGGTCGTCGTGGCGGAGACGGACGAGAAGGCGTTCCGCTATGCCGTCGACGGCATGCTCGGCCGCAACATGCGCGAGTACGTGCTGCCGACGTTCAAGACGATGGGCATGACGAAGTTCTACAAGCACGACCCCGCGGTACCCGATGCCGACGTCACGCCGGAGTACCTGGCCGAGAACACATTTGTGGTGGGTTCGGTCGAGACGGTCGTGGACAAACTGGAGGCCACCTACGACCAGGTCGGCGGCTTCGGTCACCTGCTCGTCCTCGGGTTCGACTACAGCGAGAACCCGGGACCGTGGAAGGAGTCGATGCGGTTACTCGCGGAGGAAGTCATGCCGCGGCTGAACGCGCGCATCGCGAAAAAGCCGGCGGGGGCGGTCGTCTGACGTCGAGCACGGGCAGAAGGGGCACTGGCGTGGAAGCTCATCAGATCACGGTCCGATATTCGGACGGCACGCAGAAGACGATGCTGGGCCGGCCGGAACAGTCGATTCTCGATGCGGCGGAAGAGCACGGCGTCTCGATCGTCAACGAGTGCCAGAGCGGCATCTGCGGAACGTGCGTCGCCACGTGCGCCTCGGGTGACTATCAGATGGGGCGCACTGAAGGCCTGTCGGACGTCGAGCGCTCAGCGCGAAAGGTCTTGACGTGCCAGACGTTCGCCGATACCGATTGCGTCATCGATCTGCAGTATCCGGCCGATGACAACGCGGCGCGACTGGTCACCGGAGCGGGTGTGGTGACCAGCGTGCAGCGACTGTCGGGCACCACCGCAATTCTGCGGATCGATGCGTCGGGCATCGACGAGTCGATCACGTTCAAGGCGGGTCAATTCGCGCAGTTGCAGGTCCCGGGAACCGATGTGTGGCGGAACTACTCCTTCGCGCACCCCGACGACGGCCGCACCGAGCTGGAGTTCATCATCCGGTTGCTGCCCGACGGCGTGATGTCGAACTATGTGCGCGACCGCGCCGAACCGGGCGACCGAATCGCGTTGCGGTGCAGTAAAGGCGGCTTCTATCTGCGACCGATCGTGCGGCCCGTCATCCTCGTTGCCGGCGGCACCGGGCTGTCGGCGATCCTGGCAATGGCTCAGAGCCTCGATAGTGACGTCGGCCAACCGGTGCACCTGCTGTATGGCGTGACCGCCGCCGAGGACCTCTGCAAGCAGGACGAACTCGACGAACTCACGCGACGCATCCCCGGCCTTCAGCTGCACACCATCGTTTCCCAATCCGACCCCGGCTGGGACGGACCCGTCGGGCTGGTCACCGATCTGCTTGACGAATCCATGCTGAGCGGTGATGGTCGGGCTGGCGACGCCGACGTCTACCTCTGCGGCCCTGCACCGATGGTGGAGGCGACGCGAAACTGGCTCGACAACAAGGGTATTCATCGCGTCGGTCTGTATTACGAGAAGTTTGTCGCGAGTGGGGTGGCGCGTAGGCGTACCCCGGCGCGCCTGGACTACGCCGAGCTTGACCTGACGCAGGTTCGACGTGACGGTCGCGGCACCGCCGTTGTCATCGGCGGTAGCATCGCCGGTATCGCGGCGGCCAAGGTGCTGACCGAGACGTTCGACCGGGTGATCGTGCTGGAGAAGGACGGCCGCCACTCCCGCCGCGAGGGCCGGCCCGGCGCTGCCCAAGGCTGGCATCTACATCATCTGCTCACCGCGGGACAGATAGAGCTGGAACGGATTTTCCCAGGCATCGTCGATGACATGGTGGCCGAGGGTGCGTTCAAGGTCGACATGGCAGACCAATACCGCATCCGGCTCGGTGGAACCTGGAAGAAGCCCGGCACCAGTGACATTCAGATCGTGTGCGCCGGTCGCCCGCTGCTCGAATGGTGTGTGCGGCGTCGGCTCGACGGCGAGCCCCGCATCGAGTTCCGTTACGAGGCCGAGGTGGGTGACCTCGTCTACGACCGCGACGCCAATTGCGTCATCGGTGTCGCGGTGGACCGTGACGGCGTACTGGATGTGGTGCCGGCCGAATTCGTTGTCGACGCATCCGGGAAGAACACGCGCATACCGGAATTCCTGGAGCACTTAGGGATCGGCGCCCCTGAGGTCGAGCAGGACATCATCAACTGCTTTTACTCCACCATGCATCACCACGTCCCGCCGGAGCGGCAGTGGGACGACAAGGTGATGGTGATCTGCTACGCGTACCGCCCCTACGAGGACACTTACGCCGCGCAGTACTACACGGACAGCTCACGCACGATTTTGTCCACGTCTCTGGTCGCCTACAACTGTTACTCGCCACCACGTACCGCACGCGAGTTCCGCGAGTTCGCCAACCTGATGCCCTCACCGGTCGTGGGTGAGAACATCGACGGGCTGGAGCCCGCGTCGCCGATCTACAACTTCCGCTACCCCAACATGCTGCGGCTGCGGTACGAGAAGATGCGGAACCTCCCGCGTGCCCTGCTCGTGGTCGGCGATGCCTACACCAGCGCCGACCCCGTGTCGGGGCTAGGTATGAGCCTGGCGCTCAAGGAAGTCCGCGAGATGCAGCTGTTGCTCGCCAAGTACGGCGCGGGACATCACGAGCTGCCGCGCCGCTACTACCGCAAGATCAGCAAGATGGCCGATACGGCCTGGTTCGTGATCCGCGAGCAGAACCTGCGCTTCGACTGGATCAAAGGCGTGCGTGACAAACGCCCGTTCTATTTCGGTGCGTTGACCTGGTACATGGACCGCGTCCTCGAACTGGTTCACGACGACCTCGACACCTATCGGGAGTTTCTCGCGGTCGTTCACCTGGTCAAGCCGCCCGCGGCCCTGATGATGCCGAAGGTCGCAGGCCGTGTGCTCGGCAAATGGGCGCGCACGAGATTGTCCGGGCAGCAGACGCTGATCGCCCGCAACTACTCCGACCGGACCGTGCCCGTCGCCGATCGGCTGGACCGTCCCGAGGAAATCGCGGTCGGGTAGGCGATAACGCGAACAACGAACGACAACTAGGAGAGGCGACTCGCATGCCGCAGATTCATCGGATGCTCGACTGCCGGGGCACCAGGATCCACGCCGTGGAAGAGGGTGAGGGTCCGTTGGTGGTGCTGGTCCACGGATTTCCGGAGTCGTGGTACTCGTGGCGCCATCAGATACCCGCGCTCGCGGCTGCCGGGTACCGCGTGGTGGCGATCGATCAGCGAGGCTACGGGCAATCATCGAAGTTCCGCGTGCAGTCCGCTTATCGCATCAAAGAACTCGTCGGCGACATCGTCGGCGTGATCGATGCGTACGGCGAGAAGCAGGCGATCGTGGTCGGACACGACTGGGGCGCCCCGGTCGCGTGGACGTTCGCCTGGCTGCACCCAGACAGATGTGCCGGAGTTGCCGGACTCAGTTGCCCCTTCGCCGGACGTGGCGTTATTGCCCTGCCGGGCAGTCCTTTCGGAGAGCAACGCCCGAACGATTATCACCTCGAGATCGCCGGGCCGGGCAGGGTGTGGTACCAGGATTACTTCTCAGCGCAGGACGGCATCATCGCGGAGATCGAAGAGGACCTGCGCACCTGGCTCCTCGGACTCACCTACACGGTGTCCGGCGATGCCGTGAGCGCCGCCACGCGTGCCGCCGAGGCGGAAGGGATCGATCTGGCGGCCATGGATCCGCTCGACGTGATCCGCGCCGGCCCGTTGTGCATGCCCGAGGGGGCGCGCCTCAAGGACGCCTTCGTGTATCCGGAGAAGATGCCGGACTGGTTCACCGATGAGGATCTCGATTTCTACACAGGCGAATTCGAACGTTCCGGCTTCGGCGGGCCGCTGAGCTTCTATCACAACATCGACAACGACTGGCACGACCTGGCCGACCAGGCCGGCAAGCCACTCACCCCGCCCGCCGTCTTCATCGGTGGGCAGTACGACGTCGGCACCACATGGGGAGCCGAAGCGACCGAACGGGCCGAGGAAATGATGCCGAACTACTGCGGCACCCACATGGTGGCCGAGGTCGGACACTGGATTCAGCAGGAAGAGCCCAAGGAGATCAACCGGCTGCTGCTCGACTTCGTGCACGGGCTGCGCTAACGGCAAGGCACGGACGAAAAGACATGCATCCCGTCCACTCACGCCAACTCGACGACTCGACATTGCGTCGCGTCTTCGGGTGCTTCCCGTCCGGGGTGATCGCCGTCTGCGCGAGCATCGACGGTGAGCCGGTCGGCATGGCGGCCAGCTCGTTCACCACGGTCTCGGTGGCCCCGCCGCTGGTGTCGATTTGCGTGCAGAACACCTCGACCACCTGGCCGAGGTTGCGCGGACGCGAGAGGCTTGGGGTCAGTGTGCTGGCCGAGCACCACAGTGACGCCTGCCTTTCGCTGTCGCGCAAGGTCGGCGACCGGTTCGCGGGGGTGCGCTGGACGGAACTGTCCAAGGGCGCCGTGTTCGTCCACGGGGCCACGGCGTGGCTGGACTGCCGCCTGCACTCCGAGCTCCCTGCGGGTGACCACACCATCGCGCTGCTGGAAATCTGCGAACTCAGCGCCGATCCGGACACCCCACCACTTGTTTTTCACGGCAGCCGGTTTCGCCGACTCGCCGTCGCGGCAACAGCGGGGGAGCGCGGATGAGAACCGCAGATGTACGGGTGAGGCGTGCGATCGCGGCCGTAGGCGCGGGCCGTCCTGTCGTGGTGACAGACGATGCCGCGCAGGGCTTCCTCGTCTTCGCCGCCGAGACCGCGACCTCCACACTGCTCGCCTTCACCGTCCGGCACACCTCCGGCTATGTCCGAGTTGCATTGCCGGGCACCGAGTGCGATCGGCTCGACCTGCCGCCGGTGTGCCACGGCGGCCACCGCGGCGCCACGCACCGTGTCGCGGTCGATTGGGGCGGGGTTGGCACCGGCATCTCGGCGACGGACCGCGCCGCTACCATCGTGGCACTTGCCGCGCAGGCATCGTCACCCTCGGATTTCCAGCGTCCCGGCCACGTCGTGCCCGTCCTGGCCGATGCGGACGGCGTGTTGGCACAACCGCGAGTGGGGGAGGCGGCAGTGGACCTCGCCCGGCTTGCGGGCCGGCGACCCGCCGGTGTCCTCTGCGAGGTCGTCTCGGGCGAGCGCGTCGGGGCGATCGCCGACGAGGCCGAGTCGATCGAGTTCGCCGACCGGCACGGGCTCGGCCTGATCTCGATCTCCGATCTCGCACAGTTCCGGCGGCGCACCGAACCGCAAGTCGTCCGGTCGGCCGAAACCCTGCTGCCCCTGGGTGCAGGGATGTCGCGCGCCATCGGTTTTCGTGACACCCACGGCGACGGAGAACATCTCGTGGCGATCATCGGCGCCGCCGATTCGGATCGCCCGATGCCGCTGCACGTGCACGTCGAATGTCTGACCGGAGACGTGTTCGGGTCGTTGGGTTGTCGCTGCGGCGATGACCTCCATCGCGCGGTGACGACGATGACTGCTCGGGGCGGCGGCATGATCGTGTACCTGCGCCCACCGGGTCCGGTGGCCGCGTGCGGCCTGTCGACCCGCGACGCGATGGGTGCGGAGCGGGTTTCACAGATCGTGGCATGGATACTGCGCGATCTGGGCGTGCATTCGGTCCGGCTGTCCGACGACGCTCCGGGGTTCGGCCTGGTGATGTTCGGGGCGATCCGCGAACACGGTTTGGTCGCCGGGCAACGCCGAGTTCTTGCGGTCGCCGGGTGAGAATCGATATGGCTCAACCACACTCACAAGGAGTCACATGACGCATCCGGACCTTGCGGGCAAGGCCGCCATCGTCACCGGCGCGGGCGCCGGGATCGGTCTCGCGATCGCAGCGCGCCTCGCCGACGAGGGCTGTCACGTGCTGTGCGCGGATATCGACGGCGCTGCCGCCGACGCGGCGGCGATGAAAATCGGCGGCGGCGCGGTCGGTTTCCGGGCCGACGTCAGCGACGAGGAACAGGTGATCGGGATGGTCGAGGCCTGTACAACCGAGTTCGGCGGAGTCGACAAACTCGTCGCGAACGCGGGAATCGTCCATTTCGCGCCGCTGACCGAGACGACCGTCGAGGACTTTGACCGGGTCATCAAGATCAACCTGCGCGGAGCGTGGTTGTGCACCAAACATGCCGCACCGAAGATGATCGAGCGCGGTGGCGGTGCGATCGTCAACATGTCGTCGCTGGCTGGTCAGGTCGCGGCGGCCGGCTCGGCGGCGTACGGCATGTCCAAGGCGGGGATCATCCATCTCAGCCGCGTGACCGCCGCCGAATTACGTTCGGCCAACGTGCGTTCCAATGCAGTGTTGCCCGCGTTCGTCGACACACCGATGCAGCAGACCGCGATGGCGACGTTCGACGAGGTACTCGGCGAAGGGGGCGCGGACAACATGATCGCCCGGCTGCAGGGCCGCATGGCCGGCCCGGAGGAGATTGCCGGAGTCGTCGCCTTCCTGCTGTCCGACGACGCGTCGATGGTGAACGGGACAGCTCAGATCGCGGATGGCGGAACCATTTCCGCGCTCTGGTGACCGCGGCTGGTCAGGATCGACAACACGATCGCGGTGATCTCCTCCGCGACGCCCGAATACCGGGTCAGGTGCCACGTGCGCACGGTGTCGTCGATGAAGCTGATGGCCGCGGCGACGAGGAGTCGAGCCTGCGCGGCCGTGGTTTCGGGCACGAGTCTGCAGATGAGGACGATCAACACCGCTTCGCGGTCGGCCTGGTTGCGCGTGTATGTCTCGCTGACTTCGTCCGACGCGTGGGAAAGTTCGGTGATCGACACCGACACCAGGTCGGGATCGTCGAGGCTGATGCGGGCCCGTCCGGCGACCAGCGTGCGCAGGCAGTCCGCCGTGTCTTTGTCGCTGCGCAACGCGCGAATGGTTTCCAGGCTCCACCAGTCATCCAGGCGCCGAATGAGGGCGTCGAGGATGGCCTGCTTCGACGAGAACGTGCGATACAGGCCCGGACCCGCAATGCCGGCGCCCTTGCCGATCTCACTCGTGCTGACGGCCGGATAGCCCTGAGCGCGGAAGAGACGCGCACCGGTGGCCAGCAGGGTTTCCTGCCGGGAGAACAATGCGCGCCCGTCATCGGGCGTCGGGTCGAGAGGCTTCAGCGCGCTGACGACAGGGGTCCGTGCAGCCGCCATGCAGGCCCGGTTCAGCAGTTCGGAGAGCTCATCTCCCGGCAGGCTCAGGTTGTGTCTACCCAGGCTGGTGATGGTGCTGGACACCGCCCAGGCGCGCAGTTCGAGATGCTGCGGGCCGAGCTCGGTCACCTCGAGCCGCACGCTGTCGCGAATGCCGGCCACGATCGCGTTGATGCGACGGCGCACCTCGGACCGCTCGACGTCGTCGAGGTAGCGGGCCTCGCGCTGCCAGAGCACGGTCAAAGACCGCGACGCGACGGCGGCCGCCGTCAGGTCGGGCAGTTCGACGCTCAACGGCCGCGCCGCCGAAGCTGTCTCGCCCTCGGAGAGCTGCCGGGCGCTCTGATACTGCTCCTGGCCGGTGCGGATAGCGGCGGCGAGCAGGGCCTGCTTGTTGTCGTAGTGCCGATAGACCGCGCGGGCGGTGACACCCGCCGCCTCGGCGATGTCCTCCAGCTTGACCGAGTGAAAGCCACGTTCGATGAACAGCCGAACCGCCTGCTCCAGGATCTGCTGCTTCCGGTCCTTCGGCCTGCGTTTGACGGTGGACACCGCAGGCTCCACCACCGCCCGTCGCCTCCCCTCTTGCTCACTCGAACCACCAAATCCTGCCAGATGCCTGCGCTTTGCGGCGGAGGTGACCTGCGGTGGGACTGCGGACGAGTCGCTGACCATGTCGGGGACCGGTGATCTAGAGCTTGAAGCCGCTCTGGCGCTCGAAATCGGCGAGGTCGAAATAGTCGGTGAAGCGGGTAATTTCACCGTTCTTGACGACGAAAACACCGGTGACGGGCAGCTCGACCTTGCGGCCGTCGTTCATGGTGAAGTAATCGATCCGCTCGGCGAGGACGAGGCCCGGCTCGGCAGCCAGGGCCACGACATCGAGCTTGGCGTACGAGAACGCATCGAGGAACGCGCGGAAGATCGCTCGGATGCCGTCGATGCCCACGATCGGCGCCACTGGCGTGTTGTGGTAAACGGCGTCGGCGGCGAAGGCGCCGCAGATCGTTTCGAGATCGCGGCCCTCCCAGGAGCCCAGAAAGTCGCGTACGAGCTTCTCGCTCGCCTCTTTGGTGTCGGTCATCAGGTTGCCTCCTCGGGTATCACTGCGCGAGGTGGCCCCATCGCCCACCATCCTGCAGTGTGACATACAGAACAGTACTATCAAGATACATCTATGAGTACAAGTCGCAGTTTTCATCGTTCTTTATCTAACTTATGCCATAAAATGGGCGTATTGACTATGGACATAGCTGACATCGGCCGCGTACCCTCTCCGATGTCACCGCCCAACTTCGACCTGTCGGGATGGCCAACATGAGGAGCTCCACTCGTCGCCGCGGCGCCGAACCCATGCGAGTCGCGCGAGTGCCGACAGTCGTTGCCGCAGTGGCCTGGCGCGCGCCACAGCAAACTGCGGCGACGGTCGTCTGCGGCGGCTTATGCCTCGTAAGGGGGAGACTTATACCTCTTTTTGGAAGCAGCAATCGGGCCGCAGGGGTCGATAGCGTTCCGTTTATGCCCGCCATCGACAGCGATTTTCCGCAAAGGTGCACGGCATGGGTGGTCGGAGGCTCGGCCGGTCACTTGCAGCATCGCCAACTCCCGGCAACCGCGCGGTTGGGCCCCGCATGGTGATCTCCGCGCAAACGGCGACCGGGCCCGTTCGGGCGGTCGGCGGGTTCTTGGCCATGTCGCTGGACACCCTGGTGTTGATGTTCAAGCCACCGTTCGCGTGGCGTGAGTATTTGGCCCAGTGCTGGTTCGTCGCAAGGGTTTCGACGCTGCCAGCGGTACTGATGACGATCCCGTGGGCAGTGATTTCGGGCTTTCTTTTCAACGTGTTGTTGGCCGATATCGGTGCGGCAGATTTTTCCGGTACCGGTGCCGCGATTTTCACGGTGTCCCAGAGCGGTCCGATCGTGACGGTGTTGGTGGTGGCGGGTGCGGGTGCCACGGCGATGTGCGCCGATCTGGGTGCGCGGACGATTCGCGAGGAACTGGACGCGCTGCGGGTGATGGGGATCAACCCGATTCAGGCGCTGGTGGTACCGCGTGTGCTCGCGGCCACGACCGTGTCGCTCGCGCTGAGCTCGGTAGTGATCATGACGGGCCTGGTCGGCGCGTTCATCTGCTCGGTGTACCTCATGGACGTTTCGGCGGGCGCGTGGGTGGCCGGGTTGACCACGCTCACCCACATGGCCGATGTCATCATCTCGATGATCAAGGCGACGCTGTTCGGGTTGATGGCGGGCTTGATCGCCTGTTACCAAGGCATTTCGGTGGGTGGTGGTTCCGCAGGTGTGGGCAGGGCGGTTAACGAAACCGTGGTGTTCGCTTTCCTCGTGTTGTTTGTGATCAACATCATCGTCACCGCTGTCGGCGTCCCCTTCATGGTGTCCTGAGGTGAAGCCATGACGACGAATGTTCCGAGCGGACTTCATCCCCGCTTACAACGGACGAGAAATGCCGTGCTGGCGGGGTGGGATCAGATTGGTTCTCAGACAAGGTTTTACGCCACCACGCTGGCCGGGATTCCAGATGCTCTCATCAACTATCGCGGCGAGGTCTTGCGAGTTATCGCGCAGATGGGATTGGGCAGCGGGGCGCTTGCGGTGATCGGCGGAACGGTGGTCATCGTGGCGTTCTTGACGATGACCACCGGCGCGATTGTCGCGGTGCAGGGCTACAACCAGTTGGCGTCGGTGGGTGTGGAGGCGCTCACGGGCTTCGCATCGGCGTTCTTCAACACCCGCGAAATTCAGCCGGGAACGGTGATGGTGGCACTAGCGGCCACCGTAGGCGCCGGCAGTACAGCCCAGCTCGGAGCGATGCGAATCAGTGAGGAGATCGATGCGCTGGAGGCCATCGGCATCCGCAGTGTGAGCTACTTGGCCTCCACCAGGGTGATAGCCGGAGTGATCGTGGCGATCCCGCTGTTTTGCATTGGGCTGATGACGGCTTACTGGGCCGCCCGTATCGGCACCACTGCTGTTTACGGCCAGGGATCAGGTGTCTACGACCACTACTTCTACACGTATCTCAGTCCATCCGACGTCTTGTGGTCGTTGGCCGAGGTGGCCGCGGTCGCGTTGATGATCATGCTGCTGTGTACCTACTACGGCTACACCGCGCGCGGTGGGCCCGCAGGCGTGGGTGAGGCCGTGGGCCGCGCGGTGCGTGCCTCGATGGTCGTCGCATCGGTCCTGATCGTGATCATGACGCTGGCCATCTACGGCCAGTCCGGCGATTTCCATTTGGCCGGCTAGTGGCATGAAGCGCAGGGCAGGGACATACCGCATCGCCACCGGGTGGTGGACGCTGATCTTGTTGACGGCAATCGTTCTGTTCCTGGCCGTGACGGCCGTATCTTTCAACGAAACGTTCAGATCGTATGTGCCCGTGACGCTTTCATCGGATCGCGCAGGTTTGGTGATGGAGACCAACGCAGATGTCATGATGCGCGGTGTTCAAGTCGGCCGGGTCAGCCAGATCGGCGGCGGGGGCGATCGAGCCAGCTTGAAGCTGGAGATCGACCCCGACCAGATCCGCTACATCCCGGCCAACGTGGAAGCTCAGATCAGCGCCACCACCGCGTTCGGCACCAAGTTCGTCGAGCTGGTGTATCCGCCGGATCCGAGCCCCAAGCGGCTGGCCGCCGGCGCCGTGCTGCAATCCGAGAACGTCAGCACCGAGATCAACACGGTCTTCGAAAACGTCGTCGAGCTGCTCAAGATGATTGACCCGCTGAAGCTGAACGCCGTGCTGACCGCAGTCGCTGACGGCGTGCGCGGACAGGGGCAGCGGATGGGCCAGGCGACCACAGACCTCAATGAGGTCTTGCTGGCACTGAACGCGCGCGCCGAAACCATGCAAGAGAACTGGCGCTCGCTCAGGAACGTCGCCGACACTTATGACGCGGCCGCCGACGACATCGTGTCCATCCTGGACGCCGTCAGTACCACCAGCACGACGATCACCGACCAGGCGAGCGCGCTAGACGGGTTGTTGTTGAACGTCATCGGTTTGTCGACGGCCGGCACGAACCTTCTTGCCACCAGCAAGGACGATCTCGTCGAGGCGGTCAACACCCTCGAACCGACGACGAACCTGTTGCTGCAGCACAGCCCGGTGTACACGTGCTTCCTCAAGGGCACCACGTGGTATCTCGAGAACGGCGGCTATGCCGCGTGGGGCGGTGACGGCCGCACTCTTCAACTCGACGTCGCCTTGTTGCTGGGAAACGATCCCTACGCCTACCCCAACAATCTGCCGATAGTGGCCGCCAAGGGCGGACCCGGTGGTGCGCCGGGGTGCGGCTCGCTACCGGACGCGACCAAGAACTTCCCCGTGCGCCAGTTGATCACCAACACCGGCTGGGGGACCGGCGTGGATATTCGGCCCAATCCTGGTCTCGGGCATCCCTGCTGGGCGAACTACTTCCCGACGACGCGTGCCGTGCCGGAGCCACCCAGTATTCGTCAGTGCCTGCCGGGCCCGGCGATCGGGCCGGTTCCATACCCCGGGGCGCCACCATACGGCGCGCCGCTGTACGGGCCGGGCGGCGTGCCGCTATGGCCGGGGGTCCCCCCGGCGGCCCCGGCGCCGCTCGACCAACACGGGCAGGGCCCACCGTGATCGCACTGGTCATCATCACCGCCGACCATCCGCACAAGGAGGAGAGCCTCCGTGGCTGACTTCAGGGGCACCATCTGGCGCCTGGGCGTTTTCCTGGCTGTCTGCCTGTTCGTCGCATTCCTGACGCTGACGATCTTCGGACAGTTTCGCTTCGGCGCGGGCAATAGCTACTACGCCGAGTTCAGCAACGTGTCCAACCTGAGGAACGGCACGATAGTGCGGATCGCGGGAGTCGAGGTCGGCAAGGTGGAGAACATCTCCATCAACCCGAATGCGACTGTGCGCGTGCAGTTTTTCACCGACAAGTCGGTCGTGCTCACGCAGGGCAGCAGGGCGGCGATCCGGTATGACAACCTGTTCGGCGACCGGTATCTGGCCCTGGAGGAAGGCACCGGCGGACTCCAGACGCTGAGTCCCGGGCAGACCATCCCACTGACTCACACTCAACCCGCGCTGGATCTGGACTCGGTGATCGGTGGCTTCAAGCCGCTGTTTCGGGCGCTGGATCCGCAGCAGGTCAACGACCTGACTCAGCAGTTGATCGAGGCGTTCGAGGGTCAGGGCCCCGCGATTGGGTCGTTCCTGCAGCAGGCCGCGGTGGTCACCAACACGTTGGCCGACCGCGATCTGCTGATCGGGCAGGTCATCGACAACCTCAACGTGGTACTGGGGACGTTGGGCGGGCAGAGCGAGCGGCTGGACAAAGCCGTGACATCACTTTCGGAACTGATCGGCGGGCTGGCCGAACGCAGGACCGACATCTCCAACGCGGTGGCATACACAAACGCCGCCACCGGTTCGCTCGCCGACCTGTTGGCCCAAGCCCGAGCGCCGTTCCGAGAAGTGGTCGCGCAGACCGACCGGGTGGCCGGCATCGCCGTGGCTGACCACGAATATCTCGACAACTTGCTCAACACGCTGCCGGACAGGTACCAGGCCCTCGTGCGGCAGGGGATTTACGGCGACTACTTCAGTTTCTACCTGTGCGATGTCGTGCTCAAGCTCAACGGGAAAGGGGGCCAGCCGGTGTACGTCAAGGTGGCCGGCCAGAGCACGGGGCGGTGCGCGCCCAAGTGAAATCATTCTCCGAACGAAGTCCCTTGGTCATCGGCACCGTCGGCGTCGTGACGGTTGCCGTGATGGTGCTGGCCGCCTTGCAGTATCAAAACCTGCCCTTCCTCAACTCGGGTAGGGAGTACTCGGCGTATTTCGACGACGCCGGCGGGCTGAACACCGGTGCCGGCGTGGAAGTCTCGGGCTTCGTGGTGGGCAACGTCTCGACCATTGAACTCAACGAGGCGGGTGTGCTCGTCAAGTTCAAGATCGACGGCGATGTGCGTCTGGGGGACCGCACCGAGGCCGCGATCAAGACCAAGAGCCTGTTGGGCGCCAAGATCGTCGATGTGACACCGCGCGGGAGCGGCGAGCTCGACGGCGCCATTCCGCTCGACCGTACTGTTTCGCCCTACCAGCTCCCCGATGCTCTCGGTGACTTGGCCACCACGATCAGCGGCGTGAACACCGACCAGTTCTCGAACTCGCTGGCCACCTTGGCCCAGACATTTTCGGGCACACCAGCGGACCTGAAGGATGCGGTGGCGGGTGTAGCGCGGTTTGCGCAAGTACTCGACGCTCGCGATGCGCAATTGCGCAGGCTGCTGGACAACGCGGCCCAAGTGACGGGGGTGCTGGCCAAACGCACCGACCAAATCGTGAGTCTGGTGAAAGACACCAATGCGCTACTGGCGGCGCTACGGACGCAAAGCGCGGCATTGGACCAGATCTGGGCGAACGTCTCGTCGGTGTCGCGACAGCTGCACGAGTTCATCGCCGAGAACCGTCAGCAGCTGCGGCCGGCGTTGGAAAAGCTCAACGGAGTGTTGGCGATCGTCGATGACCGCAAGGAGCGTGTGCAGCAGTCCATCAAACTCATCAACACCTATGTCATGTCGCTCGGTGAATCGCTTTCCTCGGGTCCGTTCTTCAAAGCCTATGTGGTGAACCTCTTTCCGGGTCAATTCGTGCAACCGTTCGTCGACGCGGCGTTTTCGGATCTGGGGTTGGATCCGGCCACGTTGCTGCCGTCACAGCTGACCGACCCGCAGACCGGCCAACCGGGGACCCCGGCGTTGCCGGTGCCATTCCCGCGGACCGGTCAAGGTGGGGAACCGAGATTGCATCTGCCCGACGCGATCACCGGAAAACCCGGGGATCCGCGCTACCCCTACCGCGAACCGCCCGCGCCACCACCGCCTGGCGGCCCGCCGCCGGGGCCGCCCGCGCTGCCGCCGCCGGCGATGGCCTCGGTGCCCGAGCCGACTCCATCGCCGGTCTACCTGCCGGCGCCGGGCGAGACGCCCGTCCAACAACCGGGAGTTCAGCCATGATGAGGTCGCCGCGTACCGCGAGGCTCGTCGTGGGGGCGGTCCTTGTGCTGGTGTTGGGTGCGGGCCTGATCGTCATGGCACGCATGCCCGCGCAGATTGCCCGGACGATGGTGGTCGCCTACTTCGAGAACAGCACCGGGCTATTCGCCGGCGACCACGTACTTGTTCGAGGCGTGCCTGTCGGCAAGATCGAATCGATCGAACCGCAGCCCGAGCAGGCCAAGGTCACATTCTGGTTCGACGGCAGGTACAAGATTCCTGCCGATGCCAACGCCGTGATCCTGTCACCGCAGCTGGTAACTGGCCGCACGATCCAGCTCACTCCGCCGTACACCGGTGGACCGACGATGGCGGACGGCGCGGTCATTCCCGAGGACCGCACGGCTGTCCCCGTCGAATGGGACGACCTACGCGCACAACTCGAGCGGCTGACCGACATGCTCAAGCCCACCGGGCCCGGCGGTGTGAGCACGTTGGGTGCGCTCATCAACACCACCGCGGACAACCTGCGCGGCCAGGGTCCCTCGATCCGCGACACCATCATCAAACTGTCGCAGGCGCTTTCGATCCTCGGTGACCACAGCGACGACATATTCGCCACGTTCAAGAACCTCTCGACGCTGGTATCTGCGTTGAGCGACAGCGCCGATCTGCTCGAATCGCTCAACCACAACCTCGCGGAGGTGACGTCGCTGCTGGCCGACGACCCGAACAAGGTCGGTCAGGCGGTCGAGGACCTCAATGCGGTCGTGGCCGACGTGGGTGACTTCGCCGCGGACAACACCGAGGCGATCGGCACGGCGTCGGACAAGATGACATCGATCAGTCGCATGCTGGTGGAAAGCCTCGACGACATCAAACAAACACTGCACATCGCCCCCTCGACGTTGCAGAACTACAACAACATCTACGAGCCGGCCAACGGTTCATTGACCGGCGCCCTGGCCATCAACAACTTCGCAAATCCGATCTCCTTCCTGTGCGGTGCAATTCAGTCCGCATCCCGGCGCGGTGGTGAGCAATCGGCGAAACTGTGCGCGCAGTATTTGGCGCCCATAGTCAAGAACCGCCAATTCAACTTTCCGCCCTTGGGAGAGAACCTCGTCGTCGGCGCGCAGACCCGGCCCAACGAAGTCACCTACAGCGAGCCTTGGATGCGACCTGACTACGTACCACCGGCCGCTGATCCGCCCTCGGGCGTCTCCTTGGCCGCCGAGGCACCGGCACCTGACCCAGCATTTCCCGCGCCGCTGGCCACCGATCCCACCGGCGGCCTGCCGGGCATGATGGTCCCTCCGGCGGGAGGTGGCCCGTGACACGGCGACGCTGGCAACATGTCGCGGTCAACGTGACGTTGGTGCTGATTTTGGCTGCGATACCCGGCTGCGGTTGGCGCGGGCTGAACTCACTGTCCCTGCCCGGCACGCAGGGCACCGGCGCCGGCTCTTTCGTGATCCAGGCACAAATGCCTGACGTCAACAACATTGAGCCGAACTCGCGCGTGCGTGTCGCAGACGTCACCGTCGGCCATGTCACGAAAATCGAGCGTCAAGGCTGGCACGCGCTGCTGACCATGCGCCTGAACGGCGACGTCGACCTGCCCGCCAATGCGACAGCCAAGATTGGCACAACAAGTCTGCTGGGTTCCTTGCACATCGAGCTTTCGCCGCCGACGGGCGAAGCGCCACGAGGACGGCTGCACGACGGGTCACTCATCCCGCTGCAGGACGGCGGCGCCTACCCGAGCACCGAGCAGACGCTGGCGGCGCTGTCGATGCTGCTCAATGGTGGCGGCCTGGGCCAGGTTCAGGACATCACCGAGGCGTTATCCACCGCGTTTCGGGGCCGCGAGCAGGACGTGCGGAGCTTGATCACGCAGCTCAGGGAATTCACCGGCCACCTCAACGACCAGACCGGCGACATCATCGCGGCCACCGAAAGTCTCAACCGCCTCGTCGGGAAATTCAGTGCACAGCAGCCCGTCCTGGACCGGGCGCTGGCCACCGTCCCCGACGCGCTGGCGGTGCTCAACTCCGAACGAGACAACTTGGTGCAGGCTGCCGATCAGCTCGGCGAGTTCAGCGCACTGACCGTGGACACGGTGAATCAGACGAAGGAAAACCTGGTGAAGGAGTTGCGGCAAGTCGGCCCCGTGTTGGAATCGCTGGCCAACGCCGGACCCAGCTTGACGCGGTCCCTGAGCCTGCTCGCGACCTTCCCGTTTCCGAACGAAACCTTCGAGAACTTCCAACGCGGTGACTACGCCAATTTGACCGCCATCGTGGACCTCACGCTCAGCCGTATCGACCAAGGGATTTTCACCGGTACTCGATGGGAGTGCGATCTGACGTGGCTCGAGCTGCAGTGGGGTCGCACCATCGGCCAGTTCCCCAGCCCCTGCATGGCCGGCGGCCAGAACGGTCCCGGGAATCCGCTGACCATTCCTTACCAGTGGAATCAGGGCCGCTAGCATGCATCTGACCCGACGGATACAGATCCAGCTGGCCATCTTCACGATCGTCGCGCTTTCCGCAGTCGCGGCGATGGCCCTGCACTTCATCAACCTGCCCGCCATGTTCGGCGTAGGCCGGTACACGGTGACGATGGAACTGCCGAGATCCGGTGGGCTTTATGAATCGGGCAACGTGACCTATCGCGGCATCAAGGTCGGCCGGGTGGAATCGGTGCGCCTGAGCGACACCGGCGTCGAGGCGGTGCTGTCATTGCAATCCGGTATCGACATCCCCTCAGACCTCAAGGCCGAGGTGCACAGCCAATCCGCGGTCGGTGAATCCTATGTCTTACTGGTGCCCCGTAACGGCACCTCAGCGCCGCTGAAGAACGGTGACGTGATCGCCCTCGCCGACTCGTCGGTGCCGCCGGACGTGAACGCACTGCTCGCCGCGGCGAACACGGGTCTGCAGGCCATCCCCCGCGACAACCTCAAGACCGTGATCGACGAGTCCTACGTCGCAGTAGGGGGGCTCGGCCCAGAACTGTCGCGTGTGATCGAAGGCGCATCCACCCTGGCGATCGACGCTCGCAAGAATCTCGACCCGCTGACCGCGTTGATCGACAAGGCCGATCCGGTGTTGGATTCGCAGACGAACACCTCCGATGCGATCCAGGCGTGGGCGTCCCATGTGGCCACGGTGACCGCCGAATTGAAGACCCACGACGAGGCAGTCGCCGGCGTCATCGTCAAAGGTGGCCCGGCGGCCGCTCAGGTGCGCCAACTGGTCGAGCGGCTGCAGCCCACCTTGCCGATCCTGATGGCCAACCTCGTCAGTGTCGGACAAGTCGCGCTCACCTATCAGAACGACATCGAACAGCTCCTGGTGGTGTTTCCCCAATCCATCGCGTCGAACCAGGCGGGCATCCTCGCCAACCTCAACACCAAACAGGACTACAAAGGCCAATACCTGAGCTTCAACCTGAACCTCAACCTGCCGCCACCCTGCACTACGGGGTTCTTGCCGGCCCAACAGCAGCGTGTTGCCGCGTTCGAGGACTATCCACAGCGGCCGCCCGGTGACCTCTATTGCCGGACCCCGCAGGATTCGCCCTTCAATGTGCGTGGCGCACGCAACATTCCGTGCGAATCCGCGCCGGGAAAACGCGCGCCCACGGTCAAAATGTGCGAAAGCGCCGAAACCTACATCCCACTCAACGACGGATTCAACTGGAAGGGGGATCCGAACGCCACGCTGTCGGGTCAGCCCATTCCGCAGTTGCCGCCAGAAGCTGCGCCGTCGCCGCCCGCTGCGCCACCGCCGATTGCTGCGGCCGAATACGATCCCGCGACCGGTGGCTATATCGGGCCCGACGGCCGCCGGTACACGCAATCGGATCTGGCGGCGGGCGCACAGGAGAACAGAACGTGGCAGACCATGCTGCTGCCGCCGGGGAGTTGACCAATCGTTTTGGGGGATCGAGGAATCCGGTGAGCGTTAGGTGGCGTTGAGGCGCCACAGTTGATACGTCCACGGAAGGTCGTAGACGACCACCCAAACCGTGTACGGTGCGAGCGCATAGCGCGATGGACGATCGCTGGACACCGATGCTTGAAGCAGACTCAGTGGGATCAAGAACGCAATAATCCCCAGGAAGGCGTCGCGGGGGCTCCGTCGGCCGAAGAGTAAAACGTTCCACAACTCATTGCCCCCGAGCACTGCCATCGCAAGCCGATACGACCGGCGGTCACGTTCAACCACACTGCGATGGACGACTACGCCCATCAAGGCGTAGTAGGCGACGCCCACAATGAAAAAGCCGGGCATCGGCAGTTGCATCGCCGGTCGGCGCAGCGCCAAGAACCAACGCATCGATTTGCCGCCGACGAACGCATTGCCGATAACGGCTGCAGCGACCACAGGAAGCACAGTCTTGGCCAACCCTGCCCGGCTCACAACGAGACTTTAACGACTCGATCGACTCACTTTCCAGGTCGTCGGAGTCAGGCCAAGAAAGTCCTTACAGCGTCGGTGATGTCGGACTTGGCTTCGCCGATCCAGTAGAGGTGCGTCGACGCTGCGGTTTGGTAAAGGTGGGCCTGCGGGATCGTTTCGAGGAAGTTCTCCGCATGCCGAAATGACACGCCGCCGTCATTGCGAGAAGCGGTGACGAGGGTCGGAGCCGTCACCAAGGTCTGGATGTGAGAACGATAAGTGCTCAGCCGGTTGCTCGCCTGGCGGAGGTCGTTGAGGAATCCACGACCGGAGTCCATCGCATTGAACATCGCTCGCGCGGCACCCAGGTCGGCCTGGGACATTCGCGGCCGGGGTCACCGCGGTCGTGTGCCCGCCCGGGAACATCAGCACCGGCGGCTTCTCTGCGGGCGTGCAGCGGACTTCGACAGCCCCTCCACTGGTGACCACGATCTGCTTAGTCAGCACCACCGTGTCCATAATGGCGGCCTACGGCCTCACGAGCCACAGCTTGCGCAAACCATTTCAGGTTCCTGCTCGCCGCCGGTCGCTAAAGCGCATTGCCGGGCTGGACGATGTCGGTCACGATACGGAGCGCGCCCGACGGGCACATCCTGACCGCGTTGCGTACGACGTTCTCCTCGCCGGCGGACACTCGATCGGAGACGAGCACCACGATCCCGTCGTCATCCTGATCGAAGGTCTTGTCGGCCGTCATCACGCAAACCCCTGCGCCCATACAGATCTCGCGGTCACCCACGACCCTCATCGGGTGAACGCCTGCAGCGTCAGGGCGGAGTTCATGAAGTCGCGGAAGTAGAGCCAGCGACCGGCACGCAGCGTGATGATATGCGCAAACTCCGACTCCCATTCGTAGCCCGTGTCGAGTCGCCTGAACCGTTGCCTGCCCCACGACGCGAGCTCGTCACCCTGGACGATGAACTTCCACGCCTCCATCTCGGTGATGGCGATCGATTCCCCAACCCTGGTGAAGAACGTCACGGCCTCGTCGAAGCCGCGGTAGTCGCCCGCGTAGGGGATGCCTTCGGTGCCGTAGTAGGTGATGCGCACCTCGGGGTCGAGCAGTTCCAGCGCGGTCTGCAGATCGCCGGCGGGCACCGCAGCGTAGATGGCCTTCGTCGCCGCGATATTGGCTGCCTCGTCCGGGGTCATGAGAGGTGAAGGGGGAGACGGACATAGGCGTGGGTCAGCAGGCTTGCGGTCTGCTTGGTGCCGGGATCATCGGTCAGCGCGATCGTCTGATAACGGTCGAGTACCGCGTTCACCACGGCCACCACTTCCAGGCGGGCCAGTGACGCGCCAAGGCAGAAGTGCAGGCCGTGCCCCATCGACAGCTGCTGGCGGATGTTGGGCCGGTCGATGTCGAGCTTGTCGGGGTCACCGAACACCTCGGGGTCACGATTGGCGGAGCCGAAAAACAGTGCCACCCAATCGCCTTTGCGGATCAGCTTGCCGCCGACCTCGACATCGCGGGTGGCGATGCGGAACAGCCGCTGTGGCGGTCCGTCGACACGCATGGCCTCTTCGACGAAGACGTTCACCAGTGTGCGGTCGGCGCGCATCCGCTCGGTGATCTCGGGTTCGCGGGCCATCGCCTGCAGCAGATTGCCGATCAGGAACGTAGTGGTTTCGCTGCCCGCGACCACCAGCGTCACACAGAATCGGACGATCTCTTCGGGGGTGAGCCGTTGCCCATCGACCTCGGCGCGCAGCAGCGCCGAAATGAGGTCCTCGGCGTCCTCGACATCGTCGGTGGGTGTGCGCTCCGCCAACCGGGCCGTGTGTTCGGCGAGTCGGTTGGCGAAGGTCATCACCATTTCCTCATTACTCGCTATGCGCTCCTCGGGTGTCAGCGACGACGACAGCATGAACGCGTTGGCCCACTTCTTGAATCGGACATGATCGCCGTCGGGCAATCCCAATAGCCGCACCATCGCGCGGGTGGGAATCTCGGCGGCGAATTCCATCACCTCGACATCGCCGCTACCGAGGTCATCGAGCAGGCGTGGCACCAGTTCGTTCAGCCAGCCCTCGAGACGCTTGACCCGGCGCGGTGAAAACGCCTGGCTGACCAATTTTCGTTCGACTTCGTGTTTGGGGGGGTCGGTGTTGACCAGCATGAGGCTCGGCGCCGACGAGGCCTCCTGCAGCGGATCTCGCGACGAGAACGTCGCACTGTCACGTGCCGCCTCGAAGATCTGGTCATAGCGGAACAGCGCCCACGCGGTGACCGGTTCATCGGCGCCGGGAATGGTTCCCGGCGGCCAGTCACGGTATCCCGGGACGGGCGAGAGCGCCCGAAGCTTGTTGTACAGCGGATACGGATCGGCGATGCCCTGGGGCGTGGTCAGAAGATCGAGGGCCGAGACGGTCGTTGGTGACATGGGAAATAGCCTCTGCCAGCAACCCGGGCAAATCGATCCCCCGTTGGGGAGGACTCGTACCCCCTTATGAGGTGAATTGGCGGTTCCGGCCGCATCTGCGGACCTTTCGGAGGACAGTCTTGGTGGTGAGCGTTGTGAGCGAACAGGCCGATGCGCCCGCGATCGGCACTCTGACCGACGGTAACCACCCGGGCTGGGCGTCTCGCCCGGCCAAGGACACCGATGCGGCGCGCCGTTATCGGGAGGCCTTCCAGGGCTGCGAGATCGACCCCTCCGATGACCCGATGGCGGTGGTGGCCGAGGCTGTCGACGCCAAGGCGACCGTGGTGCGCAACGCGCTGGAGGGAGTCGGTGACGAGAACGCGCTCACCGCGCTCGATTCCCTGCTCGACCTGGCGGCGCTGGAACGCGAGCTGATCGAGGACGGGGCAAGGCGCCGCACTTTCGCGCTACTGGCTGTGCAGGAAGCCCTGAGCAAGCTGCGCGTTGTCGACGACGTCGCGACGATCGTCGACCGTGCGCCGCGCGAACTGGTTGAGTCGTGTGGGTTCGATCGCGCCGTGCTCTTCCGCGTCCACGAAGGCCGGATGGTCATGGAGGCCGCCTATTTCGGCGAAGACACCGAGGGCGCGGAGAAGATGGTCGCCTTTGCGCAATCGGTGGCGCCGCCCCTGAACCACATGTTGCTCGAGACCCAGATGATCCGCCGCCGCGCGCCGGCGATCGTGCGCGATGCCCTCAACGATCCGCGCGTGAACCGCCCGATCATCGATTTCTCGCTGACCCACGCCTATGTGGCGGCGCCGGTGATGCCGACGGGCAAGGTGATCGGATTCCTGCACGCCGATCGGCTCTACTCGGGCCGCATCGTCGACGAGATCGACCGCGACACCGTGTGGGCATTCGCGGAAGGGTTCGGGTACGCCTACGAACGCACTGTTCTCCTCGAGCGCATGCGCCGCCAGCGTGCAGAAGTCCGTCGCGCGTTGGCTTCTGCGGACGAGGCCGCCCGCGCACTACAGGATGCGGACCTTGACCTCGCCAAGATCGAACCGGTCGAGCGCAGTCCGGCGGCACAGTCGCTGGCCGAGGTGCAGACGCGCGTGATGGCGATTTTGACCCGCCGCGAGATCGAGGTTCTTCGCCTGATGGCCGCCGGCCGCACCAACCAGCAGATCGCCGACGAACTCGTGATCTCCGCGGGCACGGTGAAGTCTCACGTCAAGCGGGTGCTGAGGAAGCTGCATGCCACCAACCGCGCCGAGGCGGCGTCGTCGTACGTGCGGCTGGCGAGTGTGCCGGCCCTCGGCGGCTAGCGGGGGTTCATCCCGGCCGCTCGGTACGCGGCGTCGACGTAAGCCATGTTCTCCACCGCGTCGGTGTTGTCCACCGGCAGTGGTGCGCCGTGCAGGACGTGCGCGGCGAACGCCTCCAGTTGATAGGTGTAGGACGTGCGGGTGCCCAGCTGTTCGACAGTGGTGCCCATAGACGTCCGGAGGGTGACCCGATCGTCCACCTGAGGTTTGATGAAGTTGTGCACCAGGACATCTCCTTCAGTGCCGAAGATCTGGATCGTGAACGAGTAACTCTCGCCCACCATCGAGTTGATGCTCAAGCCTGTTGCGCCGCTGGGGAAGGCGAGCTCGATGTCGCACTGTGCGTCGATTCCCGCCCTGTGCTCCTTCGCGCACGCTCGCACAATCGACGGACGACCTAGCTGACGCATGACGTGTAGCCCGTAACAGCCGAGGTCCATCAACGCGCCGCCGGCCAACTCGAGCGACCATCTCGGATCCCCGTCGGCAGGCTCGGGCATCGCCATGCGCACCTCGACATGTGTGATGTCGCCGAGGGTGCCGTCACCCGCGAGCTCCAGGGCTCGACGCGTCACGGGGTGGTACAGGTAATGGAAGGCCTCCACCACAGGGACACCCGCACTTTCGGCGGCCTCGGCGACCCGCTCTGCCTCAGTCCGGTTGCGGGCGAACGGCTTTTCGGTGAGCACCGGTTTGCCCGCCGCGACCGCCGCAAGATTCCACGGCGCATGCAGCGCGTTCGCCAACGGGTTGTAGACGACGTCGACCTCGGCGTCGTTGATCACGTCCTGGTACGACGGCACGACACGCTCAACGCCGTACATGTCCGCGAAAACCTGCGCGCGCTGCGGATCGCGCGCGGCCACCGCTACCAGTCGGTGCCCCAGCTCACGTGCGGGCCCGACGATCGCAGGCTCGGCGATGCGGGAGGCCCCGAGCACGCCGATGCGCAAGCTCATGCCGTCACGCGGCACTGACGTCGTGCATGAAAGCCACGCTGGTCCGCACGTCGCGCACAGGTCCCTCGTCGGTGGGTTCACCATCGAGGATCGTGTCCTGCTCCATGACGAACCAGCCGTCGAATCCATTGGCGCCCAGCGCAGTCACGATGCCCGCGATATCGACGTCACCCGCGCCCAGCGGGGTGTACATGCCGGCGCGCACCGCCTCGGTGTAGGTGAGTTCCCCGGCCTGAACGCGAGCGGCGAGGGCCGCGTCGACGTCCTTGAGATGCGCGTGCGCGATCCTGCCGGGTACCTGGAGTGTCAGGGCAAGTGGATCCGTCCCGCCGATCAGCAGATGGCCGGTGTCCAGACACAGCTTGATGGTCGAACCCTGCAGCACCCGGTCGACGTCGCCGCGGGTCTCGACCATGGTCCCGACGTGTGGATGCAAGACGGCGAGTGCACCGCGGTCGGCGGCCGCCGCGGCGAGTCGGTCGAGATTGGCCAGCAGCGTGGTCCATTGGCTGTCGTCGAGCGTCGGCCTCGAGTCATAACCGTCGGAACCCGTGGCCGCAGCAAGCACGAGCACGTCGGCTTGACACGCGGTCAGCGCGTCGAGCGGGGCCTTGATATCGGCGAGCGGGTCGTAACCGGGGTCGTGCAGCAGCACGGGCACGAACATGCCGACACAGCTGAGACCGTTCGACGCGAGTAGGGCGGTCAACTCCTCGGGGTCCGATGGCAGGAAGCCTTCGGGGCCCAACTCGGTGGCGGACAGGCCGACATCCCGCATCTCGGTGAGCACCCGCTCGGCGCTGAGCTGGTGACCCCAGCCGGGTACCTCGCACACTCCCCACGAAATCGGTGCACCGGCAATCTTCAGGGACTTCATCGTGACCTCACTTCCTTGATGCTCACCGGCACACGGCGGCGCAACGACTCGGTGGCCGCTTCGGCCAGCCACGCGACCTCGACCGCGTCGGCCACCGTGCATGCCGGAGCGGCGTTTCCCTTGACCACGTCGACGAACGCGCTGAGCTCCGCACGGAACGCCTCGGTGAAGCGGTCCATGAAGAAGTGGTGTGCCGGTCCCTCGGGAAAGCTGTTGCCGGGGGCGACATTTCGCACCGGAACTCCCTGATCCCAGCCGGCAACCACCGTGTCGTGGAAGCCGTGCACTTCGAGGCGGCAGTCGTAGCCG
Source organism: Mycobacteriaceae bacterium (assembly GCA_019749805.1). GTDB lineage: Bacteria > Actinomycetota > Actinomycetes > Mycobacteriales > Mycobacteriaceae > Mycobacterium. The sequence continues at coordinate 105,234 of JAIEPH010000021.1, read as the reverse complement.
TGCGCGTTGTAGCGCGCCGCCGACACCACCCCGAGCGTGCCGCCTTCGAAGGTGACGACCACGGCGGCGGTGTCCACATCGCCGAACTCGGCGAACTTCGGGTCTCCTTGGACGCTGCCGGTGGCGTACACCTCGACGGCCTGCTGGCCCGTGATCCAGCGGATCACGTCGAAATCGTGCACGGCGCAGTCGCGGAAGATGCCACCCGAACCGGCGATGTACTCCATCGGCGGGGGAGCCGGGTCCATCGTCGTGCTGCGCACGGTGTGCAGAGCGCCCAGCGAGCCGTCGTCGACCGCGCGCTTGGCGGCCGCGAAGGCGGCGTCGAACCGTCGCTGATAGCCGACCTGCACCGGCACACCCGACCGCGCGATCACGTCGGCCACCCGCGCGCTCTCGACCGCCGTCGAGGCGATCGGCTTCTCACAGAACGTGGGCAGGCCGCGCTCGACTGCAGCCAGCGTCAGCTCGGCGTGTGCGGGTGTCGCGGCGGACACGACGACCCCGTCCACTCCGGACGCCAGCAGGGCATCGACCGAATCAACAGCTTTCGCAGCGTGTTTGGCGGCGACGGCCGCGACGACGTCGGGCCGCTCGTCGGTGATGACCAACCCGTCGATGCTGTCGAGGCCCGAGAGTGTTTCGGTGTGGAACGCGCCGATGCGCCCCAGTCCGATGACGCCGAGGGTGGTCATGGCATTCTCCGTTCTTGTTGGGCGCGCAGTACGACGTCGAGTTCGTCCGCGCTGAGGTTCGAGTCCAGCGCCGCCAGCACCGCGTCGACCTGACTCAGTGGGGCGAGGCTGCCGATGGGTTGATCGCTGTCGAGGTTGGTGGGGAACGCGTAGCCCTCCGCGGTCGCGACCACCGCGTTGTGCAGGTCGCGCTGCGGGCGTCCGGCAGCCTTCATCGCCAGCAGTGCGGGGTAGATCGCGCGGACCATCGCCGTGCGGTCCAGCGCCTCCATCGCCCGGCCGAACGGCGAGGACACCTGAAGCAGGTTCGCAATCCGGCGGATGTCACCCGAAACATTCGGTCCCGCACCGTGATACAGCGCCGGGTTGAAGAACACCGCATCACCCTTGTTCAGCGGCAGCTGCACGTGATGGTCGGCGAAGAACTTCACGAACTCGGGCCGATTGAAGGCGATGTAGCCGCCCGCGAACCGCTGCGAATGGGGCAGCAGCATCGTGGGGCCGCTTTCGACCGGCATATCGCAGTGGGCGACGGCGCCCTGCAGCGTGAGCACCGCTGAGGTCCGGTGCAGATGCGCCGGATACTGCGCAAGGTGCTCGTCGGGGACGAAGCCGAGGTGATAGTCGCGGTGCGGAACCTGGGCGTTGCCACCGGGATTGACGACGTTCACCTGAGAGGTGACCTGGTAGCGGGGGCCCAGCCAGGCCTGGCAGACGATGGCGAGAATGTCGTTCGCGTAGTACTCGGCAAACACATCCGGCGCGTGCAGCGCGAGCTTCTGGGCGGCATTCCAGATCCGGTCGTTGGCGCCGGGCTTGCCGAAGTGGTCGCCCGCGGCCGTGCCCGCCTCGCGCTGCGCGGCGATGATCGCGAAGAAGCCCTCGTTCGCGCGGTCGACGAGGTCACGGGAAAAGGCGCTTTCGAACAGCACGACGCCCGGCCCGTCGGCGAGCGCGCGGATCAACTCCGCCTGCAGCTCGCGCCGGTCGCCGCCGGCCACCGCGGCGGCCGAGTACACCGGCACGTTGCTCCGCACATCGGTGGCGTTCGGGTAGTCGGCGCGTTCGGTGTCGCAGAGCACCTGTGTCCGGAAGTCGTCGATCCGGCATTCGGACTCGCCGATCCACGGCGGGTCTGTGGTCCTCACCGGTGCGGTCATGCCAGTTAGTCTTGCTGTGACAGTCGCCGCAATCAACGCCAGAAATCCATCAAAAACACCTTAGGAAGATCGATGCCGCACCGCTACAAAGTTCGCGAGATCGCCCAGCAGTCCGGGCTGAGCGAGGCAACTGTCGATCGCGTCCTCAACCAACGGCCCGGCGTCCGCGCGAACACCAGGGCCGAAGTCGAGCAGGCGATCGCGGATCTCGACAAGCAGCGGGCTCAGCTGCGCCTGAACGGCCGCCGCTACCTCATCGACATCGTGATGCAGACGCCGGAGCGGTTCTCCGATGCGTTTCGCGCCGCCATCGAGGCCGAGCTGCCCGCCTTCGCGCCCGCCGCGCTGCGCGCCCGCTTTCATCTGTGGGAGTCCGGATCAACGGAACAGATGGTGGAGGCGCTCGGCCGCATCAAGGGCAGCCACGGCGTCGTACTCAAGGCCCAGGACGACCCGGCGGTGGCCGAGGCCGTCGACCGCCTCGTCGAAGGCGGTGTGCCGGTGGTGACGTATACGACCGACATTCCCGCGAGCGCGCGCTGCGCGTACGTGGGCATCGACAACCACGGTGCCGGGGTGACGGCGGCCTATCTGATGCGGGAGTGGCTGGGGTCGGCGCCGTCGGACATCCTCATCACGCTGAGCCGGGCGGTTTTCCGCGGCGAGGGTGAGCGCGAGGTCGGCTTCCGCTCGGCGATGCGCGGCACCGGCCGCACAATCGTGGAAGTCAGCGAGAGCGACGGGCTGGATTCGACGAACGAGCGGTTGGTTCTCCAGGCGCTCGAGCGCCATCCAGAGGTCGCAGCCGTCTACTCGGTCGGGGGTGGCAACACCGCGACGATCGCGGCCTTCGAACGATTGGGGCGGTTGTGCAGGGTTTTCGTTGCCCATGATCTGGACGTCGACAACAGACAGCTTTTGCGTGACGGGCGCATCTCGGTCGTCCTGCGCAACGATCTTCGCGCCGACGCGCGCCTGGCGATGCGCCTGATACTCCAACAGCAGGGCGCGTTGCCGGTGGAGTCGGCGCGGCCGGTGCCCATCCAGATCATCACGCCCTACAACTTGCCGCCGTAGCCGTCGCCCGAGTGCTAGCAACGGGCTACTGATCGGTAGCAATTTCCTTATTAATGACACTCAGTGCCACGTGACGCAAAACACATTTTTGTCTCGCCGCGGGCATTGGCACACGGGCTGATCAGGGCGTTCGTTTGGTAGTTACCTGTGCGTACCCCGCGAGTCGGGTGAAGGGCCGCCTAAGAGAAGTGCCATAATCGGTACTGCCAGTGACATCAAATTTCTGTGGACGTCCAACGACGGCGCGACGCTTGCACCGCGACTCCGAGGATGTTCGCCGAAACGGCTTGACTCAGGACGGAAGGCGGTCGCAGTGGGGGCCAACGGCAACGGGGCCAACCCGGGCACCAGACAGAAGCTCGAAAAGGTGGTCATTCGTTTCGCGGGCGACTCCGGTGACGGCATGCAGCTCACGGGTGACCGCTTCACCTCCGAGGCCGCGCTCTTCGGCAATGACCTTGCGACGCAACCGAATTACCCCGCGGAGATCCGCGCGCCACAGGGCACGCTGCCCGGGGTGTCGTCCTTCCAGATCCAGATTGCCGACTACGACATCCTGACCGCGGGCGACCGTCCCGACGTTCTCGTCGCGATGAACCCCGCCGCGCTGATGGCCAACGTTTCCGACCTGCCGCGCGGTGGGCTGATCATCGCCAACTCGGACGAATTCACCAAGCGCAATCTGGCGAAAGTCGGCTATGAGGGCAACCCCCTGGAGAACGACGACCTGTCCGACTATGTGGTGCAGGCCGTGCCGATGACCACGCTGACGCTGGGTGCGGTCGAGGAGATCGGCGCGTCGAAGAAGGACGGCCAGCGCGCCAAGAACATGTTCGCTCTCGGTCTGCTGTCGTGGATGTACGGCCGCGAGCTCGAGCACAGCGAGGCGTTCATCCGCGAGAAGTTCGCCCGCAAGCCCGACATCGCCGAGGCCAACGTGCTGGCGCTCAAGGCCGGCTGGAATTACGGCGAGACGACCGAGGCCTTCGCGGGCAGCGTCTACGAGGTCGCGCCCGCCAAGCTCAAGAGCGGTGAGTACCGGCAGATCTCGGGTAACACCGCGCTGGCGTACGGGATCGTCACGGCAGGGCAACTGAGTGAGCTGCAGGTGGTGCTGGGCACTTACCCGATCACCCCGGCGTCGGACATCCTGCACGAGCTGTCCAAGCACAAGAACTTCAACGTGCTGACCTTCCAGGCCGAGGACGAGATCGCGGGCATCGGCGCGGCGATCGGCGCGTCGTACGGCGGTGCGCTGGGCGTCACCAGCACCTCCGGACCCGGTATCTCGCTGAAGTCGGAGGCCATGGGGCTCGCGGTGATGACCGAACTGCCGCTGATCGTCATCGACGTGCAACGCGGCGGCCCCTCGACGGGTCTCCCGACCAAGACCGAACAGGCCGACCTGCTGCAGGTGCTCTTCGGGCGCAACGGCGAATCTCCGGTCGCGGTGGTGGCGCCGAGGTCCCCGTCGGACTGCTTCGACGTCGCCGTCGAGGCCGTCCGCATCGCCATCAACTACCACACTCCCGTGATCATCCTGTCCGACGGCGCGATCGCGAACGGCTCTGAGCCGTGGCAGATCCCGGACGTCAGCACCTACGAGAAGATCGAGCACACCTTCGTTAAGACGGGTGAGCCCTTCCAGCCGTATGCGCGTGACCCCGAGACGCTGGCCCGCCAGTTCGCGGTCCCGGGCACTCCAGGTCTCGAGCACCGCATCGGCGGGCTGGAGGCGGCCAACGGCTCGGGCAACATCTCCTACGAGCCGAAGAACCACGACCTGATGGTGCGGCTGCGCCAAGCCAAAGTCGACGGCATCACCGTGCCGGACCTCGAGGTCGACGACCCCACCGGCGACGCGGAGCTGTTGATGCTCGGCTGGGGGAGCAGCTACGGCCCCATCGGCGAAGCATGCCGTCGCGCGCGGCGTAAGGGCATCAAGGTGGCCCAGGCGCACCTGCGCAATCTCAGCCCCTTCCCCGCCAACCTGGGCGAGGTGCTGCGGCGCTACCCCAACGTGGTGTTGCCGGAGATGAACCTCGGCCAGCTGGCGCTGCTGCTGCGCGGCAAGTACCTGGTCGACGTTCAGTCGGTGACCAAGGTGGAGGGCATGGCATTCCTGGCCGACGAGGTCGAAGGGATCATCGACGCTGCGCTCGACGGAACGTTGGGCGACAAGGAAATTGACAAGGCCAAGTTTGCACGGCTGGCCGCGGCCACCGTGGAAACTGGTGTGGGAGCTAGCGCATGACTGACCTGATTGGTGCAGACCTCGGGCTGACGGCTGGAACCAGCTTGGTTCCAACGACAGACGAGCCACAGAAGTCGAAGGATTTCACCAGCGACCAGGAGGTCCGCTGGTGCCCCGGTTGCGGCGACTACGTCATCCTCAACACCATCCGCAACTTCCTACCCGAGCTCGGGCTGCGTCGCGAGAACATTGCGTTCGTCAGCGGTATCGGCTGCTCGAGCCGATTCCCGTACTACCTGCAGACCTACGGATTCCACTCGATTCACGGCCGTGCGCCGACGATCGCGACGGGACTGGCGCTGGCCCGCCAAGACCTGTCGGTGTGGGTCGTCACCGGTGACGGCGACGCGCTGTCGATCGGCGGCAACCATCTGATCCATGCGCTACGTCGCAACGTGAATCTGACGATCCTGCTGTTCAACAACCGGATCTACGGTCTGACCAAGGGGCAGTACTCGCCGACGTCAGAGACGGGCAAGGTCACCAAGTCGACCCCGATGGGTTCGCTGGACTACCCGTTCAATCCGGTGTCGTTGGCGCTCGGTGCCGAGGCGACATTCGTTGGCCGCGCCCTGGACTCCGACCGCAAAGGCCTGTCCGAGGTGCTTCGTGGCGCCGCCGAGCACCGCGGCGCCGCGCTCGTCGAGATCATGCAGGACTGCCCGATCTTCAACGACGGCTCGTTCGACGCACTACGCAAGGAAGGCGCCGAGGAGCGACTCATCAACCTGACCCACGGCGAGCCGATCACCTTCGGCGGCGATGGCGAATACTGCGTCGTCAAGTCGGGCTACGGGCTCGAGGTCGCCAAGACCGCCGATGTGTCGGCCGACGAGATCGTCGTCCACGACGCGCAGCTGGAGGATCCGGCGTACGCGTTCGCGCTGTCGCGGCTCTCCGAGCAGAACCTCGACCACATGGTGATGGGGATCTTCCGGAAGGTCAGCAAGCCGACCTACGACGACGCCGCCCGCCAGCAGGTCGCCGCGGCGCGCGATGCCAAGCCGCACGACACGGCCGCGTTGCAGTCGCTGCTCCGCGGCAAAGACACCTGGACCGTCGACTAATCTCACTGACGTGACGTCCCCCGTACCGCTTGCAGCGGTCATTCTGGCCGGCGGGGCTTCCCGTCGAATGGGCCGCGACAAGGCCACCGTCATGTTCGACGGCCAAACGCTTGTCGAGCGGATGGTGTCAGCCGTCAGCCCGAGATGTGCACCCGTGTTCGTCGTCGCCGCCCCGGGTCAGGCGTTGCCGACCCTGGACGCGCAGATTCTGCGGGACGATATCCGGGGGGTCGGGCCACTGCTGGCGACAGGCCGCGGGTTGCGTGCGGCCGCGGAAGCCGGACTCGAGTTCGCCTTCGTCTGCGCTGTCGACATGCCCCTGCTGTCGGCCGACCTGATCGACGAACTCGAAGGTCCCGCTGTCCGACTCGGGGCCGACGTGGTGCTGCCGTGGGACGGTCGCACCCACTATCTCGCCGGGATCTACCGCACCAGCCTGCATGAGCGGGTGTCCGAGCTCGTCGACGCGGGGGAGCGCAGCATGCGCGCCCTGACCGAGAGGGTCGACACGCAGCGGGTGGTCATGCCCGAGCAGGCGTCCCTGACCAACGTCAACACGGCCGCCGAGCTGCGGGCCACGGCGTCCTCTCGAATCGCCTAGCAAATTCGCAAATTCAAGCCCATTTAATTCGCCTCTTATCGATCTCAATTCTGTGCACCGAATTGCGTCGATATTTCTCCGTGATATGGACCGCGTCGACGGCGAGTTCTGGTCGCGGAGGGCTGCCGAGTATCGCTCGGAGGGACCTCAGATATCTTGTCCGACAGAAACTCTCGAATTCATCGACCGGCGGTGCGCGCCAATTCGATCGCGGAGCGGGTCGAATTTCGTTCTCGGACAGCGCCGAGGGTGAAATGGGACGCCGGGTTACCGGTCACATCCTCGCTCGTCCCGACTGCGGGCGGGCTCAGATGAGCATGTACTCGGCGCATCGTAGGCCAGCTGGCATCCGAAGCATACGTAATACGCTGTAGCACAGCACTTTCAAGCCATCCAGCGCATTAAGAATGCGGATTGCCCATCGATTGATGCATGGAGCCGGGGGACGATGCTGTGCATCAAACATCAAGGGGTACTGGGCATTGGCGTTAATCTGCTGCGCTCTGGCGTCATCGGTGATACCAGCGAATCGATCGACCGATACTGGCGTGCATCAGCGACTTCTCCACTCATGCTGGATGTTTCGCCACAAAACGTGGGGCTTCCAAGCGGCTGAAATGGTGGGCTGGGTCACAAAATCCTAGTGAAATGGCTCACGGTGATACGCCGAAGCTGTGAAAACCTCAGCTTCGGGGAACTTGCGGATGACCTGCGCAGACGTTCGACTTTGCCCGGCGTGATCAGTTCGTGATCTGACCCGGGACACGATCTTGGCCGAAATGACTTTCGCCGAATCGGTTTGTACGGTCCTAAACGGCTTCTCAGGAAGCAAATAATTTCAAAAACCACGAACCTGCGTGTGAGTGGGGCCGAGCGGTCACTACGCAACCGTCGGCCACTGGACATGATCGTCCGGTGTGGCGCTTTTCGCTTCCCACTGCTGCACCTACCCGAGACGGTGCGGCCCAAAACCCCGGCCTGTGATCAGGCACGTACCCCGTGCGTCCTCGCACGGGTCTGGTCGGCGCGCGCACGTCGAAAGGATCGAAGTTGAAGAACATCCGCAAGACGATTGGTCTGGCGACCTTCGCCGGCGCGCTCGCCGTGACGCCGATGGCGCTGGCAGGCACCGCCAATGCGGACAGCGTCAACTGGGATGCGGTCGCGGCTTGTGAGTCCGGCGGCAACTGGGCCATTAATACGGGTAACGGCTACTACGGCGGCCTGCAGTTTTCCATGGGCACCTGGCGGTCCAACGGCGGCAGTGGCTCGCCGCACAACGCCAGCCGTGAAGAGCAGATCCGCGTCGCGGAGAACGTTCTGCAGTCGCAGGGCATCGGCGCATGGCCGAGCTGCGGCGGACGTGGCTAGTAAACAGTAGGACCCTTGCTGAGGCGGTGTTCAGGCGAAATGCCTGGACACCGCCTCTTCTTTCTCAGAGGCCTCTTACGCCAATTAAGTAACGATTAAAACTCTTGACGCTTACGTAACACGTGACCTTCCTCACCCGAAACACCGGATAGCCGCATTGAAGCAAGCGCAGCGCTTCACGCGGGCCTTGAGTTGCAAACGGTCGGGGAAGGACCGCAGAAATGAAGTTTTCGAAGCTTGTCGCCAAGGGCCTGTTGACCGCCGCCATCTCTGGCGCGCTCGCCGTCGTGCCGATGGCCATGTCCACCGCCACCGCGAATGCGGATTCGGTCAACTGGGACGCCATCGCCGAATGTGAGTCGGGTGGCAACTGGTCCATCAACTCCGGCAATGGCCACTACGGCGGCCTGCAGTTCAAGCAGGCGACGTGGAACTCCAACGGCGGGAGGGGTAACCCCGCGACGGCCTCCCGCGCCGAGCAGATCCGGGTGGCCGAGAACGTCCTGCGCACCCAGGGCCTCAAGGCGTGGCCGAAGTGCGGTCCCCGCGGTGCCTCGCCTGCCATCTGGAAAACCCCGGGCTCAGCGCCCTCGATGCCGGCCGTGCCCGCGGCCGCGGGTGGCTGCGCCGCGATGCCGTCGAGCGCTTTCCTCGGCTTCCTCAATCCGCGCCAGATGTGCGCCACACTGCTCGGCGGCTGAACTCGAGGCTGACCTCAGGCCGGCTGGACGTCGCGGTCGGTAGGGAGCGCGAACGCCGAGCGGGCCGCGACCGTGGCCAAGTGCCGCGTGAGAAGCGCTTCGGGCCCCAGGACGCTCGCCCGGGTGATCGCAGCGCTGAGCAGCGGCGGCAGGTTCACAATCCGGCCGATAGTCTTGGACTCCCGCACCAGCGAGCGCACCCGAGGGCGGCGGAACGCCGCGAAGCGGCTGAACGCGGTGCTCAGATCGGCGCTCCTGTCGACGAAGAAAGCCAGGATTGCCGCGTCCTCGAGCCCCTGGCAGCCGCCCTGACCCAGATGAGGCCGCATCGGATGAGCCGCGTCACCCACCGCCACGACGGTTCCCCGGGCCCACTGCCGCGCCGGGTCGCGGTCGTATAGGTCGGTGCGCAACACACGGGCCGGATCCGTGGCGGCCAGCACTGCGGGAATGGGTTCCGCCCATGCACCGAATTTGTCCTTGAGGTAGTTGAGCTCGCCCTGCGGCGCGCTGCGCCCCTGCGACGTGCGTTCGGTGGCGAACCAATAGGTGCTGTCGCCGCCGAGGGGCACGTGGCCGAACTCGACCGCGGGGCCGAGGACCTCGCCTGCGAAGGCGGGGTCGATTGTGCACTCGGCCACCCCACGCCACGCCGTGTAGCCGACATAGCGATTACCCAGTGGGCCGTTCAGATGGCGCGCAACCATCGAGTGCGTGCCGTCCGCGCCGACGACCGCATCGACCTGAATCGTCGTCGAGTCCGACAGACTCACCTGTACACCGTCGGCGGTGGCCACCAGGGAGCGGGCCGCGAGCCCGTATCGCAGGGTGCCCTCGGCAAGCCGGCCGGCCAGCACCGATGTCAGGACATTTCGGTGGATCACCACCAGCGGTTCGCCGAGCGCCTCGACCAGTCGCTGCGGCGACGGGTGGCGCAGCCAGGTCCCGTCACGCCAGCGCATCGCCCCACCGGTGATTCGGCCGCCCGCGCCGCGGACCGTGTCGCCTAGGCCGATTTCGTCGAGGGCCGCCAGTGCGTTGGGCCAGATGCTGATGCCCGCACCGGATGAGGTGTCGATGCGCTCCTCGATGACCGAGACGTCGTGGCCGTGCTGTTGGAGCGCGTTGGCGGTCGCCAGTCCGGCGATACCCGCGCCGATCACCAGGATCCGCTTCGGCATCCGTCGAACGTATCGCGTGCGCCTAGAGATCGAAGATGAGGAGCGTGCTGGTCGCGGTGGCGACAATCGCTCCGGATTCGTCCGTCACAACACCGTCGGAGAAGCCGACGCGCGATCCGGTCTTCACCACTGTGCCCACGGCGGTGAGGACGCCGCTGCTCAGGCGTACCGCCTTGAGGTAGTTCACCTTGATCTCGATCGAGGTGTAGCCCTTGCCCGCGGGAAGGGTGCTGTGGACGGCGCAGCCTGTCACCGAGTCCAGCAGCGTGCAGATCAGCCCGCCGTGAATCGCGCCGATCGGGTTGTATGCGGATTCGTCTGGCTGGCAAGTGAATACGACTCGACCTTCTTCGGCTTCGGCGATGGCGAACTCCATCAGACCGCTGATCGGCGGCTGCGGTAGACGGCCCTCGGCCATCGCCTGCAGGTAGTCCAGGCCCGCCATCGTCAGTCCCTTGGCGGTGCTCGGGCCCGGTTCGTGCCATGTGATGGTCTTCGAGCGTTGCGGGCCCCAGTCTGTGCGGGCGTCGGTATCGGTCAGGTCCGCGGTCATCGATTGTCCTTCGATTTGGTCATAGACGGGTAGTGGCGTTGGCGGTCGGGGTCATCGAGGGCGACGGCGTGCGCCTTGCCCCACTGAAGGAGAGCGTCGAGGACGGGAATCAGCGCCTCGCCGGACGCGGTGAGACGGTACTCGTAGCGCGGGGGCGCGCTTTGGTACTGCGAGCGGGTGACGACATCCGCGTTCTCCAGCGCCTTCAGTCGGGCCGCGATGCGGTCGCGCGGTGCGCCGGTGCCACGCACGATGTCGGTGAAGTGGGTGGCACCCAGCGCGATCTCCCGGATGACGAGCAGCGCCCAGCGTTCTCCGACGACTTCCAGCGCCGCCGCGATCGGGCATGGCCGACCGGGGAGTTCAGCCAACGGAAGTGCCTGCGGCGAGGTCATGTCGCCAGCGTGCCACGAGTTAGTTTGAAAATCAAACCTACGGGCGCAGCGGACTCGGCGCAGGTCGGGACGCGACGGCGTGTGCTACCAACATGGGCATGACGCAGCCGACGCCATTCGACGACCTCGATGCCTACGTCGCATTGCCCCGTGTCTCGGGGCTGGCGGTGTCGGCGGACGGCACCCGCGTCGTGACCACCGTCGCCGAGCTCAACGAGAAGCGCACCGAGTACGTCAGCGCCATATGGGAGCTCGACCCCGCCGGCGGGCAGCCGGCGCGACGGCTGACCCGCGGGGCCAAGGGTGAGTCGTCGCCGGTGTTCACCGCCGACGGCGACGTGCTGTTCGTGGCTTCCCGGCCGACCGAGGGCGACGACAAGCCGCCCGCGGCGCTGTGGCGCCTGCCCGCGGCGGGCGGTGAGGCTTTCGAGGCGCTCGCATTGCCCGGCGGGATCGAGGCCGTGCGCACCGCCGCCGAGGCGGAGCTCGCCGTGGTGCGGGCGCCGGCGATGCCCTCGGCCCGCGGTGTCGACGACGATCGCCGTCTTCGGGAACTGCGCAAGGACACCAAGGTCACGGCAATCCTGCATACCGGTTACCCGATTCGCCACTGGGACAAGGACCTCGGACCGGGCGTGCCACACCTGTTCGGCGCAGCTCTCGATGACGACACCCCGAAGGACCTGACCGAAGCGCCGGGAAGCGCGTTGTGGGACACGGACTTCGATGTCAGTCCCGACGGCCGGTTCGTCGTCACCAGCTGGCAGCAGCCGGCCGCAGGTGCTGCCAAACATGCCGTTCTGGTGCGTATCGATACCGACACCGGCGATCGGACCGTGATCGCCGACGACCCCGACGGTGACCTGTGGAGCCCGGTGATCGCACCGGATGGATCGTCGGTCGTATACGTCCGCGAATCGTATTCGACGCCCGAGATAGCACCCCGGATCACACTGCATCACTTGAGATTCGGTGATGATCCGATCGAGATCGCACCGGACTGGGATCGTTGGGCGACGTCGGTGAAGTGGTCACGCGACGGTTCAGCGCTGATCGTCACGGCTGACCAGGACGGCCGAGGTCCGGTCTTTGCGATCGATCCGGCCGATGGCACTGTCACGCAACTGACGCACGACGCCTACACGTACAGCGACGTCAATACCGCGCCCGGCGGGGTGATCTACGCGCTGCGCAGCTCCTATACGGCGCCGCCTCATCCGGTGCGCGTCGATCCCGACGGATCGGTCACCGAGTTGCCCTGTGTCGACTTGCCGCCGCTTCCCGGGACGCTGACTGAGGTCGAGGCGACAGCGACCGACGGCACCCGGGTGCGTTCATGGCTCGCGCTGCCAGAGGGCGACAGGCCCGCGCCGCTGCTGTTGTGGATTCATGGCGGCCCGCTCGGCAGCTGGAATGGCTGGTCGTGGCGATGGAATCCCTGGTTGTTGGCCGCGCGGGGCTATGCCGTGTTGCTCCCTGATCCTGGGTTGTCGACGGGATACGGACAGGATTTCATCCAGCGTGGGTGGGGCGCGTGGGGAGGCGCGCCGTACGAGGATCTGATGGCGGCCACGGACGCGGCGTGTGAGCATGCGCGTGTCGATGCCGATCGGACCGCGGCGATGGGCGGATCTTTCGGTGGCTATATGGCCAATTGGGTTGCCGGACATACCAATCGGTTTGATGCAATCGTCACGCACGCGAGCCTGTGGGCGCTCGACCAGTTCGGCACCACCACTGACGCGTCGTATTACTGGGTGCGGGAGATGACCCCGGAGATGGCGGCGGCGAACTCGCCACACCTCCATGTCGGCCAGATCGCCACTCCGATGCTGGTCATCCACGGCGACAAGGACTATCGCGTACCCATCGGCGAAGCGCTGCGTCTCTGGTATCAACTGCTCACCGAATCGCGGCTGCCCGCCGCCGACGACGGCACCAGCCCGCACCAATTCCTGTACTTCCCGTCCGAGAACCACTGGGTGCTCACCCCCGCGCACGCCAAGATCTGGTATCAGGTGGTAACGGCTTTCCTCAGCCGTCACGTGCTCGGTGAGGACGTCGAGCTGCCCGAGACGCTCGGGTAGCGTCGCGCGCATGGGTACCGATCGCGAATTCGACATCGTCCTGTACGGGGCCACCGGCTTCGTCGGCAAGCTGACCGCGGCATACCTGGCCAGATCCGGTGCCGACGCCCGCATCGCGCTGGCGGGCAGGTCAGCGGACAAGCTACTCGCGGTACGAGAGTCATTGGGGGAGCCGGCGCAATCCTGGGAGGTGATTGCGGCCGACGCTTCACAGCCGTCGTCACTCAACGCCATGGCGGCCCGGACGCAGGTTGTGGTGACGACCGTCGGGCCCTACCTGAAGTACGGGCTGCCGTTGGTGGCCGCGTGCGCTGCCGCGGGAACCGACTACGCCGATTTGACCGGTGAAAGCCTCTTCATCCACGAATGCATCGACCTGTATCACGAACAGGCGATCGACACCGGTTCACGTATCGTCCACTCATGCGGATTCGACTCCATCCCTTCAGATCTCACCGTATTCGCACTGCACCGTCGCGCAGATCAGGACAAATCGGGTGAGCTCGCCGAAACAAACCTGGTGGTTCGAACTTTCGCGGGAGGAGTGTCAGGTGGCACGGTCGCATCGATGCTGGAGCTGATGCGTGCGGCCTCGGCCGACCCCGAGGCCAGGCGTGTGATGAACGACCCCTACACCTTGACGCCGGACCGCGCCGCCGAACCGGAACTCGGCGGCCAGCCGGACCTGCGCTGGCGTCGTGGCGGTGACATCGCCCGTGAACTCAAGGGCTACTGGGTCGGGCCATTTGTGATGGCCGCCGCGAACACGCGAATTGTGCGCCGCAGCAATGCATTATTGGATTACACCTACGGTCGGCGGTTCGAGTATGCCGAGCAGATGAGTGTGGGCCGCTCCGTTGCCGCACCAGCGACGGCCGCAGTGAGCGCAGCGGCGAACAATGTGATGATGGCGCTGGGGAGCCGCTACTTCAACCGGCTGCCGGGCAAGCTCGTCGAGCGCATCGTCCCGAAGCCGGGCACAGGACCCAGTGAACGCACACGCGAACGCGGCCACTACACGGTCGAGACGTACACGACGACGACAACGGGTGCCCGCTATCGGGCGACGATGTCGCAGCAGGGCGACCCGGGGTACAAGGCAACATCGGTGCTGCTGGGAGAGTCGGCGTTGGCGCTGGCCCTCGACCGTGACCGACTTTCCGATCTGCGAGGTGTCCTGACGCCCGCGGCAGCGATGGGTGATGCGTTGCTTGCGCGATTCCCCGCCGCCGAAGTGCATTTGGAGACAACGCGACTAGCCTGAATTCGTCCTTCTGACCGAACGCCTGTGCGCCAAGAGTTGGCTGGACTAGTTTTGACCGCGTCAGGGCATATCCCAGCGAAGAAGGTGGGCGGTAATGGCTGGTCTCGACGATCTCTACGCACAAATCCCGGTACGGGACATCGCGAAGAAGATCGGTGCCGATGAAGGCGAGGTCAACAACGCGATTCGGACCCTGGTGCCCGCGCTGGTCGGCGGTCTGGCCGAGAACGTCCAGGCCGATCAGATCGACTCGAGCGACCTCGAATCCGCGGTGGCCCAGCAAGGCGCGAGCGGCCTGCTCGACGGCGGCGTCAGCGTCGACCAGGTCGACGAAAAGCAGGGTGATCAATACGTCGCGAAGATTTTCGGCGGCAACGACAGCGGGTCAGTCGCGTCCGCACTCGCCGGTCAGGGTGCCGGTGGCGGCGACCTGATCAAGCAACTGCTGCCGATCCTGGCGCCCATCGTGCTGGCCTACATCGGCAAGCAACTCAGCAAGGGTTCGGCGCCTGCCGAGGCCCAGCAGGCGCCCGCGGGCGGCGGCGGAGGTCTCGGCGACATCCTCGGCGGCATCCTCGGCGGCGCTGGTGGTGGCGGTGGCGGCGGCAACAACCCGCTGGGCAGCATCCTGGGCAGCGTGCTGGGCGGCAGCGGCGGTCAGAGCAACCCAATTGGCGAGATTCTGGGCGGATTGCTCGGCGGCAAGAAGTAGGCCGCCGACCGGGCTGATGTGAGCCCGGCAATCCACCTGAACGGCCACCACGCTGGAGTTCATAGAATGGCGCGGTGACCGACAGCTCCCGCCCCGGCCTTGACGCCCTGCCCAAATCCTGGGATCCCGGCGCGGTTGAGAGCGATCTGTACGAGGGCTGGGTCAATGCCGGCTACTTCGAGGCCGACGCCGCCAGCGAGAAGCCGCCGTACTCGATCGTTCTCCCGCCGCCGAATGTGACGGGCAGCCTGCACATGGGCCACGCGCTCGACCACACGCTGATGGACGCGCTGACTCGCCGCAAGCGCATGCAGGGCTACGAGGTGTTGTGGCTGCCCGGCATGGACCATGCGGGCATCGCGACCCAGAGCGTCGTCGAAAAGCAGCTTGCCGTCGACGGGAAGACCAAAGAGGACTTCGGCCGCGAGCTGTTCATCGACAAGGTCTGGGACTGGAAACACGACTCCGGCGGCACGATCGCCGGGCAGATGCGCCGCCTCGGCGACGGTGTCGACTGGAGTCGTGACCGGTTCACCATGGACGAGGGTCTGTCGCGCGCGGTGCGCACCATCTTCAAGCGGCTGTTCGACGCCGGGCTGATCTACCGCGCCGAACGGCTGGTGAACTGGTCGCCCGTCCTCGAGACCGCAGTGTCTGACCTCGAGGTCAAGTACGAGGACATCGAAGGCGAGCTGGTGTCGTTCCGTTACGGCTCGCTGCGCGACGACGAACCGCACATCGTGGTGGCCACCACCCGCCTCGAGACGATGCTGGGCGACACGGCGATCGCGGTGCACCCCGACGACGAACGCTATCGCGATCTGGTCGGCAAAACCCTGCCGCATCCGTTCGTCGACCGCGAGATGATCATCGTCGCCGATGCGCACGTGGACCCCGAGTTCGGCACGGGCGCAGTAAAAGTCACCCCCGCACACGATCCGAACGACTTCGAGATCGGTATGCGCCACCAGTTGCCGATGCCGACGATCATGGATACCAAAGGCCGGATCGCCGACACCGGAACCGAATTCGACGGTCTGGACCGCTTCGATGCACGCGTCAAGGTCCGTGAGGCGCTCGCCGAACAGGGGCGCGTCGTCTCCGAGAAGCGGCCGTACCTGCACAGCGTCGGCCATTCCGAGCGAAGCGGCGAGCCCATCGAACCGCGGCTGTCGCTGCAGTGGTGGGTCAAGGTCGAATCGCTGGCCGCCGCGGCCGGGGATGCCGTGCGTGAACACCGCACCGTGATCCACCCGCCGAGCCTGGAGCCGCGCTGGTTCGCCTGGGTGGACAACATGCACGACTGGTGCATCTCACGTCAGCTGTGGTGGGGCCACCGCATCCCGATCTGGCACGGCCCCGACGGTGACATGGTGTGCGTCGGCCCGGACGAGACCCCGCCGGCCGGCTGGGAGCAGGACCCCGACGTGCTCGACACCTGGTTCAGCTCGGCGCTGTGGCCGTTCTCCACCATGGGTTGGCCCGAGCACACCAAAGAACTCGAGAAGTTTTATCCCACAACGGTTCTGGTCACCGGCTACGACATCCTGTTCTTCTGGGTCGCCCGGATGATGATGTTCGGCACCTTCGTCGCCGACGATCCGGCCATCACGAGCGGGGGGAGGCGCGGGCCGCAGGTGCCGTTCGAGAACGTGTTCCTGCACGGGCTGATCCGCGACGAGTTCGGCCGCAAGATGAGCAAGTCGCGTGGCAACGGCATCGATCCGCTCGACTGGGTCGACAAGTTCGGCGCCGACGCGCTGCGCTTCACCCTCGCCCGCGGTGCTAGCCCGGGGGGCGACCTGTCCATCGGCGAGGATCACGCCCGCGCGTCTCGCAACTTCGCCACCAAGCTGTTCAACGCGACCCGATTCGCGCTGATGAATGGCGCCGCACCCGCGCCGCTACCCGACGTCGGCCAGCTCACCGATGCCGACCGGTGGATCCTCGGACGGCTGGAAGAGGTTCGCGCCGAGGTGGATTCGTCGTTGGATGACTACGAGTTCAGCCGCGCGTGCGAGTCGCTGTACCACTTCGCCTGGGACGAGTTCTGCGACTGGTACGTCGAGCTGGCCAAGGTGCAGCTGGGGCAGGCGGAACACACCGCTCACACGACGGGGGTGCTTGCGTCTGTACTCGACACTCTCCTCAAACTGCTGCACCCAGTCATGCCATTCGTCACCGAGGTGCTGTGGAAGACGCTGACCGGTGGCGAGTCGCTGGTCATCGCCGACTGGCCGCAGCCGTCGGGTTTCGCGGTGGATCAGATTGCGACACAGCGGATCACCGATATGCAGAAGTTGATCACCGAGATCCGCCGGTTCCGTAGCGACCAAGGCCTCAACGACCGCCAGCGGGTGCCAGCACGGCTCTCCGATGTCGCGAAGGCGGACCTGGAGGCCCAACTGCCCGCCATCGCCGCGCTGGCCTGGCTGACCGACGCCGAAGACGGCTTCAACCCGTCGGCCGCGGTCGAGGTGAGACTGTCGCAGGCCACGATCGTGGTGGAGCTGGACACGTCGGGCACCGTCGACGTCGCCGCCGAACGGCGCAGGCTCGAAAAGGATCTGGCCGCCGCGCAGAAGGAACTCGCCGGCACCGAGGGCAAGCTCGGCAACGATGCGTTTTTGGCCAAGGCCCCAGCCGACGTCGTCGACAAGATCCGCAACCGCCGGCAGGTGGCCTCCGAAGAGGTCGACCGGATCACGGCGCGCCTGGCCAGCTTGGCATGACCGCTCCCACCCCGGACGAGTTCGCGGCGCTGCTTCAGGTCGAGCATCTGCTTGATCAGCGTTGGCCGGAAACGAAGCTCGAACCGAGCACGGCCCGCATCGCCGCGCTGATGCAACTGCTCGGCTCACCGCAACGGAGCTACCCGTCGATCCACATCGCGGGTACCAACGGTAAGACGTCGGTGGCGCGGATGGTCGACGCCCTGCTGACCGCGTTCAGCCGCCGCACCGGCCGCACCACCAGCCCGCACCTGCAGTCGGCAGTCGAGCGCATCTCGATCGACGGAAAGCCGATCAGCCCCGCGAAGTACGTCGAGACCTACCGCGAGATCGAACCGTTCGTGCACATGGTCGACCAGCAGTCCGAAGCGGCCGGCGGACCCGCGATGAGCAAGTTCGAAGTCGTCACCGGGATGGCCTTCGCCGCCTTCGCCGACGCACCCGTCGACGTGGCCGTCGTCGAGGTCGGTCTCGGCGGTCGTTGGGACGCGACCAACATCGTCGACGCACCCGTCGCCGTCATCACCCCGGTCGGCGTGGATCACACTGACTACCTGGGCGACACCATCGCCGAGATCGCGGGTGAGAAGGCGGGCATCATCACCAAACAGGCCGAGGACCCCGAGCCCTCGGGCACAGATCTGAGCACCGTCGCGGTGATCGCGCGTCAGGTCCCCGAAGCGATGGAAGTGCTACTGGCCCAGGCGGTGCGGGCCGACGCTGCGGTCGCGCGCGAGGATTCGGAATTCGCGGTGCTCGGCAGGCAGATCGCAGTCGGAGGACAACTGCTCGAACTGCAGGGCCTCGGCGGGGTGTACAGCGAGGTTTTCCTGCCGCTGCACGGTGAGCATCAGGCGCACAACGCGGCGGTGGCGCTCGCCGCCGTCGAGGCCTTCTTCGGCGCAGGCGCACAGCGGCAGCTCGACATCGACACGGTCCGCGCCGGTTTCGCGTCCGCAACCAGCCCCGGTCGGCTCGAGCGGCTGCGCAGTGCGCCAACGGTTTTCATCGACGCCGCACACAATCCCGCAGGCGCTGTCGCATTGACGCAGGCGCTACAGGACGAATTCGACTTCCGTTTCCTGGTCGGCGTCGTCTCGGTGATGGCCGACAAGGACGTCGACGGGATCCTCACCGCGCTCGAACCCGTCCTGGACCAGATCGTGGTGACCCACAACGGTTCGCCGCGCGCGCTGGAGGTCGAGGCGCTGGCGATCCGCGCCGAGGAGCGGTTCGGCCCGGAACGGGTGATCGCCGCACCGACGTTGCCCGACGCGATCGAGACCGCCACGGCACTTGTCGAGGAGGCGGGAAATGAAGGCGAGGGCCTCGGCGGCTTCGGAGGGGTGGGCATGGTGATCACCGGATCGGTCGTCACGGCAGGCGCGGCGCGGACGCTGTTCGGCAGGGACCCCGAATGACCGAGCAACCGCAAGGCCAGCCCGACCCCTGGAAGAGCTTTCGCGGCGTGATGGCAGGCACGCTGATCCTGGAGGCGATCGTCGTGCTGCTCGCGCTGCCCGTGGTGGCGCGTATCGGCGGCGGGCTGACGGCCGTCAGCGGCGGATATCTGGTCGGGCTCGCCGTGGTGCTGGTGCTGTTCGCCGGAATCCAGGGGCGGCCGTGGGCCATCTGGGCCAACCTGGCATTGCAGCTGGTGCTGATCGCGGGGGTTTTCGTGCACGGCGCCATCGGCTTCATCGGCCTGGTGTTCGTCGGCGTGTGGCTGCTGATCGCCTACCTGCGCTTCGAGGTGTTGCGCAGGCAGAAGCGGGGACTGTTGCCCGGCCAGCAGGGTCCCCCTGACCAGTCCAGCTAGGTTGAATTGCCGGGCTTCTCAACGCGGCTCCTTCGTCGCCGCTTGATCGGCGCCCGGCTAGGCTGACCCGCGTGACTGAGCGCACCCTCGTATTGATCAAGCCCGACGGCGTCAAGCGACAGCTGATCGGCGAGATTCTCAGCCGAATCGAACGGAAAGGCCTGACGGTCGCCGCCCTGCAACTGCAGCTCGTCAGCGATGAGCTGGCCCGCAAGCACTACGCCGAACACGACGGAAAGCCCTTCTTCGGGTCGCTGCTGGAGTTCATCACCTCTGGGCCCGTTGTCGCGGCCATCGTGGAAGGCCCGCGCGCCATCACGGCATTTCGTCAGATCGCCGGCGGAACCGACCCCGTCGAGAAGGCCGTACCGGGCACGATCCGCGGAGATTTCGCGCTGATCACCCAGGACAACCTGGTACACGGCTCGGATTCGCCAGAGTCCGCCGCCCGCGAAATCCAGCTCTGGTTCCCCAACGCGTAGCCGTCGCAAATGACCAGCTTGGCCAGCCTGGTCGGGTGTGGTGGCGTGATGTGGGATACTGGGCACGGGTAACCGGCCGTTTAACAAGTGGGCGAATACCCGAATGAAGACTTTGACGTGCGCGACCATCGCCACGCGCGGTGCGGCGCAGACCGTCCAGCCATCATTCAGACCGGCACTGACGGTCCCCAACCAGGGGATTGATCGGAGCGAGACCATAACAAGCTCGGGCGAAGTGAACCCGGGTCAATAGCGGAAGCCCTCGCGTGGCCGCGTCAAGCACGACGCGCCCGGGGGCTAAAGGAGAATACGTGGCCGACGATGCCCATACTGAAGCCCTATCCGAAGAATCGCAGCCCGCGGAGGACGCTCAGCCCCAGACGCTGACCGTCGAGCCGCCCGCTGAGGCCGATCCCGGCGTCGGCGCGGACGCTGTCGCCGACGACGTCGCCCCTGAGGACGTCGACGCGCAGGAGATCGAGGACGGCGAGTCCGAGGGCACTACGACCGAGCCGCCGACTGAGACCGGCGGCGACGAGGACACTGCGGCCGACGGCGACGAGACCGAGGCGAAACCGGGGAGCGCCCAGCAGCAAGTGTCTGAGCGCGCCCACTACCAGCCGCTGTTCATGGCGCCCCAGCCGATTCGGGTCGAATACGACCCCGACGACGACGATGACGACGACGAGGACAGCGACGACTCCGGCTCGGAATCCGATGACGAGCAGTCTGACCGGCCAGCGGCCCGCCGCCGACGCCGCGGCCGTCGCGGCCGTGGACGGGGCCGGGGCGAACAGAACGGCGACGACTCTGACGAGGGCGAGTCCGACGGTCGCAGCCAGGACTCCGGCGACGATTCAGACGACTCCGACGATTCCGATGACTCCGACGACGACAGCGGCGATGACGATGGTGCGGGCGGTGAAGGCGGCACGCGTCGCCGTCGTCGGCGTCGGCGCCGCAAGTCCGGCGCCGGGGACGACAGCGACGGCGGATCCTCGGACGACCCGCCGAACACCGTGGTCCACGAGCGCGAGCCGCGCAAGTCCGGCCGCGGCGACAAGTCAGGCAAGTCCGGTGACGGCGAGATTCAGGGCATCAACGGGTCGACCCGGCTGGAGGCCAAGCGGCAACGCCGTCGCGACGGACGCGACGCCGGCCGCCGCCGGCCGCCGATCCTGAGCGAGGCGGAGTTCCTCGCCCGGCGCGAAGCCGTCGAGCGGATGATGGTCGTGCGCGACAAGGTCCGCACCGAACCACCACACGAGGGCGCGCGCTACACGCAGATCGCGGTACTCGAGGACGGCGTCGTCGTCGAACATTTCGTGACGTCGGCGGCACAGACGTCGCTGGTCGGCAACATCTATCTGGGCATCGTGCAGAACGTGCTGCCGTCGATGGAGGCCGCGTTCGTCGACATCGGCCGCGGTCGCAACGGTGTGCTCTACGCAGGCGAAGTGAACTGGGAGGCAGCGGGTCTCGGCGGCGCAGCCCGCAAGATCGAGCAGGCTCTCAAGCCCGGCGACTATGTCGTCGTGCAGGTCAGTAAGGATCCGGTCGGGCACAAGGGCGCCCGGTTGACCACGCAGGTTTCGCTGGCCGGACGGTACCTCGTCTACGTGCCAGGCGCATCGTCCACCGGGATCAGCCGCAAGTTGCCCGACACCGAGCGGCAGCGGCTCAAGGAGATCCTGCGCGAGGTCGTGCCGTCCGAAGCGGGCGTGATCATCCGCACCGCGTCGGAGGGGGTCAAAGAAGAGGACATCCGCACCGACGTCAACCGGTTGCAGGAACGCTGGACGCAGATCGAGCAGCGAGCAGCCGAAACCAAGAAGAAGGCGGCGGGCGCCGCCGTCGCGCTCTACGAAGAGCCCGACGTGCTCGTGAAGGTCATCCGCGACCTGTTCAACGAGGACTTCACCGGTCTCATCGTCTCCGGCGACGAAGCCTGGAACACCATCAACGAATACGTGAATTCGGTAGCGCCCGAGCTCGTTCCGCGGATGAGCAAGTACGAGACCGCCGCCCCCGACGGCCCTGACGTGTTCGCCGTGCACCGCATTGACGAGCAGCTGGCCAAGGCCATGGACCGCAAGGTGTGGTTGCCGTCCGGTGGAACGTTGGTCATCGACCGCACCGAGGCCATGACGGTGGTCGACGTGAACACCGGAAAGTTCACCGGCTCGGGTGGAAACCTGGAGCAGACCGTCACCCGCAACAATCTCGAGGCCGCCGAGGAGATCGTCCGCCAGCTGAGGCTGCGCGATATCGGCGGCATCGTGGTCATCGACTTCATCGACATGGTGTTGGAGTCCAACCGCGACCTGGTGCTGCGGCGGCTGACCGAAGCACTGGCGCGCGACCGCACCCGGCACCAGGTTTCCGAGGTGACGTCGCTTGGTTTGGTGCAGCTGACGCGAAAGCGGTTGGGTACCGGGCTGATCGAGGCTTTCTCGACGAACTGCACGGAATGTGCCGGCAGGGGAATCCTGCTGCACGGCGACCCCGTCGACTCGACCTCCAACGGCGGCCGAAAGGCCGAGACGTCCGGGCGTCGGGGCAAGCGCGGCAAGCGCGGCGCCAAGACCGAGGACGTCCCCGTCGCCAAGGTGCCTTCGCATCCCGCCGGCGAGCATCCGATGTTCAAGGCGATGGCCGCGGCCAATGGTCGGCATGAGGGCGACGGGGACGAGGCGGACTCGGAGACCTCTCCCGAGGAAGTCGCCGAAGTCGATTCGGAGACCATCCGTGAAGCCGTCGCCGAGGCCCCCGAGGAGGACTTCGAGGACACGGATGACGATTCGGATGACGAGTCCGATGAGGACGACATCGACCTGGATGACGACGAGGACGACGAGGACGACGACGATATCGAGGTCATCGGCTCTGACTCCGACGACGACGAGGACTCCGACGACGACGAGGACTCCGACGACGACGAGGACTCCGACGAGGACGAGGACTCCGACGACGAGGACGAGGACGACGACGAGGACTCCGACGACGAGGACTTCGACGATGACGAGGACTCCGATGACGAGGATGACGAGGATGACGAGGAGCCCGAACCGGCTCAGGTCGTCGTTCCGGCCGGTCGGCACCGTCGCCGCGCGGCCGCCAGGCCTGCGGGACCGCCGATCAACGAGGACTGACCGCACGCGCTGACCCTGGGGTGGCGTGACCTGCGGTGATTTGACCCTCGCCGCGCGACTCAAGTAATCTTGAGCAGTTGTCGCCAGGCCTACGGCCGGTGGCCATGAAAGACCCAGCAACCCAGACATGCGCAGCCACCAGTAGCGCGCGCCCGGAGACGAGAAGAAGAAGGACCTGATGGCAGGCGATAAGGCCACGTACGCGATCGTCAAGACCGGCGGCAAACAGTACAAGGTCGCCGTTGGCGACGTGGTGAAGGTCGAGAAGATCGAGGCCGAGGCCGGCGCGAGCGTGTCGCTGCCGGTGGCCCTGGTGGTCGACGGTGCGAAGGTCACCACCGACGTCAAGGCGCTGGAGAAGGTCGCCGTCACCGGCGAGGTGCTCGAGCACACCAAGGGTCCCAAGATCCGCATCCACAAGTTCAAGAACAAGACCGGCTATCACAAGCGGCAGGGTCACCGTCAGCAGCTGACGGTCCTCAAGGTCACCGGAATCAAGTAGTAGGAGGCGACACATGGCACACAAGAAGGGCGCTTCCAGCTCACGTAACGGTCGCGACTCAGCCGCCCAGCGGCTCGGCGTCAAGCGCTTCGGCGGCCAGATCGTCAAGGCCGGCGAGATTTTGGTGCGGCAGCGGGGTACGCATTTCCATCCCGGCACTAACGTCGGGCGCGGCGGCGACGACACGTTGTTCGCCACGGCTCCCGGTGCCGTCACGTTCGGCACCAAGCGTGGCCGCAAGACGGTCAGCGTCGTGCGACCGTCCGTCTCCTCGGAGGCCTAGTCGCATCGATCTCCCCGTCGGGGTCGACGTTCTGCAGCTGGGCGCCGAGAGCTTTACGCCCAAACGTCCATTTCGGCCAAGGAGTGAGCACCGATGCCCCGGTTCGTCGACCGTGTCGTGATTCACGCGAAGGCGGGCAACGGCGGTAACGGCTGCGCGTCGGTTCACCGCGAGAAGTTCAAACCACTCGGCGGACCCGACGGCGGAAACGGCGGGCGCGGCGGCAGCGTTGTGCTGGTCGTCGACCCGCAGGTGCACACCCTGCTCGACTTCCACTTCCACCCCCATGTCGATGCGCCGTCCGGCAAGCAGGGCATGGGCGGCAACCGCGACGGGGCCGCAGGCGCCGACCTCGAGGTCAAGGTGCCCGACGGCACGGTCGTGCTCGACGAAAAGGGCCGGCTGCTCGCTGACCTGGTCGGCGCGGGCACCCGCTTCGACGCCGCGGCAGGCGGGCGCGGCGGGCTAGGCAACGCCGCATTGGCGTCTCGCGCGCGCAAAGCGCCGGGATTCGCGCTGCTCGGGGAGAAGGGGCAGGTCCGCGACCTCACCCTGGAATTGAAGACAGTCGCGGACGTGGGGCTGGTCGGATTCCCGTCAGCTGGTAAGTCGTCGCTCGTCTCGGCGATCTCGGCGGCCAAACCCAAAATCGCCGACTACCCGTTCACCACGCTGACGCCCAACCTGGGCGTGGTGTCGGCGGGGGAGAACACCTTCACCGTCGCCGACGTTCCCGGCCTGATTCCTGGGGCATCGGAGGGACGAGGCCTCGGACTGGAATTCCTGCGCCATATCGAGCGGTGCGCGGTCTTGGTGCACGTCGTCGACTGCGCAACACTGGAACCCGGCCGTGATCCGGTATCCGACATCGAGGTACTGGAAGCCGAATTGGCCGCGTACACCCCGACGCTGCAGGGTGATACGACCCTGGGTGACCTGGCGTCCCGGCCGCGCGCGGTGGTGCTCAACAAGATCGACGTGCCGGAAGCGCGCGAGCTCGCCGACTTCGTCCGCGAGGAAGTCA
Source organism: Mycobacteriaceae bacterium (assembly GCA_019749805.1). Classification (GTDB taxonomy): domain Bacteria; phylum Actinomycetota; class Actinomycetes; order Mycobacteriales; family Mycobacteriaceae; genus Mycobacterium. Next base: position 80,122 of record JAIEPH010000021.1, on the reverse strand, counting down.
TCCGCAGGTTCGGCTGGCCGGTATTCGAGGTGTCGACGGTGTCGCGAGAAGGATTGCGGCCATTGACGTTTGCGCTGTGGGACATGGTGTCCAAATATCGCAAGGCGCAGCCTGCCGCCGTGCCCCGCAGGCCGGTGATCCGGCCGATCCCGGTGAACGAGAGCGGCTTCACTGTGGAGTCCGACGGTGAGGGCGGTTTCGTCGTACGCGGTGCTCGGCCCGAACGGTGGATCGCCCAAACGGATTTCACCAATGACGAAGCCGTCGGCTACCTCGGCGACCGGCTGGCACGGCTGGGCGTGGAGGACGAACTGTTGCGCCTGGGCGCCAAGCCGGGGTGCGCGGTCACCATCGGCGACATGACGTTCGATTGGGAACCGCAGACGCCCGCAGGTGTGGACCTGCCGTTGTCCGGTCGCGGAACCGACGTGCGGTTGGAGCAGACCGATCGGCCCGGCGCCTCTGAGCGAAAGGCCGCCCGCCGCGAGCGACGCAAACCCGGCGGTGATTCGTGACCCACCGGGAAAGCATCCGGACCGCACGAAGCGTCGTCGTCAAGATCGGCACGACCGCGCTGACCACGCCATCCGGGGTTTTCGACGTGGCCCGGCTGGCGACGCTGGCCGACGCGATCGAGGCCCGCATGAAGGCCGGTTCGGACGTGGTGATCGTGTCGTCGGGTGCGATCGCCGCCGGTATCGAACCGCTGAAGCTGTCCAAACGGCCCGCCGATTTGGCCACCAAACAGGCGGCCGCCAGCGTCGGCCAGGTGGCGTTGGTCAACGCGTGGAATACGGCGTTCGCCCGTTACAACCGCACCGTCGGGCAGGTGCTGTTGACCGCGCACGACATCTCGATGCGGGTGCAGCACACCAACGCTCAGCGCACGCTGGACCGTCTGCGCGCGCTGCATGCCGTCGCGATCGTCAACGAGAACGACACCGTTGCCACCAACGAGATCCGATTCGGTGACAACGACCGGCTCTCCGCGCTGGTCGCCCACCTCGTCGGGGCCGACGCGTTGGTGCTGCTGTCCGATATCGACGGCCTGTACGACTCCGACCCGCGAAAGGGCAACGCGCGCTTCATCTCCGAGGTGTCCGGCCCTGATGACCTCGAGGGGGTTGTCGCGGGACGCAGTAGTCATCTGGGTACCGGCGGGATGGCGTCGAAGCTGTCGTCGGCGCTGTTGGCCGCCGATGCCGGAGTTCCGGTGTTGTTGGCCGCGGCGAGCGATGCCGCCACCGCGCTGGTCGACGCATCGGTCGGCACTGTGTTCGCTCCGCGACCCGAACGCATGTCGGCGCGCAGGTTCTGGGTCCGCTACGCCGCCGAGGCTTCCGGGGCACTCACGCTCGACGATGGCGCGGTGCGTGCGGTCGTCAGGCAGCGACGGTCGCTGCTACCGGCCGGCATCACCGCGGTGTCGGGCCGCTTCTTCGGCGGCGACGTCGTCGAGCTGCGGTCACACGACGCGACGATGGTGGCGCGCGGCGTGGTGGCCTATGACCACTCGGAGTTGGCCACGATGCTGGGCCGGTCGACGTCGGATCTGCCTGCCGAGATGCGCCGTCCCGCGGTCCACGCCGACGACCTGGTCGCCGTCTAGTTTGCGATTCCGGTGCGCAAACGTTCGCTCAACGGCTGTTTGCGCACCGAAATCACTGGTGCAGGCGGGCTTGAAGCTTGGCCAGCATCGACCTGATCTGCTCGGCACGCTCGTCGGCGTCCTCCATGACGTCGTCCTCCGCGGGCACCACGTTCACGCCGTTCGCCTGTGCCGTCGCCTCGAAGCACGCACGCACCGCGGGGTCGGCCAGTATCAAGGCGGCGAGCATGCCCGGCGCGAGCTCGCGGGAGCGCAACATGCCGCGGTAGTGCACCTCGGCGGGTATCCGAATGTCCATTGCGCCGCCCTCGAGCTGCTGTTTCGCGGCGGCCAGCAGCAGAGTGAGCGCCGCGCGTGAAATGGCGCCGATCACTTTTCTGCGGAACGGGAACCACGGCACCGGCAGCTTGTCGATCTGGCTGTCCAGGCCGCCGGTGAACATGTACTCGATGAGGCTACGGGTGCGCACCTCTTCGACGTCGGCCCACTCGACTTTGTCGCCGTCGAACTCGACGGTGTCTTCGCTGATCGCGACGCCACCGAAGTAGTTGAGCTTGCGGACCAGTCCGCGCAGCTTGCTCGGCGTCAGCGAGTGATTCGCGATCATGTCGCCGACGCCCAGGGCCCATCGGCCGGATACGGGTCCGGAATCGGGCCGGTGGCTCTCTAGCAGCGACTGCAGCCAGGAGGCGTCGTCGTCTTGGGTGTCTGTGGACACCAGCTCATCTAAGCGGAGTTGGCGACGGCGGGCAGTTCATCGGCCAGCAGCACGAGCATCTCCGAGCAGCCGGCGTCGATCTTGACCGTCGCATGGCCGTCACCACGTGTGCGTCCCCGGTTGATGATCGCGACCGGGACACCCCGCGACGCCGCGTGCCGAACGAACCGGAAACCCGAGTAGACCGTCAGCGACGACCCCGTGACCAGCAGGGCATCCGCATCATCGACGAGTGAATACGCTTGTTCCACTCGCTCTTTGGGCACATTCTCACCGAAGTAGACGATGTCGGGCTTGAGCATGCCGCCGCAGCGGGAACAGTCGACGATCGTGAATGTCGCGGTGTCGCCGACGACCGCGTCCGCATCCGGGGCCACTGCGATGCCGCCCACTGCCTCGGCCCGCTCTAGGAAGCCCGGGTTGGCCGCTTCCAGAAGTTCGGCGAGCGTGGCACGCGGCATCGTGTAACCGCAGTCCAGGCAGATCACGCCGGCGTAGGTGCCGTGCAGGTTGACGACGTTGCTGCTGCCGGCCTTGGTGTGGAGGAGGTCGACATTCTGGGTGATCAGCCCAGACACGACGCCCGCGCGTTCGAGTGCGGCCAGCGACCGATGCCCGGCATTGGGCATTGTCTCGTGCATGTGGCGCCAGCCGATGTGATTGCGCGCCCAGTAGCGTTGCCGAAACTCGCGGTCGGACGTGAACTGCCGAATGGTCATCGGGTTGCTCGGCGGCGAATCGGGTCCGCGGTAGTCGGGAATTCCGGAATCCGTGGACATCCCCGCTCCGGTGAGCACCACGACCCGACGACCTCTCAGCAGGCCTACGAGCTCGGGCGCATCCACCCCGTCCAGGGTAGTTCAGCCGGCAGGCTGCTCCTGATTCTCGCCGGCCGGGAGCTCTGCCTGCGCATCCTCGTCATCGACATCGTCGTCATCGTCATCGTCATCGTCATCGTCATCGGCGTCGTCGTCATCGTCGTCGACCAGGATCGTCTCGATGACCTCGACGTGCTTCTCGACTGGCGCGTCGTCCGAGAGGGTGACCGAGACGGTGAGGATGCCGCGGTCGTAGGTGGCGTGGATGTCGTCCTCTTCGGCGCCGACGGGCAGCAGGATGGTGCGCGCGAACGACCCGTACGAGAACTCCGAACGACCGTCGGTGTCTGCCGACTGTGTGCGCTCGGCCTTGATCGTCAGCTCTCCGTCGTGGACGGTGACCTCGATGTCCTCGATCGGGTCGACCCCGGGAAGTTCGACACGAACCTGGTAACGGCCGTCGCGGGTCTCGTCCTCCATGCGCAGCAGGTTGTTGTCGAAGAACGGCCGCAGACCAGCGATCGACGGCAGGCTGGAAAACGTCGGAAAGCCAGTCGAAAAGTTGTTGAAGAGTTCGGACAGCTCGAGGAGCAAGGGGCGTGACTGACGTTGCACGGCAAGCTTATTCACGATTCCTCCAGGTGGCGCGCGGGCGAAAGGTCGACGACTCACGATGCGCGACGCAGGAAAAATCGCCGAATCCGCAGTGGTGCATGTGGGCGAACTGCAGGCCAACACAAGGGTCCGGCGGATTCGTCAGCGCAGGCACTTCTCAGCCGGTACCAGCTCGGCGTGCATGTTCTTGTTCATCATGGTCAGCGCGGCATCCCCGAGTTCGGGATCGATATACGCCACGCAGTCCGGGGGGACGATGAACGAGAAATGCCGCACGTAGGCGTCGAGCGCGCTGTAGAGGATGCACTGTTCGGTCACCTGCCCGGTGATGATCAGCTGCTGGCACTTGAGCCGGCCGAGCAGGTAATCCAGCGAGCTGGCGTAGAACGCACTGTGGCGCACCTTGGTGACCCGCAGACTGTCCTTTCCCGGAGCGATCGGTTTCACCAGCTCCGGTCGCGCCCCGTCGAGTGCGGCGCGAACGATGTCCTCGAAGTCTGCGGTGAAGTCGCCGTAGTTGTCGTTGACGAAGATCACGTCGACGTCGTCTCGGTCGCGGGCCCTGGAGATCAGCTCGGCCAACGGGTCGACGATCTTGGCGACATTGTCGGCCAGGGGTTCGGCATCCTTGTGTTGATAGGTGTTCATCATGTCGATGACCAGCAGCGCAGTCTCACTCATGGGGACTTGCATACCCCGATCTGTTTTCGGGCAACAATGAAGCATGGATTTCTACTCGGCGTACGGGCAGGGCTTCTTTCGTGTCGCCGCCTGTACCCACCAGACGACCCTCGCCGACCCCGCGGCCAACGCGGAGTCGGTGCTGCGGATCGCTCGGGGCTGTCACGACGACGGGGTCGGCCTGGCGGTGTTCCCGGAGCTGACGTTGTCGGGATACTCGATCGAGGACATCCTGCTGCAGGACACGCTGCTGGACGCGGTCGAGGATGCGCTGCTGGACATCACGGCGGCGTCCGCTGACCTGCTGCCCGTCCTCGTGGTGGGCGCACCGCTGCGGTACGCGCACCGGATCTACAACACCGCTGTCGTGATCCACCGGGGCCGTGTGCTCGGCGTCGTGCCCAAGTCCTATCTGCCGACCTACCGCGAGTTCTACGAGAAGCGCCAAATCGCGGCGGGCGATGCCATCCGCGGCGCAATCCGGATGGGCGATTCGGATGTGCCGTTCGGTCCGGATCTGCTGTTCACCGCGCTCGACGTGCCCGGCTTCGTGTTGCACGTCGAGATCTGTGAGGACATGTTCGTGCCTGTGCCGCCGAGCGCGAACGCCGCGCTTGCGGGTGCGACGGTGTTGGCCAACCTGTCCGGCAGCCCCATCACGATCGGCCGCGCCGATGACCGCTGCCTGCTGGCCCGCTCCGCGTCGGCGCGCTGCCTCGCCGCGTACGTCTACGCCGCGGCCGGTGAAGGCGAATCGACCACGGACCTGGCCTGGGACGGCCAGACCATGGTGTGGGAGAACGGTGTCTGCCTCGCGCAGTCCGAGCGCTTTCCCAAGGGAGAGCGCCGCTCCACGGCCGACGTCGACCTCGAACTGATTCGCTCCGAGCGGCTCCGCATGGGCACGTTCGACGACAACCGCATCCATCACGGCATCACCCCCGAGTCGTTCCGGACGGTGCAGTTCACGCTCGATCCGCCTGCCGGGGACATCGGTTTGCTCCGCGAGGTGGAGCGGTTCCCGTTCGTGCCCGCGGATCCCACGCGGCTGGAACACGACTGCTACGAGGCATACAACATCCAGGTCGCCGGGTTGGAGCAGCGGCTGCGCGCACTGGACTACCCCAAGGTGGTGCTGGGACTTTCCGGCGGACTGGACTCGACCCACGCGCTGATCGTCGCCGCCCGCGCCATGGATCGCGAAAACCGCCCGCGCAGCGACATTCTCGCGTTCACGCTGCCCGGCTTCGCGACCGGTGAGCACACCAAGAACAACGCCAGCCGACTCGCGGATGCACTCGGAGTCACGTTCGCCGAGATCGACATCAAGTCAACGGCCGAGCTGATGCTCAAGGAGATGGATCATCCGTTTGCGCGTGGCGAAAAGGTCTACGACGTCACCTTCGAGAACGTCCAGGCGGGTCTTCGCACCGACTACCTGTTCCGGTTGGCCAACCAGCGCGGCGGAATCGTGCTGGGCACAGGCGATCTCTCCGAGCTCGCACTCGGCTGGTCGACCTACGGCGTCGGCGACCAGATGTCGCATTACAACGTCAACGGCGGAGTGCCCAAGACATTGATTCAGCATTTGATCCGGTGGGTCATCTCGTCTAACGAGTTCGACAACGCCGTCAACGACGTGCTGCAGTCGGTTCTCGACACCGAGATCACGCCGGAACTAGTGCCCAGCGGTGAGGACGAGGAGATCCAGAGCAGCGAGGCCAAAGTCGGACCGTATGTGCTGCAGGACTTTTCGCTGTTCAGCGTGCTGCGCTACGGGTTCAGGCCATCGAAGATCGCATTCATGGCGTGGCACGCATGGAGTGATCCTGAGCGCGGCGACTGGCCGTCCGGCTTCCCGCTGGACAAGCGGCCCGCGTACTCGCTGAAGGAGATTCGTCACTGGTTACAGGTTTTCGCGCAGCGGTACTACTCCTTCTCTCAATTCAAGCGGTCGGCGCTGCCCAACGGGCCGAAGGTGTCGCACGGCGGATCGCTGTCACCGCGCGGTGATTGGCGGGCGCCGTCGGACATGTCGGCGCGCATCTGGCTCGCCGAGATCGAACGCGAAATTCCCGAGGACTAAGTGCGTCCCACTCCGGGGATGAACCGGCCGACAGCAGCGAGGTAATCGCGGTAGGCCTCGCCGTGCGCGGTCAGCAGGTAGGGCTCCTCGACCACGCGGACCTGAAGCTCGATCGTGACGATCAGCAGGACGAATCCGATGACGGCCACCGGATTCGGTGTGATCAGGGCGAATCCGAGGCCGAACGTCATCATCGCGGTGAAGATCGGGTTACGCACCCACCCGAAGACGCCGGTGCGCACCAGTGTCGTCGTCTCGCTCTTGTCGACGCCGATCCGCCACGAGTCACCCATGTCCAGCTGCGCGTAAACGGTGGCGGCGATACCGACCGCGGCGATGACGGCGCCGGCGATCTGGATCCATGGTGCGTGCAGGAAACTCACCGGAGCCACCACGCCGAGCATCTGCAGGATGGGCGCGAAGACCGCGATACCCATGGAGATGATGAATCCCACACCGGCGAACCATTCGACCGATCCGGGGCGGCCGCTGATGCCGCGGAATCCGGTGGATCCGGTGCGCCGCCGCTGTTCCCAACTGCGCCAACCGAATCCGAGTAGCGCGAACACCGCGAAAAGCGCCAGCGCGATGGTGGGCATGACCATTTTATTTGGGTCCTTCCGGGAGGTTCATGAACAGCATGGATCGCCTCGCCAGGCGTTGACGCCTTCGCGCACGGCGATCGCGGCGATACCGAGCGCTGCGACGGGATCGGCCCACGACCAGCCGAGCACGCTGTTGAGCAGCAGGCCGGCCAGCAGGATCGCCGACAGGTACGTGCACAGCAGTGTCTGCTTGGAATCCGCTACGGCTGAGAGCGATCCGAGTTCACGGCCGGCGCGCCGTTGGGTCAAGGACAGTACCGGCATGATTGCGAGGCTGAGCGCGGCAAGCACGATGCCGACGGTCGACGGGCGCGCCTCACCGATGCCGGCCAACGCGCGCACCGCGTCGACGGTGACGTAGGTCGCGAGCGCGAAGAACGAGAACGCGATGAAGCGCAGCGCCGTCTTCTCCCGCGCTTCCGGGTCGGCGGCCGAGAACTGCCACGAGACCGCAGCCGCCGACGAGATCTCGACAACGGAGTCGAGGCCGAACCCGATGAGCGCCGACGACGAAACTCTGGTGCCTTCGGCCAGCGCCACCACCGCCTCGACCACGTTGTAGGCGATGGTGGCGGCCACCAGAAGTCGGATCCGACGGGTAAGCACTGCCCGCCGCGCCTCGGTCAGGGCGGTCATCAGCAACAAGCGTCGGTTTCGGCGGCGGGGCAGCACGCCGGATCGACCGCGAGGACCAGGCCGAGCAGATCGGTGAGGGCGTGGGCGATCCGGTTGTCGGCCAGTTCATAGCGGCTGCGCCGCCCCTCGGGCTGGGCGACCACCAAACCGCAGCCGCGCAGGCAGGCGAGGTGGTTGGAAAGTATCTGGCGCGACACCCCGATCTTGTCGGCCAGGTCGGACGGATAACCCGGCGCGTCACGCAGCATCAGCAGAATTTCGGCGCGGGTCGGATCGGACAGTGCGCAGCCGAACCGCGACAGCGCATCGCTGTGAGTCACCGTCTGCATGGGACAGACGATACATCAGAATCTGTATTCAGAAAATCCTGAACCATCGACGTGGCGATTTCGGTGCGCAAACGGTCGCTGAGCGATTATTTGCGCACCGAAATCCCTCAGAGGCGGCCGTCGATGCGCAGGTCAGGGTGTACCCAGTTCGGCGAGCGCCGCTCCTTGAATGACATGAACCCCTCCAGCGCTTCGGGCGAGGAGTAGCTGGCCTGCATGCCGATGCGGTCGAACAGGCCCAGATAATTGTCCAAGCTGGACTTCACCACGCTCCTGGCCGCAGGCGCGGTCCGGCAGCACTGACCGAGCACCTCGCGCGCTGTGTCGAGCAGTTCGTCGTGCGGGACGATCCGCGCGACCATGCCCCACTCGTGGGCCTCCTGCGCGGTCAGCGTGCGGCCGGTGAACATCAGATCGCGGGTGCGGACCGGGCCGATCAGGCGCGCCAGCATCTGGCTGTAGTACGTGTCGGCGATACCGCGCAGCAGTTCGGGCACCCGGAACGAGGCCCGATCGCTCACCACCGTCATGTCGCTGCACAGCGCGATCTGCAACCCGCCGCCCTGACACAACCCGTTCACCGCCGAGACCACAGGCTTCACCGACTGGCGCAGCGTCTCGAACGGCGTGACGTCCATGCCGAGCGCCGAACCGAACGTCAGCCAATTGTCGCTGCCGTCGCCGCCGCCCATGTCGCCGCCGGGGGCGAACACATCACCGGTACCCGTGATCAGCAAGCCGGCCAGATCCGGGTCGGCGTCGACGTGCCTGACCGCGTACCGGATACCGAAGTACATCGCGGGTGTCATCGCGTTGCGTGCCTCGGGCCGGTCCAGCGTGCACACGCCGAACGCACCCTCACGGGTGAAGCGCAGGTACGGGGTGCCCAGCCAGTCGCCTTCGGGTGGCCGCGGTGGCCCGGTCTTCGTCATAGATGTCCCTCGCTCGCTCTTCTGTTGGAAACAACATCATCGATGGCCTCGGCGTACGGCGCGCAGTCGCCCGCGCCCGGCACCAGCGTCGACAGGGCCCCGGCCGCGCATGCCCGGCGCAGCGCGACCTCGTGTCCGGTCGGCCAGCCGGCGGCCAGCACGCCGGCGAAGACGTCGCCCGCACCCGTGGTGTCGACGGGCGTGACCCGCGGCGCCTCGACATCGAAGCGTTCGTCCTCGCCGAGATAACTCGCGCCCCGCCTGCCCCGGGTGATCACAAGATGGGCGACGGGCCAGTGCCATTCACGAGCTTCCGCTTCGTTGACGACGACGACGTCGGCCAGTTCGGACAGCGCGAGCAGATCGTGCGGCCGCGCGCCAGACGGCGAGGCGTTGGCGATGACCGTCGCACCGGCACCCCGGGCGATGCGTGCGGCGGCGATCGCGGTGGCGATCGGGATCTCCAGCTGCAGCAGGACGACATCGCTGTCGGCGATGACGGCCCGGATGTCGGCCGAGTCGACGGACAACTTGGCGTTGGCCCCGGGGGCGACCACGATGTTGTTCTCGGCCGCGGCGTCCACCACGATGACCGCCGTGCCGCTGGGCCCGGCCACCGACACCACCCCGTCGAGCCCCACGTTGTTCGCGGACAGGTGCGCGCGCAACTGCTCGGCGGTCGCGTCGCTGCCGAGCGCCGCGACCAGCTGCACCGATGCGCCCGCGCGCGCCGCGGCCACCGCCTGATTTCCGCCTTTGCCCCCTGGTGAGGACAGCAACGAGGACGCCAGCACCGTTTGGCCGGGCCGCGGCAAGGCGTTCACGGTGAACGTCAGATCAGCGTTGACACTGCCCACAACACAGACCCGTGCGGCCATACAGCCAAGCTAGCCCAGGCCCGCTACCTGACACGTGTCGAACGGCCCAGAGAGGTTCGATACGCTGGCTCAATGAGTGTGCAGGCACCAGTGCTTTCCGACTTGCGCTCGCAGGTCCACGACGCCGCCCGCCGGGCCCGTGTCGCCGCACGCACCCTGGCCACGCTGTCCACCGAAACCAAGAACCGCGCGCTGCATGCCGCGGCAGACGCGGTGCTTGCGCGGGTGCACGAGATCCTCGCCGCCAACGAGCGCGACCTCGAGACTGCCAGGGCCGCGGGCACGCCGGACGCCATGCTCGACCGGCTCGCGCTGAACCCTCAGCGCGTGGACGGCATTGCCGCCGGACTGCGACAGGTCGCCGGGCTGCCCGACCCCATCGGCGAGGTGCTGCGCGGGCGCACGCTGCCCAACGGCCTGCAATTGCGGCAGCAGCGCGTCCCGCTCGGCGTAGTCGGCATCGTCTATGAAGGCAGGCCCAACGTCACGGTCGACGCATTCGGGTTGACCCTGAAGTCCGGCAATTCGGTGCTGCTGCGCGGAAGCTCGTCGGCGGCCCAGTCCAACGAAGCGCTCGTCACCGCGCTGCGGGCAGCGATGGTCGGTGAGGGGCTCGAACCCGACGTGGTGCAGCTGCTTCCCAGCGCCGACCGCGCCAGCGTCACGCATCTGATCCAGGCCCGCGGTCTCGTCGATGTCGTGATCCCGCGCGGGGGAGCAGGACTGATTGACGCGGTGGTCCGCGACGCGATGGTCCCCACCATCGAGACTGGTGTCGGCAATTGCCATGTGTACGTGCACGAATCGGCCGATCTCGATGTCGCCGAACGAATTCTGCTCAACGCCAAGACGCGCAGGCCCAGCGTGTGCAATGCTGCCGAATCGCTGTTGATCGACGCCGCGATCGCCGACACCGCACTGCCGCGGCTGACCCAAGCGTTGCGCGACGCGGGCGTCACGCTGCACGAGAATCCTTCGGACGACGAACTGCGCGCGGAGTTCCTGTCGATGGACATCTCGGTCGCGGTGGTTGACGGCCTAGACGCCGCGATCGAGCACGTCAACGAATACGGCACCGGACATACCGAAGCCATTGTGACGACGAATCTCGCTGCTGCACAACGGTTCACCGAACGGGTGGACGCCGCGGCGGTGATGGTGAACGCATCGACGGCGTTCACCGACGGTGAGCAGTTCGGGTTCGGCGCCGAGATCGGCATCTCAACCCAGAAGCTGCACGCCAGGGGCCCGATGGGCCTGCCCGAACTGACATCGACCAAGTGGATTGTGTGGGGCGACGGCCAGACCCGTCCCGCCTGAATAGGAGTAGCCGAGTGAGCGTCCCCGCACGCCCAGCACCGTTGTTCGCCGACATCGACGATGTCGGCAAGAAGCTCGCCGAGACCGGCTACCTTCCCGACACCGCAACCGCCACCGCGGTATTCCTCGCCGACCGGCTGGGCAAGCCCCTGTTGGTCGAGGGCCCCGCGGGTGTGGGCAAGACCGAATTGGCTCGTGCGGTCGCGCAGGCGACCGGCTCAGGTCTGGTGCGGCTGCAGTGCTACGAGGGCGTCGACGAGGCCCGCGCGCTGTACGAGTGGAACCACGCCAAGCAGATCCTGCGCATCCAGGCCGGCTCCGGTGACTGGGACCAGACCAAAACCGATGTGTTCAGCGAAGAGTTCCTGCTGACGCGTCCGCTACTGACTGCGATCCGGCGCACCGAGCCGACGGTCCTGTTGATCGACGAAACGGACAAGGCCGACATCGAGATCGAGGGCCTGTTGCTGGAGGTACTGAGCGACTTCGCGGTGACGGTGCCCGAACTGGGCACGATCACCGCCGAACGCAAGCCGTTCGTCGTGCTGACCTCCAATGCCACTCGCGAACTGTCAGAGGCTCTCAAGCGCCGGTGTCTGTTCCTCCACATCGACTTTCCCGATGCCGAGCTGGAACGGCGCATCCTGTTGTCCCGCGTGCCCGAACTGCCTGAACACCTCGCCGAGGAGCTGGTTCGCATCATCGGCGTGCTGCGCGGAATGCAGCTCAAGAAGCTGCCCTCGGTGGCCGAGACCATCGACTGGGCCCGCACGCTGCTGGCACTGGGTCTGGACACGATCAGCGACGCGACCATCGCGGCGACTCTCGGAGTGGTGCTCAAACACCAGTCCGATCAAGTCAAAGCGTCCGGCGAACTCCGGCTCAATTGATGGGGCAGAACTGATGGCCATCCGCCGAACCCGTCCACCGCAGCCATTGGCGCCGCACGGAATACCAGGCCACCTGGTCGAGTTCGTGGAAGCGCTGCGCGGGCAGGGGATTTCGGTGGGTCCGTCGGAGACCGTCGATGCCGGACGGGTGATGTCGGTACTGGGCCTGCAGAGTCGGGAACAGCTGCGCGAGGGTCTTGCGTGCGCGGTGCTCCGCCGCCCCGATCACCGCGAGACCTACGACGCGATGTTCGATCTGTGGTTTCCCGCGGCGCTGGGGGCGAAGACGGTCTTCGTCGACGATGACGACGAAACGGGCGGTGAGCCCGAGGGACTGCCGCCCGAGGATGTCGATGCCATGCGGCAGGCGCTGTTGGACCTGTTGGAAGCCAACGAGGATCTAGCCAATCTGGATGAGCGGCTCCAGCGGATGATCGCCCAGATCGTCGAGGCGCACGGGCGGTACAACTCCAGCCGCGGCCCTTCTTATTCGTCCTATCAGGCGCTCAAGGCCATGAACCTCGACGACCTGGAAGGCCGGCTGCTGGCCGGCCTGCTCGCCCCCTACGGCGACGAACCGACGCCGACCCAGGAGCAGATCGCCAAAGCGATGGCGGCGCAACGCATCAACCAATTGCGTCGAATGGTCGAGGCGGAAACCAAGCGTCGCACCGCTGAACAGCTGGGCCGCGACCATGTGCAGATGTACGGCGTGCCGCAGCTCGCGGAGAACGTCGAGTTCCTTCGTGCCTCAGGCGAACAGCTGCGTCAGATGCAACGCGTCGTGAAGCCGCTGGCGCGCACGTTGGCGACCCGGCTGGCCGCCCGGCGGCGCCGGGCGCGACAAGGTGAGATCGATCTGCGCAAGACACTGCGCAAATCGATGTCCACCGGCGGCGTGCCGATCGACGTGGTGCTCAAGAAGCCGCATCCGGCGCGGCCCGAACTGGTGGTGCTGTGCGACGTATCCGGGTCGGTTGCCGGCTTCAGCCATTTCACGTTGATGCTCGTGCACGCGCTGCGCCAGCAGTTCAGTAGGGTGCGCGTCTTTGCCTTTATAGACACCACCGACGAGGTGACCGAGTTGTTCGGGCCAGACGCCGACCTGGCCGTCGCCGTGCAGCGCATCACCCGCGAAGCGGGGGTGTACACCCGAGACGGTCATTCCGACTACGGGCACGCGTTCGTCTCGTTCATGAACACCTGGCCGAATGTGCTGTCGCCGCGTAGCTCCCTGCTGGTGCTGGGCGACGGGCGCAACAACTACCGCAACCCCGAGATCGATCTGCTGGCGCACATGGTCAACTCCAGCAGGCACGCACACTGGCTCAACCCCGAGCCGCGGCATCTATGGGGCAGCGGTGATTCGGCGGTGCCGCGCTATCAGGACGTCATCACCATGCACGAATGTCGGTCCGCCAAGCAGCTGGCCTCGGTCATCGATGCGCTGCTGCCGGTCTAGGTTCGGCGCGAACGTGGGTTACCCGCACACTTTGTCGGCCGAAACCGTGCGTCAAGCCCACGCTCGACGTGGGAAGTAAGCTGGTCAATCGTGGTTTCGCGACGCAGGCTGGGCGTGATGGGTGGGACGTTCGATCCCATCCACAACGGCCACCTGGTCGCAGCCAGCGAGGTCACCGACTTGTTCGAGCTCGATGAGGTGGTGTTCGTCCCGACCGGTCAGCCGTGGCAGAAGCATCACCGCCACGTCACCGCCGCCGAGGACCGCTATTTGATGACCGTCATCGCCACCGCGTCCAACCCGAGGTTCTCGGTCAGCCGCGTCGACATCGACCGCGGCGGTCCGACCTACACCAAGGACACGCTGCGCGACCTGCGTGCGCTCAATCCGGACGCGGACCTGTACTTCATCACCGGAGCGGACGCGCTGGCATCGATTCTGTCCTGGCAGAACTGGGAGGAGATGTTCTCCATCGCGAAATTCGTCGGAGTCAGCCGGCCCGGCTACGAGCTCGATGGTCAGCACATCAAGGCGGCCATGGCCGAGCTGCCGCCTGAAGCGCTGAGTCTCGTGGAGGTCCCCGCGCTGGCGATCTCGTCGACCGACTGCCGTAAGCGCGCCGAAAAGGGCAGGCCCATCTGGTATCTGGTGCCCGACGGTGTGGTGCAGTACGTGGCCAAACGCAAGCTGTACGAGGCCAATTCGTTGAATGAGGAGTCCACCCGATGAGCGCATCCCAAGAGTCGATCGACATGGCGACCGTGGCCGCGCGGGCGGCGTCGTCCAAGCTCGCCGAGGACGTCATCGTGATCGACGTTTCTGGGCAGCTGGTGATCACCGACTGCTTCGTCATCGCGTCGGCGTCCAACGAGCGGCAGGTCAACGCGATCGTCGACGAGGTCGAGGAGAAGATGCGGCTCGCGGGGCACAAGCCGGCCCGGCGGGAAGGTGGGCGCGAGGGACGGTGGACGCTGCTCGATTTCGTCGACATCGTCGTGCACATCCAGCATCAGGACGAGCGCGACTTCTATGCGCTGGATCGCCTGTGGCGTGACTGCCCGGTGCTGACTGTGGATCTGGACGGCGATGAGCCGCTTGCGCGAAGAGCAGAGGACGGCGATGAGCCGCTTGCGCGAAGAGCGGAGGAATCCGAGTCGTGAGGATCCGCCGACTGGTCCTGCTGCGTCACGGGCAGACCGAGTTCAACGCGGGCAGCCGCATGCAGGGCCAACTGGACACCGACCTGTCCGATCTGGGCCGGGACCAGGCCGTTGCCGCGGCCGAGGTGTTGGCGAAGCGGCAGCCGTTGCTCATCGTGTCCTCCGACCTGCGACGGGCGTTGGACACCGCGGTCAGCCTGGGGGAGCGCGCCGGAATGCCGGTACAGGTGGACACGCGGCTTCGCGAGACGCACCTCGGCGACTGGCAGGGGTTGACGCATCTCGAGGTCGACGCCCAGGCGCCGGGCGCCCGACTGGCGTGGCGCGACAACGCCCGCTGGGCACCGCACGGCGGCGAGAGCAGGGTCGACGTGGCCGTGCGCAGCATGCCGCTGGTGAACGAGCTGCTCGCCGAGCACCCGGATTGGGGGGTCGATGATCCGGAACGGCCGGTCGTGCTCGTCGCCCACGGCGGGCTGATCGCGGCGCTGACCGCGGCATTACTCGGTTTGCCCGTCGACAACTGGCCGATCCTCGGCGGCATGGGCAACTGCAGCTGGGTGCAATTGTCGGCGCACAGCGACGTCAACGCCGCGCATGCGGACATTCGCTGGCGGCTCGACGTCTGGAACGCTTCGGCGCAGGTTGCCAACGATGTCCTCTGATCCCCTCCGCCCGACGCTGCTGCTGTTCTGCGACTCGCTGTCCTACTACGGTCCGACCGGCGGGCTCCCGTCTGACGATCCGCGAATATGGCCTAATATCGTTGCCGGACAACTTGATTGGGATGTCGAGCTCATCGGCCGGATCGGCTGGACCTGCCGCGACGTGTGGTGGGCCGCGACGCAGGACCCGCGGGCCTGGGCGGCGCTGCCGCGTGCGGGTGCGGTGGTGTTCGCGACATGTGGAATGGATTCGCTGCCGTCGCCGCTGCCCACCGCGTTGCGCGAGCTGATCCGGTACGTCCGTCCGGCGTGGCTGCGGCGGTGGGCGCGCGATGGGTACGGCTGGTTGCAGCCCCGCTTGTCGCCGGTGTCACGTGCGGCGCTGCCGCCGCACGTGTCGGTCGAATACCTCGAGATGACGCGTGGCGCCATCGATTTCAACCGTCCCGGAATCCCGGTGGTGGCGTCATTGCCTTCGGTGCACATCGCCGAGACCTACGGAAAGGCGCACCACGGCCGCGAAGGCACGGTGAAGGCAATCAGCGCATGGGCGGCCGAACACGACATTCCCCTCGTCGACCTGAAGGCCGCGGTCGGCGACGAGGTCATGAGTGGCCGTGGGAATCCGGACGGCATCCATTGGAATTTCGAAGCGCATCAGGCCGTGGCCGACCTGATGCTCAAGGCGCTCGCGGAGGCCGGCGTGGCATGTCCGTAATTGTCGTGACGGACTCGTCGTCCCGCCTGACCGCAGATGAGCTGAAGCAGAACAACATCCGTCAGGTGCCGCTGCATATCCTTGTCGACGGCGCCGATCTGCGAGACGGTATCGACGACGTGCCCAACGACATTCACGACCGCCCCCGCGCGACGACCTCGGGGGCATCGCCGGCGGCGCTGACGGAGACGTACCGGCAGGCGCTGGCCGACAGCAACGGCGACGGTGTCGTCGCAGTCCACCTCTCCGCCGCGCTGTCGAGCACCTTCAGCACGGCGGTGCAGGTAGCCCGCGAGTTCGGCCCCTCGGTCCGCGTGGTCAATTCGCGATCGGCGGGAATGGGGGTCGGATTTGTCGCGTGCGCCGCGGCAGACGCGGCGGCCGCGGGCGAGGATCTGGAAACCGTTGAGGCGGAAGCCCGTTCGGCGGTGCCGCGCACTCATGCATTCATCGTTGTGCACCGCCTGGACAACTTGCGGCGCAGTGGACGGATCGGCACGGCCGCGTCGTGGCTGGGCACGGCGCTGTCGCTCAAGCCGCTGCTGTGTCTGGATGTGGACGGTCGGCTCGTGCTGGATCAGCGAGTGCGCACGCTCACCAAGGCGCATACCGCTATGGTCGAGCGGGTCGCGGAGATCGTCGGCGAGGGCGGTGCGAGGATCGCGGTCCACCACGTCGACAATCACGATGGCGCAGACGAAATGGGCGCCGCGCTGACCGCGCGCTTACCGCAGATCGATTCACTCACCGTCGCCGACATGGGCCCGGTGTTGTCGATTCACCTCGGCGCCGGCGCCATCGGCGTCGTGGTCCAGACCGCCGATTAGTGCGCTACCCGGCCGGTGACCGGCGGGAGATCCTTGAGCGTGACGATGCCCGGTGCGGCCGCGACGACTGCGGGCACGGCGTTGGTCACCGGCATCGCGGTGTAGATCATGCCGAGGCCCATGAACCCGGGCTCGGTCCAGTCCTTGGGCGGCAGGCAGTGCAGCACCGTGCGCATGTTCGGCAGGCCGAACACCTGAATGACGTGACCGTGTTCGAGCGGCTTGGGCGGGGTGACGTGGCTGCCCATGATCCAGTTGAATCCGACGCTGACGACGTTCTTGTCGCCCACCCAGCCACGGTGATAGCCCATGACACCGCCGACGGCGCCCGAGCGGATCTGCATGAATCCCAGATCGCTGTCGCCGGTGGCGGGCGTGAATGTCACGTCGAACGTCATTCTGTCGAGCTTGGCGCCGATGGCGTCGGCCATCATCGCTGCGGATTCGGCGAACACCTCGCTCTCGCGTCGCACGCTCTCGGCCAGACCCGGGGTGTCGGGATCCTGCGAGAAGCCCATCGCCGTCTGCGTTCCCGCCGACTCGTACGTCGAGCAGTCGACCGATTCGGTGATCCGGATTTCGTCGACGCGCTCACACGAGCCTGACAGCACCATGCCCACCATGTTCGTCATGCCGGGATGGGCGCCATTGCCGAAGATCGTGGAATTGCCTTTCTCGCAGGCTTTCCGGATGCGCGTCAGATCCTCGGGCGTCTGCTTGCCACCGGTGATCCAGGCGGCGCTGGAACATACGTTCACGCCGGCTTCGAGCAGCGCGACGAGTTCATCGATGCTGGGCCACAACGGGTTGTAACAACAGGCGTCGGGCTTCAGTGCGATGAGCTCCGCGATGTCGTTGGTGGCCTTGATGCCGGTGGGTTCGGGCCAGCCCGACAGTTCGGCCGCGTCGACTCCCACCTTGTCGGCGCCGTGGGCGTACACGCCGACGAGCTCCATGTCGTCGCGGCCGATGATCGCGTGCAGCGATCGTCGGCCGATGTTGCCGGTGGTCCACTGAATGACGCGGAGGGGCCGCTCGGGGGTCGTCATTGGAAGCACGTTACATGTGGGTTCCGCCGTCGACTCGCACCTCGGTCCCCGTCACAAAATAGGCATCCGAGGAGGCGAGCATCGCCACCACAGCGGCGACGGCATCCGGCTTGGCGAACATACCGCCGCCGTCCACCGGGAGGGTCGGCATGATCTTGCCGAACAGCGAGAAGTCGGCGTCGGCGGGCAGTCCGGGACCGATGCTCTGTTTGGATTCGCCGGTGCCGTCGGTCATTCCGGACGAGATCGAGCCGGGCTGAACCGAGTTGAACCGGATGCGCTCCTTCGCGAACTCCAGCGCGAGCGTGTGGGTCATCGCTTGAATCCCACCCTTGGACGCTGCGTAGGCGGACATGTAAGGGTGCGCGAAGGCCGCGGAGGTAGAGCTGAAGTTGACGACGGCAGGGTCGGTGCCGTTGCGCAACGCGGGGATGGCCTCTCGCGTCATCAGGAACGTGCCGATCAGATTGATCCGCAGCACCTGTTCGAAATCGGCGAGCGTGGTTTCGAGAAAGTGCACCGAGCGCAATATCCCCGCGGCGTTCACGAGCGCGTCGAGACCTCCGAGCGCTTCGACGGCCTGCGCCACGCCCTGTTTGACGGACTCCTCACTGGACACGTCGAGGACCACCGCCGTGAGCCGGTCGCGGTGCGGCTCGGCCCTGGCGACGGTGTCCTTCAAACCGGACTCGCTCACGTCCGCCGCCGCCACCCGGCCCCCTTCGTCCAGGATCCGCAGCACGGTTGCTTGACCGATCCCGGAGCCGCCGCCGGTGATCAGGACTCGACGATCGTTGTATCGCTGAAGAGGCATAGGCAGATACTCGCGTGAAAACGGCGGGGTGTCAGCCGTTTGTCCCGCTCCGTGGGCCTGTCACCACCGCGTATTCCTCGGATGGATGAAGATGCCCTCTGCCTCGACTGTCACGCCCTCGGAGTCGGTGATACTTCCGACCGCGAAGGTCTTCGTTCCGTCGATTCGATCGACCTGCGCCTGCGCGCGAAGGCGCTGGCCAAGACGTGTGCCGCGGATGTAACGCAGCGTCAGCGTGCCGGTGACGGCGGGCTGGTCTGGTTTGTGTGCGGTGGCGCCGAGGACGTGGTCGAGGATCAACGCGCACACGCCGCCATGGACATGGCCCGGCGGTCCCTCGTACGCGGCACCGAGCACAAAGTCGGTGCGTACTGCGCCATCGGCCTCATGTTCAATGACCAAGGGGGGCGCGATCGGATTGCGACGGCCGATCACCACATTGCCCAACGCGATCGAGCGCCCGTCGGGGGTGGTCTGGACTCCGAACGATCCCGGTATCAGCGAGTCGCTCAACTGAGCCGTCGCGGCCTCGATCTTGTCGGTTGCGGCCGCGATGGCCGCCGCATCGACTTCACTGCGGATGGTGGCGTCGATCAGACGACGCACCGACGCGGTCAGGCGTTCGTGTGCGTCGGTCGTCATCGGACTCCTTCGATCGGGTGTCCATTCACCTTGGCCGCAAGACAAGCGGTCCGCAACGGAATGTCCCGCCCAGTGGTGAGTTCGACTAGAGCCTGTGACCTGTGTTGTTAGTCTGAAAAACGTGGAAGGAAGCGATCTGCCGGGCAAGCCGAATCTCGCGGCTACCAGCTGGGCGCTCCTCGGCATGCTTTCGTACGAATACGAGTTGTCGGGCTACGACATCCGAAAGTGGATCGACTGGAGTATGCGCTTCTTCTACGGAAGCCCCGCCTACAGCCAGATCTACTCAGAACTCAAGAAGCTCGAGCAGCTCGGCCTGGTGACGTCGCGGTTCGACAACAGCAGCGGTGCTCGCAGCCGAAGGTTGTACAAGATCACCGAGGCCGGCCTGGATGCGGTCACGCGGTGGGCGAACGATGCGCCGCTCGACCCGCCTGTTCTCAAGCACTCTCCTCTGCTGCGAGTGACGCTGGGGCATCTCACGAACCCCGCACGGCTCAAGGAGATCCTGCAGGAGCACCTCGCCTGGGTTGACGAGATGTACCGGAGCGCAGCCAAAGACGCGAAGTGGGCTAAAGCCGACACCACGTGGGCCTATGCGCGCGTTGCGCTGAACTGGGCTGAGCGCTACTACGCGAACGAGCGCGAGCTGACGCTGAAGATGATCAAAGAACTCGATGAGGCCGAAGCCGAGTTCCCGCGCGTCGGCGACGGCGGACGAACGAAAGTCCCTTGGCCTGCACCGGATTACTGGTACGAGATCGAGAAGAAGGCCGACGCCGACGACGCGTGATCACGTCGCGGCGGCGTCCAGGGCGGCGTCCAGGGCGGCAATGTATCCGTACACCAGACCCTGCGCGATCGTCGCACCCGCACCGGGGTAGGTGGCTCCGAACGCATTCGCGGCGGTGTTGCCGATCGCATACAGCCCTCCGATGGCGGTACCATCTTCGCGCAGCACCCGGGCGCGCTCGTCGGCGCGCAGACCGCCGCACGTACCGAGGTCGCTGAGCGCCATCTTGACCGCATAGAACGGGGCGTGGTCGAGCGGGCGCAGATTCGGGTTCGGGGTGATGGTGGGATCGCCGTAGTAGCGGTCGTACGCGCTACGTCCGCGGCCGTAGTCGGAATCGTCTCCAGCGCGCGACATCTCGTTGAATCGGGAGACCGTGGCGACGAACTGCGCCTCGGGCACCTTCATCATCCGCCCGAGCTCAGCGAAATCCTCGGACCGATGCGCGATGCCCGCGTCGTACCACGCCCGCGGCAGGCTCATCCGCGGAAAACGGTCCGCGGCAAAGACGTAACTGTTGCGGTACTGCTGGTCGAAGACGATCCACATGGACTCGACGGGGTTACCGGCACGCTCGCGCGCGAGCACACACTGGCCGAAGGACATGTAATCGCTGGCCTCATTGGTGAACCGCTGCCCCGTCTGGTCGACGATCAGCGAGCCCGGCAGCGATCGTTCGGCGAGCATCACCAGCGGATCCGCCCCCGGCAGCGGCGCCACCGCGGGGAACCACCAGGCCTGATCCATCAAGTCGATTCCGGCACCGGCATCTTGGGCGATGCGGATCGCGTCGCCGGTGTTGGTTTCTGCGCCGAGGCTGGTGTGCTCGCCGAGTGACTCGGACTGGAACTTCCACCGCATGTCCATGTTGTGGTCGAAGCCGCCCGCGGCCAGCACGACGCCGCGTCGTGCTTCGACGGTGACCTCGCGTCCGTCGTGTGCGACGACGGCGCCGGTGACCCTGTCGCCGTCGGTGATCAGCCGCACCAGCGCGGTCTGCGTCCACACGCCGATGCCCGCGCGCAGGACGCCCGCGAACAAGCCTGCGGCCAGCGCCTGTCCGCCGGCGGTGTAGCGCCGGCCGAGCATCAGGCCGCCTAAGCCCTGGGCCAATCGTTTGACGATGAGCGGCAAGCCTTTTCGTGGTACGCGTGCCATCAGGTTCATCCAGCGATAGTCCGCACTTGTGGTGGGCATCGGGATCTTCGGCTCCATCAATCCCGGGCGCAGCAGCGACCGGTACTGGCCGAGTAGCGATGCATTGAACGGCCTGCATTCACACGTCCGCCCGTCGGCGCTTCCCCCGGGATGCTCTGGGTGGTAATCGGAATAGTCGCGCGCCCATGTGAACCGCATCGGTGTGGTGCGGCGCAGCATCTCGACCGTCGCCGCAAGCTGGGTGACGAACTCCGCCGACCGTTGCGGCGGAGCGGTCCCTGCGACCACCGAATCGAGGTAGGTCCGCGCCTTTTGCGCGGTGTCGCCGGCGCCGTTCTCCTCGAGCACCTGCGTCGCGGGAATCCACAGGGCTCCGCCGGACCGTGCGGTGGAACCGCCGACGTACGGCGATTTCTCGACGATTAGCACTTTCAGACCGCGCTCGGCGGCCGCCAGCGCGGCAGCCATGCCGGTGCCCGATCCCACGACGAGCAGATCGACGGTCGTATCGCGCAGGGGCATCCCGGCGGGAACGGTGGTGGGCGCAGCAGTCGTCACGGCTTCAACAGTAGGTCGGGGGGATCGCGGCTGCGGAGGATTTTCCCTCCCAGCGGGACGATTGGCTCCACAGGCCGTGTCGCGGGCGTACAACGAGGTTATGACGTCGCAGCCAGGGACCGCAGAAGCCACCGTCGGCCGAGCCGACGATCAGACCGACGAGATTCGGCAGATCGAAGCAGCAGCAGCACCGACCAGGTTCGCGCGCGGATGGCACTGCCTGGGGTTGACCAGGGACTTCGGCGACGGCGAGCCGCATTCGGTGAGCGCCTTCGGCCAGAAGCTGGTGGTGTTCCGCAGCGGCGACGGCAAGATCAACGTGCTCGACGGCTACTGCCGTCACATGGGCGGGGACCTCAGCCAGGGCACCGTGAAGGGCGACGAGATCGCCTGCCCGTTCCACGACTGGCGATGGGGCGGCGACGGCCGATGCAAGAAGGTGCCCTACAGCAAGCGGACGCCGCGGCTGGCCCGCACCGCGACGTGGACCACCCTCGAACAGGACGGCATGCTGTTCGTCTGGAACGACCCCGAGAAGAATCCGCCGCCCGACGAGGTCGCCATACCTCGGATCGAGGGAGCGACGAGTGACGAGTGGACCGACTGGCATTGGTACACCACCGTCGTCAACACCAACTGCCGCGAGATCATCGACAACGTCGTCGACATGGCGCACTTCTTCTACATTCACGGTTCGCTGCCGACGCACTTCAAGAACATCTTCGAGGGCCACGTCGCCACGCAGTACATGAACGGTGGCTCGCGCGGTGACATCCCCAATCCCGAGGGACAGCCTCGGCTGCTCGGTACCACCTCGGTGGCCTCGTACTTCGGCCCGTCGTTCATGATCGACGACCTGACCTACCACTTCGAGAACGACGATCAGAACACGGTTCTGATCAACTGCCATTACCCGATCGACGCCAATTCCTTTGTGCTGCAGTACGGCATCATCGTCAAGAAGTCGGAGGCGCTGCCCGGCGATGCGGCGCTGCAAGCGGCGATCGCGCTAGGCGATTGGGTCAAGGTGGGTTTCGAGCAGGATGTCGAGATCTGGAAGAACAAGGCCCGCATCGACAATCCGCTGCTGTGCGAGGAGGACGGACCCGTCTACCAGTTGCGCCGGTGGTACGAGCAGTTCTACGTCGATGCCGCCGATGTCGAGCCTGACATGGTGGACCGCTTCGAATACGAACTCGACACCACCAGCCCGTACGAGGAGTGGATGAAGGTCGTCGACGAGAACATCAGCTCTCAAGCGGCGAGGTCGGGAAGCGTCTGATGGCCGTTCGGCCCGACAACCGACTCGCCGACGCTCCGATGGTGTCGGTGGGCTGCCGCCGTTGCGGTGCGTGCGTGCAGGCGCGAAAGAGCAGCTGGAATCAAACCAGCGTGCAGTGGAATGCCGACGCCTCCGCCCGCTGTCTGGAACGCCGCGACGCCGAGCACTTGACCGAGCATGCGGAGCGCGGCCTGTTCCTGGCCTGCTCAGCGCTGAACGGCTCCATCATCGACGCGGTCCGCACCGGCGATCTGCCGGTGGTCGATGAATCAGCACGGGTGAGCACGTAACTTCGATCCTGTGAAAGACATTCCACCGGTGGCGGTCGTGACGGGTGCCAGCCGCGGCGCGGGACGTGGCATCGCGGCCGCGCTCGTCGCTGACGGGTGGCGGGTGTATCTGACCGGCAGGACCGTGCGCGACCCGGGTGACGGCGGTATCGCCGTGAAGGTCGACCACCGCGACGACGACGCGGTAGCCCAGTTGTTCAAGCGCGTGGAAGAGGAAAACGGCGGGTTGGACCTTTTGGTGAACAACGCCGCAGCCATATCCGACGAGCTGGTCAATCCAAAGCCGTTCTGGGAGAAGGCACTCGAACTCGCCGATGTTCTTGACGTCGGGCTGCGGTCGGCGTACGTCGCGTCGTGGCATGCCGCGCCGCTGCTGGTGCGCCGGGGCCGAGGTCTGATCGCATTCACCTCGTCGCCGGGGTCGGTGTGCTACATGCACGGTCCGGCCTACGGCGCCCAGAAGGCCGGCGTCGACAAGATGGCCGCCGACATGGCGGTCGACTTCCGCGACACCGGGGTGGTCACGGTGTCGATCTGGATGGGCATCCTGCTCACCGAGCGCCTCCGTGCCGCGTTTGACGGCCATCCCGAGGCGCTGGCGAAGACGGCCGAGCACGCCGAAACTCCCGAATTCACCGGGCATGTGATCGACGCGCTGTATCGCGATCCCGACCTCGCCGAGCTGTCCGGCCGTACGGTGATCGGCGCGGAGATCGCGCAGCGCTACGGCATCACCGACGAGGACGGCAGGCAGCCGCCGTCGCACCGCGACATGATGGGTGCGCCGCGCGAGCCCAGTTCAGTGGTGGTGCGCTGAGCCTCAGGCGTGCGCACCGCCGTCGACTCGGATTTCGGTGCCGGTGATGAACCGGCCATCGTCGGACGCCACCATGGCAATCACGGCCGCGACGGCACTGGGGTCGCCGAGGATTTCGCTTTCCTCACCGTGCAGCAGCGGAGTCTGTTTTGCCCACAGACCGAGGTCATATCCTTCGGGCATCTTGTCGAGGGTGCTGTTGGCCAACGCCGTCGACACCCCACCTGGCTGGATGTTGACCGCCCGAAGCCCCTGTTTTGAGTACTCCAGCGCCAAGGAGTGCGTGAGCGCCAGGACGCCGCCCTTGCTCGCGGCGTACGCGGCCATGTACGGATGCGCGAAAGTCGCTGCGGTGGAGGTGAAGTTGATCACCACTCCGCGGCCCGAGTCGATGAGCGCGGGCAGCGAAGCCCGCGTCATCAAGAACGTGCCCGTCAGGTTGATCGCCAGCGTGGTGTTCCAATCGTGAAGGGTGTGTTCGTGGGTGTTTGCACAGAGCTGAATGGCCGCGGCGTTGACGAGCACATCCAGCCCGTTGAGCGTGTTGATCGCCGTTGCCACCTCGGTACCCACCGCAACCTCGTCCGAGATGTCCAGCACGGCGGTCGTCAGCCGCTTACCCGTGCCGGCCTCTTCTGCAGCAGCCGCGGTCGCCGCAAGACCTTCGATGGACACGTCGAAGGCCACGACGGTGCCGCCCTCGTCGAGCAGACGGGTGACGGTCGCCTGTCCGATTCCTGAGCCGGCTCCGGTGACGATGATCCTTCGGTCGTCGAACCTCTGCATGAATTCGTTCCCTTCAGCCCGGGCGGAGGACGTTGATGTCACCGATCGTGATATGGACGTCGAAGTGACGGTGAATGATTCGCCATCCGTCGGTTGTACGCAGATGACGATCGCGGTAGACGCCGATCGCCTCGTACGGGGTCAGGTGTGCGCGATCTCCGGCCCCGACGTGCAGCACCCGAGCCTTGGTCGAGGATTGCGCTTCGTCGCCGTCGATCGCGATCTGGTAGTTGCCGAGGAGGTGTTGCGATGGCCCGCAACCGCCGAGGAAACTGCGGATGGAATCCACAATCTCCGCGCGCCCGTTGCGCGTGACAGCGTAGATGCCCACGGCCCGCGGATGAAATACGTCATTCAGGCCCAACCAGTCTCGTGTGTCGAGACACGTCGCGTACCTATTGAGAACATCGATGATCTGTTGACGCTCGACGCACTCGCATTCCATAGGTCGCGGCTATCAGGTCAGTTGGAAGGCGCTGATCGGCGCCTCCTCTGGATATGCCGCCGGTCCGCCCAGGTCGTAGGCCGCGTTGAGCGCGCCGATGAAGCCCGGATCGTGCATCGGCTCGCTGGGAATGTCGAGCTTGACACCCTTGCGGCTCAAGTCGTCGACCATCATGTCGATGGCCTTGTCGGCGGTCAGATCGTCCGAACCGTCCATGTTCTTCTTGAGTTCGTCGTAGTCGGAGAACACTTCGGCCGACCAGTGCACCAGGAAGCGCAGTTCATCGGTGTGGTGGCGGGCGATCACGTCGTCGCCGTTCTTGAGCAGCCACAGGTCGCGGTCCGCGGGATCACCGGTGAACACCGTGTCGAAAGTCAGGTCCGCGGGAGTCTGCTGGTCGAGTGGGCCGTTGGCTTCCCCGCGGTGGACCATCATCTCGTTCTGCACCACCACGCCGCGGTTGTAAACGGGGGGCAACAGGCGCTGCGGCGCCTTGAGGGGACCGTCTGGCCAGTACGTGAATCCGCTGCCCTCATCGAGCGAGAACCACGTGATCACCTGGGCCATCTTGATCAGATAGTCGGTGAACAGACCTGACTTTCCCATCACGCTGCACAGCCAGGTTGGTGCATTCTCGTGGCGGATGCCGCGGAAGCTCGGAGAATCCAGATGACCCGGGTCGCGGTTGGCGCAGGGCCCGTTGATGTTGAACAACATCAATTCAGGCTTCGCGTATTCGGCGTCCCAGTAGCGCTTCGCCATCTGGAGAAACTTCTCGTTGTAGAAGCAGTCGTGCAGTTCGGGGTGAAGCACCGCTCCATAGTTTGCGAGATAGCCACGGAAGGTGGGCGTCAGGAAGAGATCCAGCGAGGGGGTGAAGCCCTCGGGGAATGCGCCGCTCATCGTCGCCATCAGCTCATCGGCCGACGCGAAATGCTGAGCGATGATCAACTTCCACGGTCCCTGGGTGCGGACGACGTCGAGCAGTCGGTCGCGTTGATCGTCGGTGTAGACGCCGTCGATCTCAATCGGCTTCGCGGCAGGGCGCAGAACGTCGGACAGCTCCAAACGTCGCTGATCGGTGAGCATCTCGTCTCCTGTTTTCTCGGTTGATCTGATTCTGTGGCTTGATCCGGTTGTCGAACTGCCGGATGTCCGGTGATCGGGAGACCCGTTCCGAGTGCTCAGAAAAGCAGCGGATGAGCGAATTTCGCGCGCAAAAGTCCGCCGACTTCCGCGATCGCCAGCCTTCCGCGGGCGGTGGCATCCGATCGCATGAGGAAACCGTGGTAGGCGCCCGGATAGCGCGTGAGGGTGGTTTGAACCCCCGCATCCCGCAGGCGTAATGCGTAGCGCTCACCCCAGTCGCGGATCGGGTCGCATTCGGCGGTGACGACGATGGCGGGCGGAAGGCCACTCAAATCGGTCGCAGAGGCCGGCACCCGGAATTGGTCGTGCGGTGCGCCGCCGGCGTCGGCGAGCTCGTGCATGTAGACGATGTCGTCGCGGCTGAGCATCGGGGCATCTGCAAGTGCGGCGATCGACGCCACGGCCATATCGCGGTCGAGGCCCGGGTAGAGCAGCACTTGACAGCAGATGGCGGGACCACCGCGGTCGCGGGACGCGAGCGCCACCGCCGCGGCCAGCGAGCCACCCGCGCTGTCGCCGACGACCGCCAGTCGTGTGACGTCGGCACCGATCTGCTGCGCGTGTTCCGCAACCCATTCGGTGGCCCTGAATGCATCGTCGAACTGAGCAGGTGCGGGGAACTCTGGAGCGAGCCGGTAGTCCACCGACACCACGGTGGCGTTGGATTGGGCGGCAAGCGTTCGCGCCAGCGGCTCGAACGAGTGATTGGAGCCCATCACCATGCCGCCGCCGTGGAAGTACACCAACACCGGCGCATTGGCGTCGGCGGTGGGTCGGTAGATCCGCAGCGGCACCGGCCCGGCGGGGGCCGGTGCGGCGCAATCGTCGACCGCCGCCATTTCAGGCATCGTCTCGGGCAGCGGAGCGGTTTCGATGGCCTCCCGGATCGCGTCGAGACCTCGTTCACGCATGGGCGGCATTTCACCGAACGAGGCGACGCGCTCGGCTGCATCGGGATCGAGCTGCGGAGCGGTCACGCGGGATCGAATCGGCGTTGCGTGCGCAACTTCGGGGGTTGTTGAGAGGCAAGCACATTGGCACGTTCAGCCATCGCCGAGCCGACATAGTCCGGCTGCGTCAGAAGATAGAACCGCCCTTCGGCGGCCTGTTCGAACACCGCCTCGGCGGCGGCGCGCGGATCCATCGCATCGGCCTTGATGTCGAGCATGGCCGCACGCTGGGATTCGGCTGCTACCACGTCGCCGTCGGTCACCCCACCCGCTGACTCGAAGATGTTCGACACGACGGCCCCCGGCAGCACCGCCTGGACGTGAATGTGCTCGTGGCCGGCCAGTTCTACCTCCAGCCGTAGGCACTCGGTGAGCGCCAACACCGCGTGCTTGCTCATGATGTAGGGCGCCTGCAGCGGGACGACGGCGACTCCACCGATGGACGACAGGTTCCACACCCAAGCAGGCTCCCCAGCCTCGATCATCAGCGGAAGGAAGGCTCGCACACCGTGGAAGACTCCGCTGATGTTGATATCGACCAGTCGATTCCAGTTCTCGACGGGCGTATCCCAGAGATATCCGAACTGCTCGATGCCTGCGTTGTTGATAAGCAGCCGCACCGGACCGACGTCGCGGTACACCCTCTCGGCGAGCGCCGATACGGCCCCCGGATCGCGGACATCGCAGACTGCGTCAATGGCGACTATGCCCGCCCTGGTGAGCTCGTCTCGAAGCGCCGCAACCGCGTCGGCGTCGATGTCGGCCAGCACCACCGTCATGCCGAGCTCGGCCGCATGGCGGGCCAAACCGGCGCCAATGCCCGCACCGGCGCCCGTGATCACGGCGACTCCGCCGCCGAAGGGTGCGCTCATGTGCCTGCCGTGGCCGCACTCTTCGCGCTGTGTTCGGCAAAGGGAATCGAATCCTCGGCGTCGAGCACCACCCTCATCGACGTGAACACCAGGCCATCACCGGCCCGCCGTATCCCGACATCGACGACGCCGCTGGAGACGTCGAACGGGACATTATTGGTGATCTGATTGACGTACAGATAAAAGCGCGCATCGGTCACGGCACCATCGCTACCGGTACGGAAGATGTTGGTCGCGTGATGGCGCAGCGGGTAGGGGTTCTCGTTCCGGTGCTGCGTGAGCCACGCCAGCGTCTCGGCGCCACCGTGCAGTTCGGCCGCCAACAGATCCTCGAACGGGCAGTGGCCGGAATCGGACCGGCTCAGGTACTCCATCTCGTCACCGATTCGGGTGGCCAGCTCGTCGAAGTGGCCCTGGTCGTAGTGGTACCAGAACCCGGCGATGAATTCCTGGATCTCAGACAGCGTGATGTCGTCACTCATGCGAGTGAGTGAACTCCCAAAAGCTCTCCCGGGGAATGGCTGTGCCCGGTCAGTGGAACACGTTCTGCTCGCCGAATCGGGTGCGCAGATCACGCTTGAGCAGCTTGCCGCTCGGGTTCTTCGGTAACACTTCGACGAAGTGGACCTGCTTCGGCGTCTTGTACCCGGCGAGGTGGTCGCGGCAGTGGGTGAGCAGTTCAGCCTCGGTCGGGCTCACGCCGTCGCGCGTGACGACTGCCGCGACGACAGCCTCCACCCAGACCGGATGCGGAACACCGAACACGGCGACTTCTTCCACGCCTGGATGCCGGTAGAGCACCTCCTCCACCTCACGGCTCGCGACGTTCTCGCCACCCGTCTTGATCATGTCCTTCTTACGGTCGACGACGTGCAGGAGCCCGAACTCGTCGTAGTAGCCGAGGTCTCCGGAATGAAACCATCCGCCGCGGAACGCTTCCGCGGTGTGCATCGGGTCGTCGAGGTAACCCAGCATGAGATGCGGCCCGCGGTGCGCGATCTCTCCGACCGTTCCCGCCGAAACGGGGGTATCTGTGTCGTCGAGGATGGTGGTCTCGACGTTGATCGCGGGCCGGCCCGCCGCACCGCCGTGGTCCGCCTGATCGGTGGGCCCCAATGCGCTTGCCAGGGGGCCCATCTCGGTCTGACCGTAGAAGTTCCACAACTGCAGGTCGGGCAGGCGCTCGCGGAGCTCGAGCAGGATCTCGGTGGGCATCGCCGATGCGCCGTAGTAGCCCTTGCGCAGGCTGCTCAGGTCGACCTTGTCGATGATGGGCGAGCGCAGCAGGCTGATCCAGATGGTCGGCGGGGCAAAGAAATTGGTCGCTCCGTGTTCCCCGATGCTGCGCAAGATCACCTCAGGATCAGGACGCGGAAGGATGATGCTCGTAGCGCCCAGGTAGATGTCGGTCGCCAGGAAATTGTCGAGCTGGGCGCAGTGGTAGAGCGGCATCGAGTGAATCTCGATATCGTCCTCCGACATCGACCCGGCCACGATGGTGCTGACGTAATTGGACATCAGGCTGCGGCTGGAGTGCATGACCCCCTTGGGACGCGATTCGGTGCCACTGGTGTACATCAGGCGCAGCAACTGATCATCGGCGATCTCGACGTCCGGCGGCGAAGTGGTGGTGGTCAGCCAATGCGCGAAGTCATGCCAGCCGTACGGTGCGCGCTGCCCATCGGCATTCAAGGTGACCTTGGTGATCACCGACCCCGCGCGGGCCATCGCCGCGTCCGCGGTCGGGATCAGGTCGTGTTCGACGATGAATCCCCGGACCCCGCTGTGGCCCAGAATGTAGGCGATCTCGTCGGCGGTGAGCATGAAGTTGATCGGCACGAGCACGACGCCCGCCCGGGCGGTGGCGAACGCCAGAACCGCATACTGCCAGCAGTTGTGCGCCAACAACGCCACGCGGTCACCGGACCCGAACCCGTTGTCCCGCAGAGCGGCCGCCGCACGGTCGACCAGCTCGTCGAATTCGGCAAAGGTCAGCGTGACGTCGCCATCGATGAGGGCGACTTTGTTCGGATGTCTGCGGGCGGTCCGGCGTGGAATGTCACCGAGGGTGTGGCTGCGCACCTGCATACGTTCGTCCTTCACTGCGCGAGGTTCAGTTCACGGCCGATGATTTCGCGCATGATCTCCGAAGTGCCGCCATAGACGCGCGTGACCCTGGCGTCGATCGCGGAGCGGGCGATGGGGTATTCGCGCATGTACCCGTAGCCGCCGAACAGCTGCTGGCAGGAATCAAGACACCGGAACTCCATCTCCGTGGCCCACAACTTGGCTTTCGCGGCGTCAGCGGGTGACAGCCGCCCGGCATTGAGTTCGACGACGCAGCGGTCGACGAACGCTTCGGCCACCGATACCTCGGTGGCGACGTCGGCGAGGACGAAGCGGGTGTTCTGCAGCGCGCCGATGGGTTTACCGAATGCGGTGCGGTCGCGCACGTAGTCGATCGTCCAGCGCAGCGCCGCGCGGGCGCGGCCGAGGCTGCCGACCGCGATCTGCATCCGTTCCTGCGGCAGATTCCGCATCAGATATTCGAATCCCCGCCCCACCTCGCCCAATACGTTGTCTTTCGGCACCATCACGTCGGTGAGGATCAGCTCCGACGTGTCCTGGCAGTGCAGTCCGAGCTTGTCCAGGTTGCGGCCGCGCTCGAAGCCGGGCATACCCCGCTCGAGCACGAGCAGCGTCAAGCCGCGGTGCCTGTCGGCTGAGGTGCGCACGCAGGTGATCACCAGATCGGCGTTCTGTCCGTTGGTGATGAACGTCTTCGCGCCGTTGACGCAGAAGTGATCGCCGGCGTCGACGGCCGCGGTGCGGATTCCGGCCACATCAGAGCCCGCGCCGGGCTCGGTCATCCCGATGGCTGCGATGAGGTCTCCGGAAACGAAGCCCGGCAGCCACCGAGCGCGTTGTTCGGCGGTGGACAGGTCGGCAAGATAGGGCAGGCAGATGTCGTTGTGAACCGCGAAACTCAAACCGACAGCACCGCAGTCTGCATCCATGAACGATTCGATCAGGATCTGGTTGTAGCGGAAATCACGCGCTTCGACGCCACCGAATTGTTCGCCGGCCGCAAAGCCCAGCAGCCCGACGGCTCCAGCTTCGGCGAACACCTGACGGGGAATGATCCCGGCGTCCTCCCAGGCGGCAATGAACGGTGCGACCTCCTTGCGTGCAAAATCGCCGGCCAGTTTTCCGAATGCGCGGTGGTCGGGTTCGTAATGCACGCGATCCATTGCCGCAGAGTAGGCCCGCGTGCACTGCGAGGACGATGAGTGTCCCGCTCAGTAGACATGACCCCCCGCAGCCATCGACGCGGCGTCGATACTCCGTTGTCGTGACCACTGATGCCGAAACCGTTCGGGCGACCACCCGTTCCGGGTTCGATCCTGTCGAGCTCCGCGCGAACCTGCGACAGGCCGACCCGGGTGTGCTAGTCGCGGTGCTGGCTCAGCTCACCGGCGACGCGTCGGTGATCGACAGGTTCGGGCCGGCGATTACACACGTGCCCGACCCGCCCGAGCGGGCGGGGGTCACCGACCCCAAGACCGCTGAAATATTGGCATCGGCAGTCCTCGACGCGCTCGACAGCCCGTCAGCTCATCGTGTTGCCGACCCGGAACTGTTCACCCGGTTGCTGCCGCTCGCGCTCGGCTCTGAGGTCGACGACGAGTTCGTTCCGCTGTTGCTCGAACAGGGCGGCTTTCAGCTGTCGCAGCCGACATTGCCCCGCACTGTGCCGATCCCGGCGACGACGAGTGTGGCGATCATCGGCGCGGGTCTGGCGGGGATGATCGCCGCGTTCGCTGTTGCGGACGCCGGTGTCGCGTACGAGATCTTCGACCGCAACGACGAAGTCGGTGGGACCTGGCTGACGACGACCTACCCGGGGATCGGTGTGGATACGCCGTCGGCGTATTACTCGCTGTCGCGTGAGGTCAATCCCGACTGGACGAGCTACTACCCGCAGGGCGCGGAGTATCAGGCCTACCTGGTGTCGCTGGCCGACAAGTACAGACTGCGCGACCACATCCGGTTCGGCACCGAGGTCGAGGCGCTGACATGGGAGGAAGACCGACGTCAGTGGCGCATCGAGACGGTGGATCGTGACGGCCATCGTCGGATCAGCCATCACCGCGTGGTGATCACCGCCGCCGGATACCTCAACCGTCCACGCTGGCCCGACGTCGGTGGCCGGGACACTTTCGCGGGCACGAGTATTCATTCGGCACAGTGGGACTCGTCGCTGGATCTCACCGGTAAGCGGGTCGCGGTCATCGGCGCCGGCTGTACGGCCGTGCAGATTGTCGACGCCTGCGTCGATGAGGTCGAGCACCTGACGGTTTTCCAACGCCAGCCGCACTGGGTCGCTCCGCGTAAGCGGCCGACCGACGACGTGCCCGAGTTTCGGCGCTACCTGGGGCGCCACGTGCCGTACTACGCGAACTGGCACCGGCTCAAGTCGTACTGGGCCACGTCCGACAACAACTATCCGGTGATACTGCAAGATCCGGATTGGGCAAGTGAGCACCTGTCGATCTCACCGGCCAACGACGTGCTGCTGCAGATGTGCCTGGAGTACATCGACCGAACCTTCGGGGCGGACAGCGAATTGGCGAGGAAGGTGACACCTGATTTCGCACCGTACGGTAAGCGCATCATCCGGGATCCGGGTGGCTACTACGCGGCACTGACCCGCAGTCACGTCGACGTCGAGGCCAGTGAGCCCGCCGAAGTCAACGAGCGGGGGATCGTCACGGCCGACGGTCGCCAAATCGATCTCGACGTCATCATCTACGCCACCGGCTATCACCTGGACTTCCTGTCGACCATCGACATTCGCGGCCGCGGTGGTCGCACTCTCGCCGGCGAATGGGGCGACAGTCCCCGCGCCTATCGCGGTGGCACGGTACCCGGCTTCCCCAACCTGTTCATCAACTCGGCACCGAATTACAGTCCGGGCCACGGTGCGGGCGCGAACTTCTCGATGGAAGTGATGGCGCACTACATCATCGAATGCCTGCAACTGATGGCACTGCGCGGGGCGACGGCGATCGAGGTGACGCAGCAAGCGCACGACGACTACGTCGCCGCGATCGACGAGGCGATGGCGGGCACAGTGTGGTGCCACACGCCGAACGCGCACACGTATTACCGGTCCGGTTCGGGCCGTGTCGTGGTGGCCACTCCGTACCGACTGGTCGATCTGTGGCATCAGCACCGTGCACCCATCGAAGAGCATTACGACCTGCGATGACTCGATTGCTCAGCGGTAAAACAGCTTTGGTCACGGGCAGCAGCCGGGGCATCGGCCGGGCGATCGCGCAGCGCTTGGCGGCCGAGGGCGCGACGGTCGTGGTGACGGCGCGTTCGAATGAGCCGTCACAGTCCTTGCGTTGGGGATCGTCCGCGGCGCTTCCCGGCACGATCGGCGAAACCATCGAGCTCATCGAGGCGGCGGGCGGACACGCGATCGGGATGGCGGCGGACCTGGAGAACCCCGATGATCGCGACCACCTCGTCCAGCGGGTACTCGACAGCACCGGCCGGCTCGACATCCTGGTCAACAACGCTGGTTTCGCTGACTATTCGATGGTCGAGGACATGTCGCTGGATACCTTCGAACGCACAGTGGAGCATTATCTACGCGCGCCGTTCGTGTTGACCAAGGCGGCGGTGCCCGGTATGCGCGCGCAAGGCGCCGGCTGGATCGTCAACATCGGATCGGTGACCGGAGTCGCGCCGGTCCGGCCGTACCGCGAGTACAACAAGACCTCGGGCGACGTCGTCTACGCGTCGATCAAGGCGGCCTTGCATCGGTTCACGCAGGGCGTCGCTGCCGAACTGCTCGACGCGAACATCGCGGTCAACTGTGTTGGTCCGTCCACTGCGGTGCGCACACCCGGTGCCTCAGCGCTGATCCCGGATACGTTCCCGACGGAACCGGTCGAGTACCTCGCCGAGACCGTGTTGGCGATGTGTCACCGGCCCGCTGCCGAGCGCACGGGGCTCGTGGCTTTCAGCCTGCACTATCCATGGTCTCAGCAACTCGTGGTACACACCCTCGACGGCAGCTCGGCGCTGCCGTCGTTGGAACCACCGAGCACCGCGAACCCGAACATCCTGCCTGCCGGCATCTAGCCCAAAACCGCGGTGTCGCTGCGGCAGAAGCTGTGACACACCCGGTCCCAAACGATCACATCGGGACACTCGGGATCGAACCATCGGTCGACATGGGCCCAGTGGATCGGATGCATCAAGTATGGTCCCATCAGGCCGTCGACGTCGGTGAAATGTTGTTCGAACACGTGGGTCCACGACGACGCACCGACGGCGCGCTCGACCCGGCTCAACTGCCATGCCGTGATCGTGCGCACATAGTGCGGCATCAGGGCGAGGTCGCTCTCGAACCGCTCGATGAGGGTTTCATCGGTGTCGGGCGCCACCCGCAGCAGCAGGGTCCGATAGACAGTTGCGGGCTGCTCGCCGGCGGTTTTGTGTGCCGCACCACGATATTCGGCCCCGTCGACGTGCTCGACCGCCGAGGAATCGAGCGCTTCGTCGAGCTGGGCGGCAGTCTCGGTCCGCCCCTGTAGATCGGAGAAGCGGAGGTGCATCAGAATGTCGCCGCCGTTGCGGACACCGGGCAGCGTCGGTTCGATGAGGACGTGCGCCGCCACCGATGCATCCGCGATGGCACGGAGGGCGGGTATCAGTGCATGGGGTTCCTCGCCCGGTGCCAGGTGAATCAGCCTGGTGAGATTAAACATCGCAGAGTTCGTCGACATCGTCGGCGGCGGCCGCCACACTGCGTGACCGTTGACAGACCAGCTCGCCGATCGTCGTCCACCATCGGCCGACGCTGGAGTCGGGCCTGCCCTTCCACGTCATCTCCCACCACGCCTGCGCACTCGGCAGCGACCAGCGGACGGTGACCGTGTTGGACTGACCGGTGAACCAGATGGGCGGGCTGACGAGGATGTCGTGCAACGTCATTCCGCGTTCACGGGCTCCGGGAGCGTATTCAGCGAGGTATCGGTCGATGAATTCTTTGGCTCGTCCCGGCTGCGTCACGACATGGTCGACGACGTAGACCGCACCGTCAGACATGTGCACCGGCGAGGATCGCGGACAGGTCTTCGCCTGCTCGCCTTCGTGCCTCTTGGGCAAGGTCGAGCACGGGCATGGTCATGAACCCGTGAACGGCGCCCTCGTAGTGCCGATGCGTCAATCGAACGCCGGCACCGGTGAGCGCCTCACCGAATGCGATTCCTTCATCCCGCAGAGGATCGTGACCTGCCGTCACGAGTACGGCGGGTGGCATGCCAGACAAGTCGGCGGAAAGCGGTGCAGCGTATGGATGTTCGCGGTCGACGGGGGAGGGCACGTACTGTTCCCAATACCACTGCAATGCGAGTCGGGGGTTGTAGTACCCTTCGCCGAACACGCGATACGACTCCGTGTCGCACTGCGGAGAGATCATCGGGTACAGCAGCAACTGCGCCGCGAGCCTAGGCGCTCCGCGATCGCGTGCCATCAGCGCGACCGTCGCCGCGATGTGGCCACCCGCACTGTCGCCACCCACGACTATTCGGCCCGGATAGCCGCCGAGGGCGTCCGCGTTACGGGCGGCCCAGTGCGTCACCGCGAACACGTCTTCAGCGGCAGCCGGCCACGGCGCTTCCGGCGCCAGCCGGTATGCGACGGAAACCACCACGGCGGGAATCAGATTCGCCAAGCTGCGGCACAGTCCGTCGTGGCTGTCGAGATCGCAGAACACAAACCCGCCACCGTGCGCGTACACCACCGTCGGCACTGGCCCGGACGCTGAAACGGGGCGGTAGATGCGCACCGCGATGTCGCCTGCGGGCCCGTGAACGGACACGTCGCGAACTTCGCCGACCTCTTCGGGTGTCGCCGCCGCGACGAAGCGGGACCTAATCGTCGCCCGCGCCGTCGCACCGGTCATCGTGTGCACAGGCGGGAATCCGGCGTCGAGCGCTTCGATGATCTCGGCGATCTGCGGATCCAGCGTCATGCGTACTGCAGCTCCGGAACCGGGCGCGCGGCGCTGCGCAGCGGCCGCGCGTGTTGCAGGGTTGGTGCCACTCGCCGCGGCCCATCTTCGACGTCGCGCCATATCCCCATCGCGGTCATGCGCACCGGCGCCGCAAGACGCTGGTCGAACGTCATTCGGCTGACAGGGCCGCACACCGATACCGCCGCGACGGCTTCCCCCGGGGCGCCGATAGGTGCTGCAACACAACCGAATCCGGGCACCGACTCTTCGCGGTCGAACGCAACGCCGCGGCCGCGAACGTTGGCCAGTTCAGCGCGTAGCTGCGCGGGCGTGCTGATCGAGTACCTGGTCTTGCGGGTGCTGAGATCGACGACGTCGGCCTCGCTGTCATAAGCCAGCATCGCTTTGCCCACCGCCGCACAATGCGCGGGCTGACGACCGCCGACGCGGGTGGGTATCGCTGCCACCATCCGGTCGCCGATCTTTTCCAGATAGACCACGTCGGAGCCGTCCAACACGGCGAGATGGACGACCAGTCCCGTCGCGCGATGCAGATCATGCAGCAACGGGATCGCTGCCCGGTGCAGTCGGTCCTGGTGCACGGCGAGCGAGCCGAGCTCCACGAGCCGCATCCCCAGCTCGTAGTCACGGCCGTTGCGGCGCAGCCAGCGCAGCGCGACCAATCGTTCGAGCATCCGGTGCGCCGATGACCGGGGCAGGCCTGTGCGTCGAACGATCTGGGCCAGGTTGAGACGTCCGGGTCCGTCGAAGGCGTCCAACACGAGCGACACCCGA
This sequence comes from Mycobacteriaceae bacterium, assembly GCA_019749805.1. Classification (GTDB taxonomy): domain Bacteria; phylum Actinomycetota; class Actinomycetes; order Mycobacteriales; family Mycobacteriaceae; genus Mycobacterium. The sequence goes on along the minus strand of JAIEPH010000021.1, from coordinate 42,738 downwards.
TCAATCACAGCACTCGGAGTTTCGACAGTCCCGGAAATCGTTGTCATGACGCCTCCTTGCGGTCATATGACTAATAGAAATATGCCTATTTGTAGCATACGAGTGTGGCGGCTGTCACGTAGGCATGCCGAAATGCGTTGACTCTGCGGTGAGGGCGTGGGGCACTCGCGTTTTTGCGCCCAGGGCGCAGAGTCAACGTGCAGAAGCGACTGTCAGCCCTTGGCGGCGGAGCGGCCCGCGCGTCGGCCGTAGAAGCTGCCGTCACCGAGCGAGATCCCGCTGGCGTAACCCCACGCGGCCACACCTGCGGTGCAGCGGCCCGCGGCATACAGGCCGGGAATCGGTTCGCCGCTGACGTGCAGCACCTCAGATTCCAGCGTGGTCAGCAGCCCGCCCAGTGTGAACCCGGCGCAACTCGCCCTGAGATCGATCGCGCCGACGGGCGTGCCGATGGGCTTGCACCACTCGGGCTTCTTGTGCAGCAGCGGATCCTCGCCGCGCGCTGCGGCCGCGTTGTACGCGCTGACCGTGGCCTGCAACGAGCCAGGCGGAAGGCCGATCTCGCCCTCGAGTTCCGCGACGCTGTCGCAGACCCAGGTCGCCGGACGTTTGAGGAACGGCGTCGGGGAGGTCGCGGCCATCGCCTCCTCCTGCGCGTCACCGTCGATGATCAGGTACGCGATGTCGTCCTGGTGATACAGCGTGAGCTGCCCGATGCGGCCGGAGTACATGTCCTCGGGGACATAGCGCTGCCCGCGCCCGTTGACGAGGATGCCGCGCACCGTCTGCTGCGGGTCGACGAGAAATGCCACTTCGGTGGCGTCCATGTGCGCGAGATCGGCGCCCAGAGCCTGCGCCATCCGAATCGCTTGGCCGTCATGCTGTTCGATCGATGCTGCGGGCCGCCCGACGAGCTTCGGCGCGTACTGAGCCAGCATGGCGTCGTTGTAGGCGAAGCTGCCGGCCGCGAGCACGACGCCGCGCCGCGCGCGGATCGCGACCGGTTTGCCGTACTGGCGGGCGATGAGCCCGACGACGCGGCCGTCGGACTGCACGACCAACGAGGACGCGTGGACGTCGTACACCGCACGAACGCCGAGCGATGTCGCAGTGTCGACGAGTGGCTTCATCAGCATGTAACCGGCGCTGGCCTCGCCGGCCTTCTTGTTCGACATCTGCGGAATATGGCCCCGCGGAGCGGGTTTCGCGATGGTGTTGAATGGGAAGGCGTTCTCGCCGCCGGTGAACATGAGGCCTTCGTCGCCGGGCGGCTCCCAGCCGGGCTCGCCCCAGAACACCGGCTTGAACGGCACGCCGCAGCGCACCAGCCAGTCGAAGTGGTCGACGCTTCCGGCGCAATAGTCGGCGACGCGGTTCGCGTCGGCGCCCGGGCCCATCGCCACGTTGAGGAATGCGGCCATGTTGTCGACGGAATCGTCGAAGCCACAGGCCTTTTGCAGATCGGTGCCGCCGCCGAGGTAGATGAACCCGCCCGCCATCGCGGCGGCCCCGCCCCAACCGCCGGTGCGCTCGAGGACGAGGACGTCGGCGCCGACCGAGGCGGCTTCCACCGCCGCGGCCGCACCGGCGATGCCGTACCCCGCGATCACGACATCGGCTTCGTAGTCCCAACTCTCGATCTGATCAGCAGACTTGGGGTAGACGTCGGTATCCATCGGCTACATCCGCATCGCGGCTGGCGGTTCGCCCATCCACTGGTGACCCCAGTAGCTGTCGGCGGTGATTTCCTCTGCGGTGTAATACCGTTCGTCCACACGCATGCCGTCGGTGCCGAACTCGATGTCCCAGTCACCGGGTGCGCGGACGTAGAAGGACACCATCTTGTCGTTGGTGTGACGTCCCAGCGTCGAGGACAGCTGGAAACCCTCCGCGTTGACGCGGTCGAGCGCCTGCCCTACGGCGTCGAGGCTGTCAACCTCCACCATGACGTGGACCAGGCCGGGCTTGTCCTGGTTCATCGATGGGCAAATGGCCAGGCTGTGGTGTCGCTCGTTGATGCCCAGGAAGCGAACCCGTATCGGACCGAACTCCGGCGGGGCGGGGACCCGGAAGGCTCCGCGCGAGCGGAAACCCAAGACGCCGGTGTAGAAGTCGAACAGGCCGTTGGCATCCATCGCGGGAACCACCACGTGGCCGAGACCCTGGTCGCCGGTGACGAACCGGGCCCCGAACGGGGTGATGACCGGGCTGTGGTCGAGCACCGCGCCGTGGAACACCTCCAGCGTCGTACCCGCTGGATCGGAGAACGTGATCACTTCCTCCACGCGCCGCTCGTCGGCCTCGGCGGGGGACAGGTCCTTGAACGCGATCGACGCGGCGTCCAACGTGGCTTTGACTTCCTCGAGCGCGGCGTGGTCGCGCACCTCCCAGCCGACCGTCAGAACCCGGTCGACGTCACCGGGTACGACGATGATGCGCGCTGCGCGCTCGTCCATCCGCAGGTACAGGGCCGAGGGATCGGGACCCGATCCCTCGGCGAATCCCAGCACGCCGAAGGCGAACTGACGCCACCGATCGATATCGCTGGCCGCAACGGTGATGTAGCCGAGGCTCTTGAGAATGCTCATCGGTCAGATCAGCGCCCGCAGCGGACCCTCGGGGTCGACTCCGAAGGAGCTCAGCGCCGACGCGTGGTACGGCGTGCCGGGAATGTGGATCGCGTGGGCCAGGCCGGCATGCGCGTCGCGCCAGTACCGTTGCAGCGGTTTGTCCATCCGCAACGCGTTACCGCCCGATCGGGCGAAGATCTGGTCGACGGCGGCGACCGCGCGCCACGCCGCGCGCACCTGCGTCCGTCGTCCGGCGGCACGGTCTTCGAAGGACACCTCCTTGCCGGTGTCGACGATGTCGAAGATGCGGTCGACGTTGGCCAGCAGTTCCTGGCGGGCGGCGTTGATGTCCGCGGCGGCCTCGCCGATGGCGTACATGACGTACGGGTCGTCCTTGACCGCACCGTAGGCGCCGACGCGGTCACGCTGGTAATCGAGGTGGGCGGCCAGTGCTCCCTCGGCGATGCCGACCACCGCCGACGTGATGCCCAGCGGGAACATGGTCGACCACGGCATGAGGTAAAGCGTCGACGACATCCCGGCCTTGCGCTGGGCGGTGCCGTCCATCACCTCGGTGGCGTCCATCGTCCGGTAGTCGGGGACGAAGGCGTCGCGCACGATGACGTCCTTGGATCCGGTGCCGCGCAGACCCACGACATTCCAGGAGTCCTCGACGATCTCGTAGTCCTTGCGCGGCAGGATCATGTGCAGCATCTGCGGCGGCATGAGCGGTTTGCCGTCGGCGTCACCGCGCATCGCGCCGAGGATAATCCACTCGCATTGGTCGGTGCCCGAGCTGAACTGCCAGCGCCCGTTGAAGATGTAGCCCCCGTCGACCGGCTTGGCCACACCCTGCGGCGCGTAGGGCGACGCGACCCAGGTGTCGACGTCGGCGCCCCAGATCTCCTCGGCCACCTTGAGATCGGCGTAGGCCAACTGATAGGGGTGCACGCCGACGACGCCGTTGATCCATCCCGCAGCGGGATCGAGCGTCGCGGTGGCCATCACGGTCTCGGCGAACTCGCGGGGATGGACCTCGAAGCCGTTGTACTTGGCGGGCTGCAGCAGCCGGATATTGCCGGCTGCCTTCATCGCCTTGGCTGTCTGGTCGGTGAGTTGGCCGATCTTCTCGGCCTCGGCGCCCTGCTCACGCAGTTGGCCGGCCATCTCCATCACTCGGTCGATTACCCGCTCGGTCATGCTTTCGTCCTTACTGTGAGGGCTTGATTCATGGTGTACCGCAGATCGCCGTCGTGCCGCAGCCAATCCCGATCAGCGGAACGGCCGGTTTTCAGAACTCGATGTGCACCGTGTCGGAGACGGGCCTGGACTGACAGGCCAGGGTCAGGCCGAGTGTGGACTGCGGCGGCCAGTCGATGCGATGCAGTTTTCCGTCGAGATCCACGTCGGCTCTGGCCATGGCGGACAGTGTTGGTCCTGGGCGGGTGAGTCGCACAACCACCGCCCGGTGTTCGGGATCCGGAATCGTGAGCGTCCGGTCACCGGGAAACCGCCCGGCTCGGCGTCCGCTACGACCTACCGTGTGATCGTGAGCAACGAGGCAGACGTAGACGTCGTCATCGATGTCGCCATAGTGGGCGCAGGGTTCGCCGGAATCTACGCCCTGCACAAATTCCGGTCGCTGGGATTGACGGTGCGGGTGTTCGAGGCCGCGCCGGAGGTCGGCGGCACGTGGTATTTCAACCGGTACCCCGGTGCGCGCTGCGATGTCGAGAGTGTCGATTACTGCTACTCGTTCTCCGACGAGTTGCAACAGCAATGGTCGTGGAGCGAGAAGTATGCGACTCAGGCCGAGATCCTGCGGTACCTGAACTGGGTCGTCGACGAACTCGATCTGCGTCACGGCATCACGTTCAACACCCGTGTGACATCGGCGGTGTTCGATGACACCGCTGTGCGCTGGACGGTGAACACCGACACGGGGGAGTCGGTCAACGCACGATTCTGCGTGATGGCGACGGGACCGTTGTCGGCCGCGTTGACGCCGGATTTTCCGGGCCTGTCCACGTTCGAAGGCGAGGTTTATCACACCGCGCACTGGCCGAAGGAGACCGTCGACTTCACCGGCAAGCGCGTCGCTGTGATCGGCACCGGATCATCCGGCATCCAGTCGATACCGATCATCGCCGAGGCGGCGGAGAAGCTTGTGGTCTTCCAACGCACCCCGAATTACAGTGTCCCAGCTGGTAATCGGACCTTCACGGCCAAGGACGTTGCCGACTACAAGGCTTCTTACGACGAGCGGCGGCGGTTGTCGTGGCGCAGCGGCGGAGGCTCACCGCACATCGCGCATCCCAAGCTGACGATGGAGGCCACCGCGCAGGAGCGCAGGGCCGCATTCGAAAAGCGTTGGGAACTCGGCGGCGTGTTGTTCTCCAAGACCTTCAGCGACCAGATAACGGATATCGAAGCCAACGACGAAGCCCGAAAGTTCTACGAGGAAAAGGTCCGCGCCGTCATCGACGATCCCGAAGTCGCCGACCTGTTGATCCCGAACGACCACCCGATCGGCACCAAACGGATCTGCACCGACACCAATTACTTTCAGACCTTCAACCGGTCACACGTCGAACTCGTCAGCGTCCGCAAGACGCCCATCGAGTCCATCGACGCCACCGGCATCACCACCTCCGACGCACGTTTCGACGTCGATGCGATTGTGCTCGCCACCGGGTTCGACGCGATGACGGGCGCCTTGGCAAAGATCGACATCGTCGGGCGCAACGGCCACACGCTTCGCGACGACTGGGCGCACGGGCCACGCACCTATCTCGGTTTGGCGGTGGACGATTTTCCGAATCTGTTCCTGGTGTCCGGCCCGGGCGCCCCTGCGGTGCTGGCCAACATGGTGCTGCATGCAGAAGCGCACGTGAACTGGATCGCCGATGCCATCACCTATCTCGATGACCACGGCCACACCGCCATCGAGGCCACGGCGGACGCCGTCGAAGACTGGAACGCGGAACTGAACCGTCGGGCGGACGCGTCCTTGTTCATACGGGCGAATTCCTGGTACATGGGGGCGAATGTGCCTGGAAAGCCACGGGGTTTCATGCTCTTCATCGGCGGGTTCGCCGCGTACCTCGACATCTGCAATGAGGTCGTCAGCGCGGGCTACAAGGGCTTCGAGCTCTGGTGAAGGCGCCGTGATGTCCGGTCTTGACGACAAGGTGGTCGTTGTCACCGGTGCCGCTAAGGGTACTGGCCGCGTGCACTGCCAACGGTTCGCCGATGAGGGTGCGGATGTGATCGCCCTCGACACCGTCGAGTTGGCCGACGAATTGCACGGCACGGCAAAGCAGGTGCGCGATCGAGGCCGGCGATGCGTGGCCGCGACGGTCGACGTACGCGATGCCGACGCGATGTCGACCGCGATCGACGCGGCGGTCGGCGAATTGGGTCGCCTCGACGTCGTCGTGGCCAATGCCGGTGTACACACCGCAGGCGCACCGACGTGGGAGCTCAGCGACGAAACCTGGCAGAACACGCTGGACATCAATCTGACCGGGGTGTTTCACACCGTGAAGTCGGCGGTGCCACACATCGGTGAGAGCGGGGGATCTGTGGTGATCATCAGTTCCACCAATGGCTTACGTGGTACCCCTAACAGCGCGCCTTACACCGCCAGCAAGCATGCGCTGGTCGGCCTTGCCCGCACGCTGGCCAATGAGCTCGGGCCGCAGCGGATTCGGGTCAACACCGTTCATCCGGGCGCGGTCGGTACCGCGATGGTGCTCAACGACGCGACATTCCGGCGGCTCTGTCCCGACGTGCCCAATCCCACGGCGGTCGACGCCGCCGAAGTCCTCAAGGCCCGCAACCTGCTGCCGGTGGGATGGGTCGAGCCGGTCGACATCGCCAACGCCGTGGTGTTCCTGGCCTCCGACGAAGCCCGTTACATCACCGGAACCCAACTCGTGGTCGACGCCGGTCTGACGCAGAAGGTATGACGATGGGTCGATTGCAGGGGAAGGTCGCACTGATCACCGGTGCGGCGCGCGGTATCGGACGCGCGCAGGCGGTTCGGTTCGCCCAGGAGGGTGCCGACGTCATCGCCCTCGACATCTGCGGCCCAGTGGAAACCGTCGTCACACCACCGGCGACACCGGCCGATCTCGACGACACGGCCCGGCTGGTATCCGAAGCCGGCGGCCGTGTCGTCACCGAGGTCGTCGACGTCCGTGACACCGCTGCTGTGCAGGCCGCGACGGACCGCGGCGTCGAGTTCTTCGGTGGTCTGGACATCGTCTGTGCAACGGCGGGGATCACGTCACGCGGAGTGGCCACCGAAATCAGCGAAAACGCCTGGCAGACAATGCTGGACGTCAACCTGACCGGTGTCTGGCGGACCTGTCGTGCCACCGCTCCGCATCTCATCGAACGCGGAGCTGGGTCGATGATTCTGATCAGTTCGATCGCGGGCCTACGTGGTTTGGTCGGGGTCGCGCACTACACCTCGGCCAAACACGGCGTGGTCGGGCTCATGCGCACCCTCGCCAATGAGCTTGCACCGCACAATATCCGGGTCAACTCGGTGCATCCGACCAATGTCGACACGCCGATGATCCAAAACGACAACGTCCGCGCCGCGTTCCGGCCGGACCTCGAGCATGTCTCCCGTGAGGAGTTCGCGGAGGCGGCGTGCTCGATGAACATGTTGCCGATTCCGTGGGTCGACCCCGTCGACGTCGCCAACGCATGTCTGTTCCTGGCCTCCGAGGAGGCCCGCTACATCACGGCCGTCACGCTGCCGGTGGACGCGGGCAGCACTCAGCGCTGAGAATTCAGCGGGTCAGGAACGCCAGCACCGTGCTTACGAACGCGTCCTTGGCCTCGATCATCGCCCAGTGCCCGCAGTTGGGGAACACGTGCAATTCGGCATTGGGGATGGTCCGCATCGGGATCAGGGCCATGTCCAACGGGCTCACCCGGTCATCGCGGCCCCACGTCAGCAGGGTCGGTGCCGCGAGCTTGTGCATCGTCGCCCAGGGCAGTGGACCATCGGATGCCCGCATCGCCGCCATCATCTGCGTGAACGCCGCCTTGCCGTACATGCGGCGGGCGCTTTCCAGCGTCGGTGGATCCGTCGCCAGCGCCCACCGTTCCTCGATCAGTTGCTCGGTCACCAGTGCCGGGTCGTACACCATCGAGTGCAACCAGTCGACCAGCCGCTGCCGCGTCGGGTCCTCGGTGAATTCCTGCAGGAGCCGGATGCCCTCGCTGGGGCCCGGCGAGAAGATGTTCGTGCCGATCCCGCCGATTGTGACGAGTCTCCGTACCTTCGTCGGCTGATGGGTCGCGTAATTGATGCCGACGGCGCCACCCATCGAATTGCCGATGATGTCGACGGAGTCGAGTCCCAGCGCGTCGACGAACGTGCCCACGGCGCCGAATGCGGTGATCATCGGGTGGCCACCGAAGTCGTCGCTCACGCCGAAGCCGGGGAACTCCAGCGCGAGGCAGCGGAAGTGCTCGGCGAATGTGCCCAGAATGCCGCGGAAATTGCGCCAGCCCGTCACCCCCGGACCGGACCCGTGCAAGAGCAACAGGGGAGGACCATCACCCGCTTCGTGGTAGCGAAGAACGCCCGCCTCGGTGGGCATCTCGCGAAGCGTGCCGTCATAGGTCAATTCCGCTGTCATCACCGATCCCGTCGCCGACAATTGGGCCATACCTCAGACTGGCATCGTGACATACGGCGTCGAGGCCGCCGTCCCGGTGAACGGGCGATGACGACCGACGGATATCGATGCTCGCCGCCCACGAAGGTTAGAGCGGCGCACGCATGGTTGGCGTCGCGGCGTCGAGCGCGGCAGGCGTCGCCAGGTCGAGGTCGAGCACCATCGACTCGAGTGCCCTGCCCCAACTGTCGTAATACGGACGCTGAGGATCGGCGGCGATCTCGTCCATCAGTCGTTGCCGGAACGCATCCCACGGCAGGTCGAGCTTTTCGACGACCGCGACAGCGATGCCCAGCGCCCGCGCCTGCCAGGGCGCATCGAAGACCAGGTTTCCGTTGTCGCGGGGCAGGGTTTCGTCGTCGGGGATGTTCACAATTGCTGTACACCGATCATCGAGTCGCGGGTGACCACCCCGGCGAGCTCGTCCTCCGACATCTTGTCGGTGCCGACGGGCCGCATCGGCAGCACGAGATACCTTGCCTCCGAACTGGAGTCCCACACCTGGATCTCGACGTCATCGGGCACCACGGTGCCCATCTCGGCGAGCAGCTTGCGTGGCTCACGCACGGCACGTGCGCGATAGGCCGGTTCCTTGTACCACTTCGGTGGCAACCCCAGCGTCGGCCACGGGTAGCACGAGCACAACGTGCACACCACGAGGTTGTGCACCGACGGCGTGTTCTCGACGACGACCATGTGCTCGCCCTGCGGCCCGCCGAATCCCAGTGCGTTGATCGCAGTTGTCGCGTCGTCGAGGAGCTGTGTCTTGTACACCGGGTCGGTCCACGCCCTCGCAACGACCTTCGCGCCGTTCATCGGACCGAGGTTGTCCTCGAAGTACGCCACGATCGTGTCGATGGCCTCGATATCGAGGACTCCCTTTTCGACGAGGATCGCCTCGATCGCGGCGACGCGGGCCTCGACGGGCGTCATTTCGGCGGGGTGATGTTCAGCGGCCATCGGGATCCTCCAGGTACCGCTCGAACAGATCGACGTGAATGATCTCGCGGTCACCGCCGCCGCCGCCCCAGAGCTCGTGGGATGCGAAACGGACCGCGTAGAAGGGATCGGTCACAAGTCCGCCGTCGTGTGCCTCGATGTCGTCGACGTTGACCACGCCGTGCACCCGCGCGATGGTTCCAAGCCTGCCCTGGACATACCGCGGCGCACGAGTGTGCCCTGGCGGGTGCCATTCGCGTACGCGCACCTCGTCACCGACTCCGTACCGGGGCTCAGTGCGCGAGGTGAGGTCGTCGGGGAGGATTCCGCGGTCCGGCTGTGATAGCGGGAAGCGTCCACCGGCCCGCTGCTCGAGCTCCTCGCGCGTAGTCAGACCGGCCTCGACCGCCATGGTCGCGACACCGGTCAGCCAGTGTTCGAAATAGGGCGACGAGAGGTAATGCGCTGGATCCATCCGCTCGATCGAATGACGGAAGGCGGGCAAGTTGGTGGCCAGCGGACCGGAGCCGATCTTGAGACGGAACACCCGCCGCTCCCAGTCTTCGGCGAAAGGTGGCTCGTCGGCGGTGTGCTCGACGGCGCCGAACCCGGCGATGCCGCCCAGGTCATGTATCCCATCCACGAGCGACGATCCTACGGCGGTCAAATCGGCAGCAGACCTTGTTCACGTATCGAACCGGCCAGCTCGCGTCACCAATACGCACGGGTGTTGAAAACGGCCTCCCTCATAGAGGCCGATCACTTGATGGCATCCTCGACGGCGTCCGTTTCATCCACTGTGTCTCGTTTGTCTGGTCCCCTCACGATCTCAGTTCGATTGTCGCGTTGCTGCTCCGAGGACAACGCGGCACCGAGCGCCAGGAAGAACAGGATGAACAGCGGTGCGCCGAGATAGGAGTTCATGGGTCCGCCGGGCGAGATGAAACTTCCCGGCGGACCGATGATCGTGATCGTCTCGATCAGCTGCTCCACCGCGAACACCGCGGCGACGATCCCGAGCCAGCGCGGGAATTGACCGGCATTGGCGGCCAACAGAATCGGTACAGCCATCATGAGATTCGTGATCGTCAGCATCGGACCCGACATGGCCACGATGTCGGTGATCGTCCGTGCGGTCGCCGAGCCGAGCTGTTCGGGGTGCAGTGCCAAACCCGCGGTGAACCACGTCGCGATGAACACCTGCGCCAGCAACGCCGCGGCACCGACGGTGAAAACGTAGCCGGCCGGACCTGACAACCGCTCACGCGCATACCCGAGTAGCGCCACGAGCGCGAGCGACCCGAACGCCAGCAACAATGCCTCCGCACGCATTTGCGCCGAATGCCGAATGGCGTGCGCGACGATCGCCGAGCCCGGCTTGTCGATGCCGGGAAATCTCGGACTCAGCACCAGTGCAACGGCGTACAGCACCGCGAACGCAATACCGGCCGTCATCGGGGTTCGCCGATCCATCTTGCACCCCCTTGTGCCGCGGTGAGACTCAGAGACGCGGACACCGGACATCAACCCTAGACAACGCACCTATCCACAACCGGCATTTGATCCCCAGCGCGCGCCGCGTGTCCCTGTTCGCGGCAGGGGTGGTCCGACGTCGGGCCTACTTTCGGCTCATGCGAACGGAACTGCCCGCCGAACGTCTGCATCGCCGTCTCGGCGCAGAGAGTGAGCCCGACACCGGTGCCGACGGCGAGCCCCAGCCCGACACGTTGTTGTCGCGGTGGTTGCCCGATTCCAACGCAGCCGGACCGCCGAGTTGGTTGGCGGCCGTGCGAGCGGATCCGGGCAGGGCCGGGGTCATCGCATTGGGTGTCGTGGGTGTCATCGCGGTTCTGGTGACACTGTTCACGCTGGCGCGCGACGACACGCCGCCGGTGACCTCGGCGAAACTGCCGCCGGTGCAAATGGTTTCGTCGGCGAGTCCGACCCCATCCCCTGGTGCGCCCGCACCCGATACACCCGTCGTGGTAAGCGTGGTCGGTCTTGTCGGTAAGCCGGGCCTGGTCACGCTGGACCCGGGCGCTCGGATCGCCGACGCGCTCGCTGCCGCGGGCGGGGCGCTCGACGGCGCGGACCTGTTGGAACTGAACATGGCACGACGAGTCGCCGACGGGGAGCAGATCGTCGTCGGCATCGCACCGGTACCGGGGGAGCCGGCGACGATGGGCAGCTCCATCAGCCCGGGCGCGGCTCCGGCCGCCTCATCAGAGGCGCCTTCGATTCCCGGCGATCCCGCAGCGCCGGACGGTCTGGTGGACCTCAACAGCGCAACCGTCGAGCAGCTCGACAGCCTCCCGGGCATCGGCCCGGTGACCGCGGCAGCGATCGTCGCGTGGCGTGACGCCAACGGACGCTTCAGCAGCGTCGACCAACTCGGCGACGTCGACGGCATCGGGCCTGCGCGGCTGGAAAAGCTGCGCGATCGCGTCCATGTGTGACCGCGATGGACCCGGGCGTCACGAGGCTCGACCTTCGCCTGGTACCGGCGGCGCTGACCGGCTGGTCGGTGACAGCTGCCGGAATCCTTTGGCCTGCAACAGGTGTGATCGCCATGTTGACGGTTGCGGTCGCGGTGGCCGCAGCGGCGGGGTGGTGGTGCCGTGGACGCGGCGAGGATGATCGCACTTTTGGTGCAGGGGTCCTCGCCGTCGCGGTGGTCGGTGCAGCGTTCGCGATCGCGATCGGACTTCGCGTCGACGCGCTCGGGCAGCATCCGGTCTCGCAGCGGTACGGCACGGTCGCCTCCGTCCTCGTCACGCCGGTGGAGAGCCCGCGCGAACTGGGCGGCAACCGGATGATGTTCCGCGCGACGTTTCAGGAACTCGACGGTCACGAGGTAAGCGGAAGGGTGGTCGTATTCGCCTCGGCTGCTGCCTTTTCGGAGCTGACTGCGGGCCGACCTGTCGCATTCCGCACTCAGATCGGCCGGCCGACGCGTAACGATTTGACCGTCGCCGTGCTGTCGGCGACAGGTACGCCGACGTGGGGTGAGGCGGCAACGGTGCTGCGGGCCGCACATGACATCCGCGCGGCCTTCGCCGAGGCGGCGCGCGGTGCCCTGCCCGCGGATCAGGCGGCGATGTTGCCTGCGCTGGTCCTCGGCGACACATCAACGCTGTCGCCGCACACGACAGAGGAGTTCCGGGCATCGGGCCTGACGCATCTGACCGCGGTGTCCGGCGCCAACGTGACCATCGTGTGCGGGGCGGTGCTGTTGAGTGCCGGTGTCGTGGGACCGCGGGTGGCGGTCGTGCTCGCCACGTTCGCGCTGCTCGGTTTCGTCGTCGTGGTGCAGCCCTCGGCGAGTGTGTTGCGCGCCGCGCTCATGGGCGCGGTCACCCTGTTGGCGGTGGTGTCGCACCGCCGTCGGCAAGCGATTCCGGCACTGTCGGCGACGGTTCTGGTGCTGATGATCGCCTCGCCCGAACTCGCTGTCGACCTGGGGTTCGCGTTGTCGGTGTCGGCGACGGCGGCGTTGGTGGTCATCGCCCCTGCGTGGTCGCGGCGCCTGGTCGGCCGTGGCTGGCCTAAGCCGCTCTCCGACGCGGTGTGCGTCGCCGTCGCCGCCCAACTGGTCACCGCACCGCTCATTGCGGGGATTTCGGGCACCCTGAGCGTCGTCTCGGTGGCCGCCAATTTAGCTGTCGCCGTGGTCATTCCGCCGATCACGGTCGTCGGCACCGCCGCCGCGGCCGTGTGCCCGGTCTGGCCGGCGGGAGCGGATCTGCTGATCAGGTTCACCGGACCCGAACTGTGGTGGTTGCTGTGCGTTGCGCACTGGTCGGCGAATGTTCCGGGCGCGTCGCTGGCCGTACCGTCAGGGCTGCTGGGTGTCCTCATCGTCGCGGCGTCGGGAGTCGCGGTGGTGGTGCTATGGCGCTGGCGCTGGACCCGGATGGGCGTCTGTGTGGCGATCGTCGTCGGGCTGGCGTGGACGGTGTCGGGTCTGTCAGGCGGTCATGACACGATCGTCGGGTGAGTGACGATGCTGCACGCTTGCACCTGGTGCTCGGAGACGAAGAGCTGCTGGTCGAACGGGCGATAGCCGCCGTGCTCAAGAGTGCCCGCAAGCGGGCGGGCACCGAGGACGTCCCCGTGGACCGGCTGCGCGCAGGAGAGGTCAGCACCAGCGAGCTCGCCGAGCTGCTGAGCCCGTCTTTGTTCGCCGAAGAGCGCGTCGTGGTGCTGGAGTCCGCAGCCGAGGCGGGCAAGGACGCGGTCGCGCTCATCTCCGATGTCGCCGCCGACCTGCCATCAGGAACCGAGTTGATCGTGGTGCACTCGGGTGGTGGCCGCGCCAAGGCGCTGGCGGACAAGCTCAAAGGCCTTGGCGCACAGGTCCATCCATGCGCGCGGATCACGAAATTCGCCGAGCGTGCCGATTTTGTGCGGCGCGAGTTTCGCTCACTGAAGGTCAAGGTCAGCGACGACACCGTGACAGCGCTGCTGGACGCCGTCGGCTCCGACATTCGCGACCTGGCCTCGGTGTGCTCGCAGTTGGTCGCCGACACCGACGGCGAGGTCGACGCCGTGGCCGTACGTCGATACCACTCGGGAAAGGCCGAGGTGAAGGGCTTCGACATCGCGGACAAGGCGGTCGTCGGCGACGTCGCGGGCGCCGCCGAGGCGCTGCGCTGGGCGATGCTGGCCGGCGAGCCCCAGGTGGTGTTGGCCGACGCACTGGCCGAGGCCGTCCACACGATCGCCCGGGTGGCGCCGCTGTCCGGCGATCCCTACCGGCTGGCGTCAGAACTGGGCATGCCGCCGTGGCGGGTGCAGAAGGCGCAAAAGCAGGCGAGACGGTGGTCGCGCGCCTCGGTCGCGGAGGCGATGCGGCTCGTCGCGGCTTTGAACGCCGACGTGAAGGGAGCCGCAGCGGACGCCGACTACGCGTTGGAGTCAGCGGTGCGAAAGGTCGCCGAGCTCGTCCAGGACTAGTTGTCCGAAATCAGACTGAAGGTGTCGGGCGGAATCAGATCTTGTTGAAGGCGCGCGACAGCGCGGACTTGCGGTTGGCCGCCTGGTTCTTGTGGATCACGCCTTTGCTGGCGGCCTTGTCGAGCTGACGGCTGGTCTTCAGCAGCAATTCGTTGGCCTTGTCCTTGTCCCCGGCCTCGACGGCCTCCCGGAATCCGCGGACAGCCGTGTGAAGAGACGACTTCACCGACTTGTTGCGCAGTCTGCGGCGCTCGTTGGTCTTGATGCGCTTTTCCTGCGACTTGATGTTGGCCACGCGTGTTTTCCTTCGTAAATCCAGGTTGGTTGATTGCAGCGACGTTATGGGCCCCCGACCTGCGGGCAGCGAGGGTTCAGATTACCAGCGCAGTGGGTAAATGCCCAAAGTGACGTCGCTGGCCTGCCGAAACGCCGCACTTGGTGCAGCATGTCAGTGGTGAGTCTTCGAACACTTCCCGCCGACACCGCACGATCGTCGCGAACTCGCTCGCCAAAGCCCCGACGCCATGACGGCGTTTTCGAGGGCTACAACAGCCTGGGCAGCTATTCGAAGGCGTTCGACGAGATGTTCGACGCCCAGGGCAACGTTCGTGGCCCCTACAAGGGCATCTTCGCCGAGCTGGAGCCGTCTGACGCCTCCGAGCTGGCGGCCCGCGCCGACGCCCTCGGGCGTGCCTTCATCGACCAGGGCATCACATTCTCGCTGTCCGGTCAGGAGCGACCGTTTCCGCTGGATCTCGTACCACGGGTGATCTCGGCGGCGGAGTGGACGCGGCTCGAGAAGGGAATCACCCAGCGGGTCAAGGCGCTCGAGGCCTATCTCGACGACATCTACGGCGAACAGGAGATCCTGCGCGACGGGGTCATTCCGCGCCGGCTGGTGACCTCATGCGAGCACTTCCACCGTGAGGCGGTGGGCATATCCCCGCCCAACGGCGTCCGCATCCACGTCGCGGGCATCGACCTCGTTCGTGACGCACAGGGCGCCTTCCGCGTGCTGGAGGACAACCTGCGCTCACCGTCGGGCGTCTCGTACGTGATGGAGAACCGGCGCACGATGGCGCGGGTCTTCCCCAACCTGTTCGCCACTCACCGGGTGCGGGCCGTCGGCGACTACTCGTCGCACCTGTTGCGGGCACTGCGCAACGCGGCCGCCTCCAACGAGGCCGATCCGACCGTCGTGGTGCTGACGCCCGGCGTCTACAACTCGGCGTACTTCGAACATTCGCTGCTGGCCCGTCAAATGGGCGTCGAACTCGTCGAGGGTCGCGACCTGTTCTGCCGCGACAACACCGTCTACATGCGCACCACCGAGGGTGAGCGCCAGGTCGACGTCATCTACCGGCGCATCGACGACGACTTCCTCGACCCGATGCAGTTCAACCCCAACTCGGTACTCGGCGTCGCCGGTCTGCTCAATGCCGCGCGGGCGGGCAACGTCGTCATCTCCAGCGCGGTCGGCAACGGCGTCGGCGATGACAAGCTGGTCTACACCTACGTCCCAACGATCATCGAGTACTACCTGGGCGAAAAGCCGCTGCTGGCAAACGTCGACACCCTTCGGTGCTGGCTAGACGAGGAACGTGAGGAAGTACTCGATCGAGTGGATGAACTGGTCATCAAACCGGTGGAAGGCTCGGGCGGCTACGGCATCGTGTTCGGCCCCGACGCGTCGGAGAAGGAAATCGCTGCGATCAGCAAGAAAATTCGCAGCGACCCGCGCGGCTGGATCGCGCAGCCGGTAGTTCAACTGTCCACCGTCCCGACCCAGATCGGCGACTGCCTGGCGCCCCGGCACGTCGACCTGCGTCCGTTCGCCGTCAACGACGGTGACGATGTCTGGGTGCTGCCCGGCGGCCTGACTCGAGTGGCCCTGCCCGAAGGGTCGCTGGTCGTCAACTCCAGCCAGGGAGGGGGATCCAAGGACACCTGGGTGCTGGCGTCGCGCACGTCGGTCGCCGACCGTGAGCTCGCCGCGGCCGAAGTGGTGCGGTCGCTGCCCAAGGCGCCGAAGGCGCCGAAAAGCGATAACGGTTCCGAGAGTTCGCAACAGCAGCAACAGCAGCAGTCGCAGCCGTTGCGCGCCACGAACGGATCTCAGGACCAGCAACAGCAACAACAGCAGCAAGCACAAGGGGGCCAATGATGTTGGCCCGCAACGCTGAATCGCTGTATTGGATCGGACGCTATGTCGAGCGTGCCGACGACACGGCGCGAATCCTCGATGTGACGGTCCACCAGTTGCTCGAGGATTCCAGCGTCGACCCTGATCAGGCGTCACGGACCCTGCTGCGCGTGCTCGGCATTGATCCGCCCGAGGAGTCGCTGGACGTGTGGTCGTTGACCGACATCGTCGCCTTCGGCCGGGACTCGCACGGAGCGTGTTCGATCGTCGAGGCCATCTCGGCCGCGCGCGAGAATGCCCGCGGTGCTCGCGAGGTCACCTCAACGGAGATCTGGGAATGCCTCAACACGACCTACAACGCACTCGCTGAACGTGAGCGCGCCGCGAAACGTCTTGGGCCACATGAGTTCCTGTCATTTGTCGAGGGCCGCGCGGCAATGTTCGCGGGGTTGGCGGATTCGACGTTGAGCCGCGACGACGGCTACCGCTTCATGGTGCTGGGCCGCGCGATCGAACGGGTCGACATGACCGTCCGGCTGCTGCTGGCCCGTGTCGGTGACAGTGCGTCGTCACCGGCGTGGGTGACGGTGCTGCGTTCTGCGGGCGCGCACGACACATATCTACGCACCTATCGTGGCGTGCTGGATGCGGGCCGTGTCGTCGAGTTCATGCTGCTGGACCGGCTTTTCCCGCGATCGGTCATGTATTCGCTGCGGCTGGCCGAACACAGCCTCGACGAACTGCACCACCGCGCCCTCAATCGGGTCGGCGCCACCGCGGAAACCCAACGGCTGCTGGGCCGCGCGCGCAGCGAGTTGGAGTTCCTGCGCCCCGGAGTGCTGCTGGATTCACTCGAGGAGCGCCTCGCCGGGTTGCAGAAGGTCTGCGCCGATGTCGGAGAAGCGTTGGCGTTGGAGTACTTCCACTCCGCGCCGTGGGTCGCGTGGACGGACGCGGGCCATAACGGCTCTCTGGTCATCGAGGAAGGCGAAGTCTAACGATGAGCGCTTGCGCGAAGAGCAGACTCTGATGTGGCGGCTGAGAGTGGTCCATTCCACCGGCTACGCCTACAAGTCACCGGTGACTGCGTCGTTCAACGAGGCCAGGCTGACTCCACGCTCGGACGCCCGGCAGAATGTCATCCTGAACCGTGTCGAAACCGTCCCCGCGACAAGGTCATACCGCTACGTCGACTATTGGGGCACGGCGGTAACGGCGTTCGACCTGCACGCGCCCCACACCGAGCTCGAGGTGACCTCGTCGTCGGTGGTGGAGACCAACCGCGGCGCCATGCCGAAAGACGATGCCAGCTGGGAGGATCTGCGTTCAGCGGGGGCGATCGACCGGTTCGACGAAGTGCTCGGCCCCACGCACTACACACCGCAGAGCAAGCGAATTGCGCGGGTGGGGCAGCGCATCATCAAGGACCACGACCCGCGTGAGGCCGTTGTCGCGGCCGCCAACTGGGTGCACAGTGAACTCGAATACGTCCCGGGGACCACCGGCGTGCATTCGTCCGGGCTGGACGCTCACCGCGAAGGCAAGGGAGTCTGCCAAGACTTCGCCCACCTGACACTGATCCTGCTGCGCAGCATGGGGATTCCCGCCCGCTACGTGTCCGGGTATCTGCATCCGAACAAGAAGGCCAAAATCGACGACACCATCGACGGGCAGAGCCACGCGTGGGTGCAGGCGTGGACCGGTGGTTGGTGGAACTACGACCCCACGAACGACGCCGCGATCAACGAGCAGTACATCAGTGTCGGTGTCGGCCGCGACTACTCGGATGTCAGCCCGCTCAAGGGCATCTACTCCGGCGAAGGCTCGACCGACCTCGACGTCGTCGTGGAGATCACCCGGCTGGCTTAGGGTTACGCCCCCAGTGTGGCCTGGATGTCGCCCTTCATCGCGTTCAGCTGAGAACCCCAGTAGGCCCAGTCGTGGATACCGTTGGCCGGGAAGTTGAACGTTCCGTTGTTACCGCCCTCGGCCACGTAGAGCCGCTGGAAGTTCTTGTTGCTATCCAAGGTGATGCTTTCGAGGACCTGACCGGGAAGACCCGTGTCACCCAATTCGCCGGGCCTGCCGTTGCCGCAGTACACCCAGATCCGGGTGCCGTTGTTGACCAGCCGCTGAACGTTGACCGTCGGGTCGTTGCGCTGCCAGGCCGGTCCGCCGCCGGGTCCCCACATCGCGTTCGCGTCGAATCCGCCGGCGTCGCGCATCGAGATGCCGACCAGCGCCGGCCAGATGCCTTCGGACGGATTCAGGAACCCCGACAGCGACCCCGCGTAGACGAACTGCCCGGGGTGGTACGCGGCCAGGATCAACGCTGAGCTACCCGACATGGACAGTCCCACCACGGCGTTTCCGGTGGGGGAGATGCCTTTGTTGGCGGACAGGTAGGCGGGCAGCTCCGAGGTCAGGAACGTCTCCCACTGGTAGTTGTAGGTGGTGCCGTTGCCGACCGCCGGTCCCTGCCAGTTGGTGTAAAAGCTCGACATTCCGCCGACGGGCATCACGACGGACAACCCGGATTGGTAGTAGTTCTCGAACGCGGCGGTTTCGATGTCCCAGCCGTTGTTGTCATCGCGCGCGCGAAGACCGTCGAGAAGGTACACCGCGTGCGTGCCGCCGCCTTGGAATCTCACGGGAATGTCGCGGCCCATCGCGGCGGACGGCACCATCAGCGTCTCGACGGGAAGTCCGGGCCTGGAGTAGGCGGCGGCCGATCCCGTTCCGCCTGCGACCGCGATCAAACCTGGCAGGACAAGGGCGGCCAGGGCGGCTGCACAAAATCTGCGCGCCATTCTGCTCACTGATGTCATGTGTATCGCACATCTTTCGGGTAATGCCGCAGTATTTGCGGTCTTCGGTTTCCGAGCTACGGGCCGGCGCTCCCGACGTGGCCGGTTCAGGTGCTTCTGCTTCACACCTGCCGCAGAGGTCGGCGCTGACCAACAGCGCCGCCATTCAATTCGTCGTTCGCCGACAACGCCACGTTACGGACGCCGGCGTTGTCGCACCGGAATCGTCACTGTTCGGTCATGAACCCGCGGGCTTGGCGCAGACGCCGGGGTGGACCTCGACGCGATGCAGGTCGTCACCCACCTCGATCTGGCGATCGAACGCCGTCGCCGCCAACGCACGCCACTCGTCTTCGGTGCCGGGCGCGATCGCGGGCACATAGTGGGTGAGGATGAGGATGCCCACACCGGCTCGCGTTGCGGTCTCCGCGGCCTGCTCGACAGAGGAGTGGTAGTCGCAGATATCCCTGATGCGCTGCATCGGCATGGCGTCGATCAGGTCCTTGCGAATCACTGTGTGCACCAACGCGCCAGCACCGGATGCCAGCGCGTCGAGGCTCTCACACGGCACGGTATCGCCGGCCAGCACGACCGAGGCCCCGGCATGCTCGATACGAAAGCCGATGGTGGGCGCCACCGGGCGGTGGTCGGTCGGTGCGACGCGAATATGCACACCGTCGCGATCCCACACCGGGCCGTCGGTGTACTCGAAGACCTCTACCGGCGGCGGCGAGTTCAGGTCCGCGTGGTGAGCGATGCGGTACCCGATGTCGAACCCGAACGCCTTGAGCGTGTTCTCGACCACCTCGGCGGTGCCGGGGGGACCGATGATGGGCAGCGGTGCCGGATCGGGGGTGAACGTCGACACCCAGCGGGTGATGATCACGTCGCCCAGATCGGCGATGTGGTCACTGTGCAAATGAGTCAGCAGCAGCGCCGTCAACGCATTGGCTCCGGTGCCCGCGCCGGTGAGCCGCTGCTGAACGCCGCGGCCGCAGTCGATCAGGAACGTCTGGCCGCCCGCTCGGACAAGCGTCGACGGGCCCGCGCGATTCGCGTCGGGGATGGGGCTTCCGGTGCCGAGCAGAGTCACCTCGATCATGGGGCTAGGTATACCCGCCGAGCCGGGTCGATGGGCGTTATTCGCGGCCCGCGGACACCCAGCCGAGGTTTCCGAAGCGGTGCCCCGTGACCGCAGCCGCCGCAGCATTCAGTGCGTCGAGCTGTTGCGCCGTGAGCGTCACCGACAGCGAGCCGAGGTTGAGCCGCCCGCCGGGTGCCCGGGATCGGCACCGCCGCAACACCGAGCTTCTGCGCGCGATACCGCAGCCACGCCAGCGCCACCTGCGCGGGCGTCGCGCCCTGTTGAGCGGCGACACCTTTTACGAGTTCCACAACCGCGAGATTCGCATCCGGGGCACCCTCGCCGAAACGGGGCATGGTGCGCCGGAAATCCCCGGACGGCAGGTCGTCGTTAGACGTGATCGTGCCGGTCAGGAAGCCGCGGCCGAGCGGCGAGTAGGGGACGAATCCGACACGGAGTTCGGCGGCGGCCGGGACGACGTTGGCTTCGACGTCGCGGCTCCAGATCGACCATTCGCTCTGTACCGCCGCGATCGGGTGCACGGCCACCGCGGCCCGCAGCTCGTCGGCCGTGACCTCCGAGAGCCATGTCCGTTCCTTTCGCGTCGACTTCGAAAGTCAAAGGACTCCAGCGGCGCTTACTACGGTTCTATTCCTCGGAAGGACACTTTGGGACAGCTATGCCAAAACCTTTCGCTCGGCGCGAGTCGGACCTAGCCTGAAGTGAGCCAGGTCACGAGCGGAGGCAACGATGCGGATCGCGGACGTATTGCGGAACAAGGGTGCGTCGGTGGCGACCATCACCCCGGAGACCTCGGTATCCGGGCTGCTCACCGAACTCTGCGTGCACAACATCGGCGCGATGGTGGTGGTCTCGCCGGACGGCGTGATCGGCATCGTCTCCGAGCGCGACGTCGTCCGCGCCTTGCACCAGCGCGGCGCCGACCTGCTGCGGATGCCGGTATCGGAGATCATGACGACGTTCGTCGCCACCTGCACCCCGACCGACACGGTCGACAGTCTCAGCGCGCTGATGACCACAAAGCGGGTCCGCCACATCCCGGTGATGGAGAACGGCAGGCTCACCGGGATCGTCAGTATCGGTGACGTCGTCAAGACGCGGATGGAAGAGCTCGAAGCGCAGCAGGAGCAGCTGCAGGCTTACATCACACGTGGCTGAGCTCGAGGTCGAGGCCGCGCAGCGGCGCGACACACGACAGATCGGCACGGTGCTCGCGCGCGCGTTCTACGACGACCCGGTGAATTCATGGATGCTGCCGGACGACCGGACCCGGCTCAAGGCACTGACCCGGGCCTTCACTGGATTGGCACGACATCATTTTCTGCCGCGAGCAGGATCGGAGGTCGCCCGGCGCGACGGCATCATCGGCGCCGCCACGCTGTGGGATCCGCCGGGTCAGCGCAAGGCCAGCAGGTTCGAAGAGCTAGCGATGATGCCGACGATGCTGTGGGCTTTTCGCTCGCGGGTACCGGCGACCATGCGGGTGATGGAACTCATGGAAAAACACCATCCGGAGGAACCGCACTGGTACCTGATGCTCATCGGCAGCGACCCAGCTGTGCGCGGGGCGGGCTTCGGCCAGGCGCTGATGCGGTCGCGGCTCGACCGCTGCGACGCCGAGCGTGTGCCCGCGTATCTGGAGAACAGCAACCCGAAGAACGAGGCGTACTACCTCCGGTTCGGCTTCGAGGTGATCGGCGAGATCAAGCTGCCGGACGACGGGCCCTCCATGTGGCCCATGTGGCGGGAGCCGCAATAGGCTTTCCTGCGCGAGGGACCCCAAAATGCCACCGTTAGGCGGCGTGTCGTGTGCAAACACGGCCGCTCGCCGAGAAAAGTTCAGCTCCAGGAATACTCGGCGCGCAGTCGTGCGGCCACGACCTCGAACTTCTCCCGCGCCAGGATCGCGCCCTCGCGGCGTATGCCCTCTTCCGGCACGTCGAGCACGCGGTCCAGCCGCACCCAGCTCGCCCTGCTCTCGTAATCCCAGGTGCCGGTGCCGATGCCGACCCAATTGGGGTCTTCGCGGTGATGGTCCTGGCTGGAGAGCATCAGGCCGAGCAGGACGGCCTGGTCACGCCCGACAATCAGTACCGGCCGGTCCTTACCCCTCGTCGAATCGTCTTCGTAGACCACCCAGGTCCACACGATCTCGCCGGGATCGGCCTGGCCGTCGAGGTCGGGCGCGTAGGACAGCTTGCGGGCCCGGTGGGCGGTCGGGACGAAGTTCTGGCTTATCGGTCGGCCCGCGGTGATCGCACGGGGCTCCTCGGCCGGCGCGCCGACGATGGCGTCGAAACCGAGCTTGATGCCGTACTGAAGACTGCGCGCGACGGTCTCGGGTTGCAGCTGGTGGCGGATGAACTTCGGCGCCTCGTTGAACACCAGGTTCTCCGCAAAGCGTTGGAAGGTTTTCCACGGCGGAGCCATATCGACGAGCTTAAGGGAAGGTCCGTTCTCGCGATTGTGTCGCCGGGGGCCTCGCTAGATACCCTGGTAGCGCACCATCCGACCCGGCTCAGGAGATTCCCATCAGCAGTTTCGCCGACAAGACCTTCACCGCGCCGGCGCAGATTCGGAACTTCTGCATCATCGCCCATATCGACCACGGCAAGTCGACGCTGGCGGACCGGATGCTGCAGCTGACCGGCGTGGTCGCCGATCGCGATATGCGGGCCCAGTACCTGGACCGGATGGATATCGAGCGCGAGCGCGGCATCACGATCAAGGCGCAGAATGTCCGGCTGCCGTGGACTGTGAAAGAAGGGGCCGGGGCCGGCGACTATGTTCTCCACCTGATCGACACCCCGGGCCACGTCGACTTCACCTACGAGGTGTCCCGGGCGCTGGAGGCGTGCGAGGGCGCGGTGCTGCTGGTCGACGCCGCTCAGGGCATCGAGGCCCAGACGCTCGCGAACCTCTATTTGGCGCTGGACCGCGATCTGCACATCATCCCGGTGCTCAACAAGATCGACCTGCCCGCCGCCGACCCGGACCGCTACGCCGCCGAGATCGCCCACATCATCGGTTGTGCGCCCACCGACGTGCTGCGGGTGTCGGGGAAGACCGGCGACGGCGTCTCGGACCTGCTCGACCACGTCGTGCGCGAGGTGCCGCCGCCGACGGGCGACGCCGACGCACCGGCCCGCGCGATGATCTTCGACTCGGTCTACGACACCTACCGCGGCGTCGTCACCTACGTCCGCGTGGTCGACGGCAAGATCGTCCCGCGTGAACGCATCAAGATGATGTCCACCGGCACCACCCATGAGCTGCTGGAGGTGGGCATCGTCTCACCGGAACCAAAGCCGTCCGACGGCCTAGGTGTGGGCGAGGTCGGTTACCTGATCACCGGCGTGAAGGACGTGCGCCAGTCCAAGGTCGGCGACACCGTGACGAGCGCTCGGCACGGCGCGAAAGATCCGCTGACCGGGTATCGCGAACCGCGGCCGATGGTCTACTCCGGGCTCTATCCCGTGGACGGTTCCGACTACCCGGATCTGCGCGATGCGCTGGAACGGCTGCAACTCAACGACGCCGCGCTGTCGTGGGAGCCGGAGACCTCCGTCGCCCTCGGATTCGGGTTCCGCTGCGGCTTTCTCGGCCTGTTGCACATGGAGATCACCCGGGAACGCCTCGAGCGCGAGTTTGATCTCGATTTGATATCGACCTCACCCAACGTCGTGTATCGCGTTGTGCAGGAGGACGGCAGCGAAATCGTCGTCACCAACCCGTCGGACTGGCCTGAAGGCAAAGTCCGCACGGTGTACGAACCCGTCGTGAAGACGACGATCATCGCGCCAAGCGAATTCATCGGGACGATCATGGAGCTGTGCCAGTCGCGGCGCGGCGACCTCGGCGGCATGGACTACCTGTCGCCGGAGCGGGTCGAGCTGCGCTACACAATGCCGTTGGGGGAGATCATCTTTGACTTCTTCGACATGCTGAAGTCGCGCACCCGCGGCTACGCCAGCCTCGATTACGAAGAGGCCGGCGAGCAGGAAGCGGATCTCGTCAAGGTCGACATCCTGTTGCAGGGCGAGGCCGTCGACGCGTTCAGCGCGATCGTGCACAAGGACTCGGCGTTCGCATATGGCAACAAGATGACGACCAAACTCAGGGAGCTGATCCCGCGTCAGCAGTTCGAAGTTCCGGTGCAGGCGGCGATCGGTTCGAAAATCATTGCTCGCGAAAACATCCGCGCGATACGCAAAGACGTGCTATCGAAGTGCTACGGCGGTGACATCACACGTAAGCGCAAGCTGCTCGAGAAACAAAAAGAGGGCAAGAAGCGAATGAAGACCATAGGTCGGGTCGAGGTGCCTCAGGAGGCATTCGTCGCGGCGCTGTCCACCGATACCCCGGCAGACAAGTCAAAGAAGTAGGTTCCACCAGAAGATGATGCGCTCAACGACTTGCACAGCGGTCGCGTTGAGCGCGTGCGTCCTGCTGGCCGCGTGTGGCGCCCCTGTCCAGGACGCCCGGCCGACGGTCCGCATCGCCGAAGCCGTCCAGCCTTCTCCTGCCCGCGCGCTCGACCGGATTCTTCCCACGTCGGAGGAGCTATCCGCCCTCGGACCCAACGGCATGATGGGCCAGCGCGTCCACGGCGGCCCGAACATGCTCCTGGCCAGCATCGGCGAAGCTGACGCCACACCCGCCGACTGCGTCAGCCCGACGTACCGGCTGCAACGGGTGGTCTACGAAACCGCTCCAGTGCAATCGGTCGCCAGCCAGTCGTGGACAGGCGGATCGTTTGACGCACCCCCCGTGTCGGGATTCTTCGGCGTGGTGCAGTTCTCCTCGGAGGCCGACGCGCAGGCGTTCTTCGCCGAGGCGGCGGAGAAGTGGCACCGGTGCAACGGGCAGGCGCTGGTACTGAACCAGCCCGACCACGGTGCCCAACGCACGAGCAGGATCACCGACGTGACCGTCGACGGCCGGGTGGTCTCGGCGATGGTGATGCAGGACTCCGGTTCGATGTCGCAGCGCGCGCTCGGGGTGGCGGCGGATTGTGTTGTGGACGTGGAGGTTTCCGACATGAACGCCCTGGGCGGCCCGCAGGCGGCCGCGACGGTGGCCCGCCTGATGCTGGAGAAGGTCGGCAGCGCGTAGACGCCGGAATTCGCGGGTGTGGTGCACGCATTCGCCGTCAGTCGGTCACAATAACGCGGTGACCTACATCGGTACGGCCAAGCGGAGACACGCCGCCGTGGCCGTGATCGCAGCATCCGTCCTGCTCACCGGCTGCGTGAGCACCGTGACGGGTACCGCGATACGTCCACCGAATGCAGGATCCAGCGACGTGCCACCGCTGGACGAGTCGAAACTCAACGACCTGGTGCTCTCGATCGGGGAGATCAACGCGATCATGGGCTCGTCCGCCATGGAGGTCACCAGCGAGCTGGACGAGATGACCGACCATTCCGACGCGGTCTCCGACGCGGAATGCCTCGGCGCGATCTACGGCGCCGAGGAGCCCGTGTACGCCGGCAGCGGCTGGACCGCGGTACTGGACCAGATTTCGCGCGAAGAAGGCGACGACAACGAGCATTGGGTCGAGCAGACGGTCGTGCTCTATCCGTCAGCCGACAAGGCGCAGGATTTCTTCGAGAAGTCCAAGGCGCAGTGGGAGAGTTGCAACGACTCCACCGTTTCGGTCGGCGATGGCGGCGACGCGTACGACTGGAATATCGAGAATTTCAATGCGGAAGACGCCATGGTCACCCAGGTGACGACGCAACAGGACGCCGCCGGATGGGCATGCCAGCATGCGCTTTCACCGGTCTCGAACATCACGGTCGAGGTGTGGGCGTGCAGCTACTCACCGGAGGACGAGGCCGAGACCATCGTCACCGACATCGTCGCCAACGCCGCCAAGAAGTAACCGGCAGAGCGTTTCGAGGCGGTATTCGTCGCGCGTGACGGGGTGTCTAGGACGGCGCGTTGGCAGGCACGAAAACGCCTGAGCTGTCGGCTTCCTCCTCGGCGCGGATCACGTGCACCACAGCGTTGATCAACGCCAGGTGGGTGAAGGCCTGCGGGAAGTTGCCGAGATGACGGCCGGTGCGAGGCTCGATCTCCTCGGCATAGAGGTGCAGCGGGCTGGCGAAGGACAGCAGCCGTTCACACAGATGCTTGGCGCGATGGATCTCGCCGATCTCGACGAGCGCGGACACCAGCCAGAACGAGCAGATCGTGAATGTGCCTTCCTCACCGGACAATCCGTCGTCGGTTTCCTCGACGCGGTAGCGCAGCACCAACCCTTCCTCGGTCAATTCGTCGGCGATCGCCAAAACGGTTGCACGCACGCGGGGGTCGTCGGCGGGCAGGAACCGGGTCAGCACGGCCAGCAGCAGTGAGGCATCCAGCGCATCGTCGCCGTAGCGCTGGGTGAGCACGCCGCGGGAGTCCACACCCTTCTTGAGGATGTCGGCCTTGATCTCCTCGGCGATCACCCGCCATTGCTGCGCGTAGGATTTCTCGCCCTGCAACTCCGCGAGTTTGGAGCCTCGGTCCAGTGCGACCCAGCACATGATCTTGCTGGACGTGAAGTGCTGCGGCTCGCCGCGCACCTCCCAGATTCCGCGGTCCGGTTCCTTCCAGTGCTTGATCGCTTCCTCGACCTGTTGCTTGAGCACCGGCCACAGCGTGTCGGAGATCTGCTCACGCGACTTGGCATGCAGATACACCGAATCCAGCATCGTGCCCCAGATGTCGTGCTGCATCTGGTTGTAGGCGCCGTTGCCGATCCGCACCGGGCGGGCGTTGTCGTAGCCGGTCAGGTGGTGAAGCTCCTCCTCGACGAGGCTGCGTTCACCGCCGACCGCGTACATCACCTGAAGTGGGTGGCGCTCACCGTTGTTGGCACCGGATACGTCGGCGATGAATGCGAAGAAGTCATCGGCCTCACGGTCCAGACCCAACGTGTACAGACCCCACAGCGCGAACGTCGAGTCACGCACCCAGGCGTAGCGATAGTCCCAGTTACGTTCACCCTGAGGCGTTTCCGGCAGCGACGTGGTAGGTGCGGCGAGCAGGGCGCCGGTCGGCGAATATGTGAGGCCCTTGAGCGTGAGGGCGCTGCGCTGCAGGTAGGCGCGCCACGGATGATCAGGGAATTCACCGATATTGATCCACTGCCGCCAGCACTCGCTGGTCTGCCACATCTTGTCGGCAGCTTCGTCGTACGTCTGCGGCGCCGGATGCTTGGACCAACTCAGCGCGACATAGGCGTTGTCACCCTCCTTCATCCGGGTGCGCGCCCGCGCCTCGTGACCCTCCAGTCCCAACCGAAGGTTGGTCGTCAGCCGCATCGTCGGGTGGGCGTCGGGATCGCGGCTGGCGCGGGCTATCGCCTCGCCGTATGCCTGAGCCGAGTACTCCCATGTCGCGGCGACCCGGTGGTAGTCGAACGCAGGCTCGCAGTTCATCACCAACTCGACGGTGCCGCTCACACATCGCACGGTGCGCAGCAGAATGTGCTCGGCGTCCCAGTCCATCGGGGTGCGACGGTGCGTCCGCGACCGGGCCTCGAGGTCGTGCCAAGGACCCATCACGAGCGCGTCGCGCACGATCACCCAGCCGGTGTGGGTCTGCCAGGTGGTTTCCAAAATCAGGCTGCCGGGCAGGTAGCGGCGTGCGGCAGGCACCGACACCCCGTACGGCGCGAGGCGGAAATGGCCGGCACGACGGTCCAGGATCGCGCCGAACACGCTGGGGGAGTCGGGCCGCGGGACGCACAACCATTCGACAGACCCCGCCGAGGAGATCAGGCAGGTGGTTTCGCAGTCCGACAGGAACGCGTAGTCGGCGATGGGCGGGAACGGATTCCGCAAGGACCCGCCGGCGGTGTACGGCACCGGGGCCGTGACCGACAACGGGGCGTCGTAATCGATGTCCTTCGATGGCCCACCGGAGGCGGCGGCGTCTTGCAGAACCATCCCGACATCATCGACTGCCGACCTGCCTGGCGTCCACTTATCGCCTGCGTGTCCTGCGGAGGCGCGCTCAGCGACGAGCAAACTCCGGCACGTGTTCGGGCAGGGGGCCGATGGCGATCCCATACCCAGCCACCGTGCGCAGCGGGCGAACCCGCGCCGCGATACGGACCAGCAGCGGCGGTTTGGCCGGCCTGGTCGAGGTCACAGCCACCGCGATGACGCGGTTGTGCACAACACGTTGCACCGCCTGAATGAGCGCCGCCGGCAGCCAGCGCCGGGCCTGGACACGGGCCAAGGTCCTGGTGGAGACGGTGCCTTCCCGCAGCGGACTCGCCAGAATCCCCGCCGCCGCGACGGCATCTGCCACCGCGAGGTTGATCCCCACCCCACCGACGGGGGACATGGCGTGCGCGGCGTCGCCGATCAGCAACAGGCCGTCGCAATACCAGCGCCGCAGCCGGTTGAGCTGCACGTCGAGCAGCTTGACGTCGTCGAACGAGGTCAACGAGGCGACGTGGTCGGCCAGCCACGGGACGAGGCCCACCACGCCGCGGTGTAGTGCCTCGATGCCCTGCGCGCGAAGTTCGGCATCGCGGCCCTTGGGGATCACGTAGGCGCACTGGTAGTAGTCGCCGCGATCGATCACGATCTGAGCTGCCCCGGCGCCGAGGACACCGGCCAGACCGGGCGGATCGCCGGCCGCACGGGGGAGCCTGAACCACCAGACATCCATCGGCGCCCCGAAGCTTCGGGGCCGCAGACCCATCGCCGCGCGCAGCGTCGACGAACGCCCGTCGCACGCCACCGTCAGAGCGGCACGCATCTCGCGCGTCTGGCCGTCAGCGCCGCGGCAGCGCACCCCGACCACCTTCTCGTCGCTGAGAATCGGCCCGAGCACCTCGGTGCTGCGAAGCAGGCGGAACGTCGGCTCCTTCTCGGCGGCGGCGGCCAGCAACTCGAGGAAATCCCACTGCGGCACGAGCGCAATGTGCTTGTGCGGACCGGGAATTCGGCCCAGATCGATGCCCACCTCGGTGCCCTGGACGCTCATGGTCAGGGTGTCGATCTCACGGTGCGGAACTTGCGCGAACTCGGATGCCAGCCCTAGCTCGTCCAGTAGGCGCAGGGTGCTGGCGTGCACGGTGTCGCCGCGGAAGTCGCGCAGAAAATCGGCGTGCTTCTCCATGACCGTGACGTTCACGCCCGCACGGGCGAGCAGGAGTCCGAGCATCATGCCCGCGGGACCGCCACCGGCAACGATGCATGTGGTTTCTGATTTCTCGCCCGACACGCCGTCATTTTCGCATCGAATAGTCTGGCTGCATGGGCGGCTTCCTCAGTTGGTGGGACGGTGTGGAGCTGTGGCTCTCCGGACTGCCGTTCGTCGCCCAGACCGCGGTGGTGATGCCGGTCGTTCTGGCCTTGGCCTACGGGGTCGCCGTGGTGCTCGACGGAGCACTGGGCAACGGGATACGGGTCTTGCGCCGGGTCAAGCACGACGACGAGGACGTGGAGCAGCGATGAGCGCTTGCGGGAAGAGATGCAGCCTGTGAGAGGTGGCATGCCTAGGTCGAGGGTGACGTTGGTGCTGGTCATCCTCATGGTGCTGGTCGTCGTCATGTGGCTGGTCACCCGCCAAGTCGGCTAAGGCCGAGCTGAGGGGCCTGCACGGATTCTGTTATTCTCGCGCCATGCGTACGGCGTCCGGCAATAAGAGTGGTCACATCTTGGCCCTCATCGCCGTGGGTTTCACCGCCGTTGCCGATGTCTGTTGTTGTCGCTGACTCCCCACCCGTCCGTGGTTTGGTGTCGGTAGCGGCTGGCCTATGCCCAGGTACCGATTCATCGCTTTGCCGTCGCGGCGGGATTCCCTCAGTCCCTAAGGAAAGGTGATCGCGTGCCCAACATGAGCAGGTTCGGTCGAAATGCCGCTGCGCTGGCAGCCACCGCGATGGTGCTCAGCGCATGCGGCGGAGGAGCCAGCGACGTGGCTGGAGGCGAAGAGGCGACCGGCGGCGATGGGACGACGCTGACTGTGGTCGCTTACGCAGTCCCAGAGCCGGGCTGGAGCAAAATCGTTCCTGCTTTTGCGGCCACCCAGGAGGGTGCGGACACCGCGGTGACCGTGTCCTACGGCGCCTCGGGTGACCAGTCACGCGCCGTAGCCGACGGTAAGCCCGCGGACCTGGTGAATTTCTCGGTCGAGCCCGATGTCGAACGCCTCGTCAGGGCCGGGAAGGTGGCCGAGGACTGGAACGCCGACGCCACCCAGGGGGTCCCGTTCGGTTCCGTGGTCACTCTTGTCGTCCGCGAGGGCAACCCGAAGAACATCAGGGATTGGGACGACCTGCTGCAGCCCGGGCTCGAGGTCGTCAGCCCGAGTCCGCTGAGTTCGGGGTCTGCCAAGTGGAATCTACTGGCGCCGTACGCCGCCAAGAGCGACGGCGGTCAAAATCAGCAAGCCGGTCTGGAATACGTCAACAAACTCGTCAGCGAGCACATCCGGACCAGGCCGTCGTCCGGCCGCGAGGCCTCCGACCTCTTCCTGCAGGGGACAGGTGACGTTCTGCTCAGCTACGAGAACGAGGCTATCCACATCGAGCGCCAAGGCAAGCCGGTCGAACACATCAATCCACCGCAGACGTTCAAGATCGAGAACCCGGTCGCAGTCGTCACCTCGAGTCCACATCAGGAACAGGCCAACGCGCTGAAGAACTTCCTCTACACACCAGAGGCCCAGAGGATCTGGGCGCAGGCCGGTTTCCGGCCGGTAGACCCCGCGGTCGCCGAGGAGTTCTCGACCGACTTCCCAGCCCCGGAGAAGCTGTGGACGATCGACGACCTGGGTGGTTGGGATGCCGTGGATCCCGCCTTGTTCGATAAGGACAATGGGTCGATCACCAAGATTTACAAACAGGCGACCGGATGACAGCTGCCCTTGACAACGAGGCGACCCGGCCGAAATCCACCGGAAACGGTGGAGCCGGGCCGCCTCGCGGCATCTTCACGAAGCACTACGGAAATAAGAGGCTGCGCGTCGGTGTCGCGACGACATGGCTGTCGGTCATTGTGCTGCTGCCGCTCGCGGCGATCGTGTGGCAATCCGCAGGCGGCGGCTGGGCCGCGTTCTGGCAGGCGATCACCTCCAACGGCGCGCTCGAGTCGTTCCGTGTCACGTTGACGGTGTCGGTGGCGGTCGCGGTGGTCAACCTGTTCTTCGGGTTGATCGTCGCGTGGGTGCTGACACGCGACGACTTCCCCGGAAAGCGCTACGTCGACGCGATCATCGACCTACCGTTCGCGCTGCCGACCATCGTCGCCAGCCTCGTGATGCTCGCCCTGTACGGCCCCAACAGCCCGGTTGGCATTTCGCTCCAGCAGACCATCTGGGGCATCGGCATCGCGCTGGCGTTCGTCACGTTGCCGTTCGTCGTTCGTTCGGTGCAACCGGTGCTGCTGGAACTGGACCGGGAGGTCGAGGAGGCGGCGGCGTCGTTGGGTGCCGACAACTTCACCATCTTCCGGCTGGTGATCTTGCCCGCGCTGCTCCCGTCGCTGCTGTCCGGAGCGGGCCTGGCTTTCTCCCGCGCGATCGGCGAGTACGGTTCCGTGGTGCTCATCGGCGGTGCGGTTCCGGGTGAGACAGAGGTCTCTTCCCAGTACATCCGCCAGCTCATCGAGTTCGACGACCGCACCGGTGCCGCAGCGGTATCCATTGTGCTGCTCGTCATCTCGTTCGTCGTCCTCTTCATTCTGCGCACCATCGGATCGCGGGCCGCGAAGCGCGAGGAGCTGGCCGCATGATCCTGTCCCGCACCACGCGGTACCTGCTCCGATTCCTGGCGCTCGGGTATGTCTTGGTCCTGCTTGTCGTGCCGGTCGGGCTGATCCTGTGGCGGACGTTCGAGCCGGGAGTCGGCGCCTTCTTCGAGTCGATCACCACTCCGGCTGCCATTTCGGCACTGCAGCTGTCGTTGATCGTGGTCGCGATCGTGGTGCCGCTCAACGTCGTCTTCGGGGTCCCGACCGCGTTGGTATTGGCGCGCAACAAGTTCCGCGGCAAGAGCCTGCTGCAAGCGGTCATCGATCTGCCGTTCGCGGTGTCACCCGTGGTGGTCGGCGTGGCATTGATCCTGCTGTGGGGATCGTCGGGCATATTCGGCTTCCTCGAGAACGACTTCGGTATCAAGATCATTTTCGGCTTCGCCGGGATCGTGCTGGCAAGCATCTTCGTCACCGTGCCCTACGTGATCCGAGAGGTCGAACCCGTGCTGCACGAGCTGGGTACCGACCAGGAGGAAGCCGCCTCCACGTTGGGCTCCACTGGGTGGCAGACGTTCTGGCGGATCACCCTGCCGTCGATCAAGTGGGGTCTGATGTACGGCGTCGTGCTGACCGTCGCACGCACGCTCGGGGAATACGGCGCGGTGATCATGGTGTCGTCGAACCTGCCTGGCATCTCGCAAACGCTGACCCTGCTGGTATCCGATCGCCATGCCCGCGGTGCGGAGTACGGGGCATACGCCATCTCGACACTGCTCATGGCGGTGGCCGTCGTCGTACTGATCGCCCAGGTGATCCTCGACGCCCGCCGCGAGAAGACAAGCAAATAGGCCCGAGGAGACGTTGAGATGACTAACGCGATCACCGTGCGGGGCGCCAACAAACGCTACGGCGACTTCGCAGCGCTGGACAACGTCGACTTCGAGGTGCCGTCGGGCTCGCTGACCGCGTTGCTCGGCCCCAGCGGCTCGGGCAAATCGACACTGCTGCGCGCCATCGCCGGCCTGGACCTGCCCGACACCGGAACGATCATCATCAATGGCCGCGACGTGACGGCGGTTCCTCCGCAGCGACGAGGTATCGGCTTCGTGTTCCAACACTATGCCGCCTTCAAGCACCTCACAGTGCGGGACAATGTCGCGTTCGGGTTGAAGATCAGGAAGCGGTCGAAGGCTGAGATCAAAGAGAAGGTGGACAACCTTCTCGAGGTCGTCGGTCTCGCCGGATTCCAGACTCGCTATCCGAACCAGCTTTCCGGTGGGCAGCGCCAGCGGATGGCGTTGGCGCGCGCGCTGGCCGTCGACCCGCAGGTATTGCTGCTCGACGAGCCGTTCGGCGCACTGGATGCCAAGGTGCGCGAAGACCTGCGCGCATGGCTGCGCCGCCTGCACGACGAGGTGCACGTCACGACTGTGCTGGTCACTCACGACCAATCCGAGGCGCTGGACGTCGCCGATCGGATCGCGGTGCTGAACAAGGGCCGCATCGAGCAAGTCGGTTCTCCCACCACGGTTTACGACGAGCCTGCCAATGCGTTCGTGATGTCGTTCCTCGGTGCGGTGTCATCGCTGAACGGCAGTCTGGTGCGACCGCACGACATTCGGGTGGGGCGTAACCCCGAGATGGCCATCGCGGCGAGCGACGACTCCGTTCAGGCGACAGGGGTGGTCCGGGCCACCATCGACCGAATCGTCATGCTCGGCTTCGAAGTTCGCGTGGAACTGACCAGTGCCGCGGACAAAACACCGTTCACCGCGCAGATCACCCGCGGCGATGCCGAGGCGCTCGGGCTCAAGGAGGGTGACACCGTCTACGTCCGCGCCACCCGCATCCCGTCGATTCCCGATGGGACGGACGTGCCGAAGCCCGACGTGGCCGACGATGACGAGACACTGACCTCGGCCTAGTCGAAGCCGCGCCGGAGGCCGCCGGACCTTTTAGTGGACATCGACCTGATCGGGCGCATAACCTAGCGTGGTTATGCGCTTAAGCACGGCATGGACGACGGTGTTCCCCGGGGCGCGGCGAAAGGTTTGACGGACAGTGACTACGACCATTCCGGTGTTCAACCCCTCGACAGAAGAACAGATCTTCGAGGTCGTCGATTCAGACCAGGCAGCCGTTGACGCGGCCGTCGCCCGGGCTCGGGAGACCTTCGATTCCGGGGTGTGGCGCAAGCTGCCCGCCGCGCGTCGCGCGGAGGTGTTGTTCCGCGCTGCGGAGATCATCAGGGAACGTACCGACGAGCTCGCCCTGCTCGAGGGTCGTGACAACGGCATGAACAAGGTGGCGGGTGAGCAGATCATCAAGGTGTCGATGGAGATGCTGCTGTACTACGCGGGCTGGGTCGGCAAGATCCACGGCGAGTCGAGCAGCGTGGTATCCGATGGCCTGCTCGGTCACTACGAGAGCTTTCACAACTTCACCCAGCTCGAACCGGTCGGGGTGTGTGGCCTCATCATCCCCTGGAACGGGCCGTTCTTCGTCGCGATGCTCAAGGTCGCGCCCGCGCTCGCGGCCGGCTGCTCCTGCGTGCTCAAGCCCGCCGAGGAGACGCCGCTCACCGCGTTGAAGCTGGAGGAGATCTTCCGCGAGGCGGGCCTGCCGGACGGCGTGCTCAACGTCATCACCGGTTACGGCGAGACCACCGGTGCGGCGCTCACCGCGCATCCGGGCGTCGACAAGATCTCGTTCACCGGGTCGACAGAGGTCGGCAGGCTGATCGTCAAGGCGGCCGCCGGCAACCTCAAGCGCCTCACGCTCGAGCTGGGCGGAAAGTCGCCCCTGATCATGTTCGAGGACGCCAATCTCGACAAGGCGATCATGAACGCGAGCCTTGGACTGCTCGCCGGATCCGGGCAGAACTGTTCCTGCACCTCGCGCATCTACGTTCAACGCGGCATCTACGACCAGGTGGTCGAGGGAATCGCCGGGTTCGCCAAGATGCTGCCCATGGGAGGCAGCGAGGACCCCGATTCGGTACTCGGACCGCTGATCAGCGACAAACAGCGCCAACGTGTCGAAGGCATTGTGCAAGAGGGTGTTTCGAAGGGCGCCGAGATCATCACCGGCGGCAGGTACCTGGACCGCAAGGGCTACTTCTACGAGGCGACGGTCATCACCAACACCACGCCCGATATGCGGCTCATCCGCGAGGAGATCTTCGGGCCCGTCGGCTGCGTCATCCCCTTCGACGAGGAGGAGGAGGTTCTGGCCGCCGCGAACGACACGGAGTACGGGCTGGCGGGCGCCATCTGGACCGAGAACCTGGGCCGTGCCCACCGAGTCGCGAACGAGCTTCACGCAGGGCAGGTCTGGGTCAACTGCGCGCTGGGGGCGGATCCGTCGATGCCGATCTGCGGGCACAAACAATCGGGCTGGGGCGGCGAGCGCGGTCGCAAGGGCATCGAGGAGTACTTCAACACCAAAGCGGTCTACATCAGCCTCTGATCAGGTCGAGGAGCGCACGATCAGCCGGGTGATGTCGGCCGGCTGCGGCGGTGGTGGCGAGGGATAGTCGAGTCCGGCGAGCAGCGCCGCGATGGCGACATCGGCGACCGCCCTCGGATTGAACTCGACCGTCGTCAGTGGTGGCGAGCTCAGTGCTCCGATGGGGGCGGCGTCCACCCCGATGACCGCCAAATCGGCGGGGCACCTCAAACCCGCCTCCCGTACGCCGAAAAGGATCAGGCACGCCACCTCGTCGCTCTGTGCGCACACCGCGGTGACGCCCTCGCGTACCCACGAGGTGACGACATCCACGACGTTCTCTTGGGTGACGTCGGCGACACGGACGGGAGGCAATCGTCTTGCCGTGGCCGCCGACAGGACCCCGCCCAGCCAGTAGTCACCCAGGACCCGCCACCTTTTCGCGCCGGCGCGCGCGAAGGCGATTTCGCGATGGCCACGCGAGACCAGATGATCAATTCGTATCTCGCCCACGGACTCTGGCGGATTGCCCAGTGCGGGCAGCGTCCCGATCTCGATATGCGGGATGTTGGCCGACTTCATGGCCTGCACGACTCGGTCGGGCAGCGGGAACAGGCTCGTGACGGCAACGGGGTCGATGTTGTCGATCGCGTCGACGATGTTGCGGTCGTCTTCGGTTTCGAAGATCTGGATCTGCAGCAGCCCGGCGCGTGCCAGATCGGCCGTCATTCGGCTGCCCGCCTGCAGCGGCATGTCGCCGACGGCGATACGGGGAACCACGTAGAGCACCGCCCCGCTCTTCCCCCGCGCCAGATTGCGGGCGGCCAGGTTTGGCCGGTAACCCAGCTGCTGGGCGGCGCGGATCACGGCGTCGCGGGTCCGCTCGGAAATGCGGTGCCCTTCGACGTCGTTCAGGACGTAACTCACCGTGGCGGTCGACACGTTCGCCAGACGCGCGACGTCAGCGGTGGTGGGCCTGGGCAGTCGCGTTTCACGGGCTGCTGCGCCCTGGGGACCGGCCATGCCACATCGTGGCATGTTCAGTGCCGGGGTACGCACATAGTCCGCGGCGTGGTCCTCGCCGCATCGGTGTCAGAGCTGTGCCCAGACCGACTTCGTCTTCAAGTAGGCGTCGATACCTTCCTGGCCGAACTCGTGTCCCCAGCCGGACTGCCGGTACCCACCGAACGGCACCGCGTGGTCGAATACCAACTGGCAGTTGATCGTTACGGTTCCGGCTTGCAACCGCTTGCCGAGCCGATGCGCGCGGCTGAGGTTGTTGGTCCACGCGGTGGCCGCCAGGCCGTACGTCGTGTCGTTGGCCATCGCGACGGCTTCGTCGTCGTCGTCGAACGGCAGGACCGTGACCACGGGCCCGAAGATCTCCTCCTGATACAGCCGCATGTCACGGTTGACGTTGGTCAGGACGGTCGGGTGCACGAAGTAGCCCTTGCGATCGAGCCGGTGGCCGCCCGTGACGACCTCGGCGCCCTCGGACTTCCCCTCGTCGATGTAACCCATGACCCTGGTCAGCTGCTTCTGACTGATCAGCGGGCCGCTCATGCACCCCTCCTCGTCAGGTCCGCCGAGCTTGACGAAGTTGGCCATGTTCGAGATGCCTTCGAGCACCTGGTCGTAGACGCCGCGCTGGACGAATACGCGCGAGCCGCACACACAGCCCTGGCCGGAGTGCACGAAGATTCCCATCGACGCCATGAAGATGGCCTTTTCCAGGTCCGCGTCGTCGTAGATCAGCACCGGCGACTTACCGCCGAGCTCGAGCATGACCTTCTTGAGGTTGCCCGCGGATGCCCGGACGATTTCCTTGCCGATCTCGGTCGAGCCGGTGAAGGCCACCTTCTCGACGTCAGGATGCGCCGTGATCGCCGCGCCCGCGGTGTGGCCGTAGCCGGTCAGCAGGTTGACGACGCCCTCGGGCACGCCTGCCTCGTGGATCAATCGGTTGAGCAGGATCGCCGACAGCGGCGTCTCCTCTGCGGGCTTGACCACCATGCTGCAGCCTGCGGCCAGCGCCGGCGCGAGCTTCGCGCATGCGTTGAAGATCGGGCCGTTCCACGGAAAGATCAGGCCCACAACGCTATACGGCTCCTTGAGCGTGTATGTGTGCATGTCGACCCACGTGTCGGTGGCAATTCCCGCGGTCTTCACGTCGTACGCGCTGCCGCTGATCTTGGAACACCAGCCCGCGTAGTAGCGGAAGAACTCGGCGCAGTTGGGCAGGCCCAGCGTCGCCTGCATCAGCGGCATGCCGGTGTTGAGCGAATCGAGGTGCGCGATCTCGTCGGCGTGCTCGTCGATGAGATCGGCGATCTTCCACATGATCTTGGCCCGCGCGCGTCCGGGCAGCTCCGACCACACGCCCGCCTCGAAAGAGGCTTTCGCGCGCGCGACGGCCTCATCGACGGCCTCCGCGCCGCAGTCGGTGAACTCGACGATTTGCTCTTCGGTCACCGGATTGATGACCGAGATCTTCTCACCAGTGCCTGGCCGTGCGGTGAGTTCGTCCAGAACCGTCTGCAGTGTCACCGTCGATGTCATCGTTGACCTTTCTCGTCGCCCACGGGAGCGCGTCGCTCACCATGCTGAGCAACTGCTTAGCACGGTGGCGACGCGAGGGTCAAGGCAGGCGCGAGTGGATGCGATGACCGGTTACCGTCAGGCGGCGGCGGAGACGACGCTCATCGCGTCGAAACGGTCGAGCACCGTGGCGGCGACCAGGTTGTGTGAACCCAACGGCTCGGCCATCGGAATGCCGTGAGTTGCCGCATAGGACGCCACGCGGTCCGTGATGATGCCGTGCGCCAGGAACCATGGGGCGATCACCAGATTCCGGGCGCCGTCGGCCCGCAGCCGCTCCACCGCGTCGGCGACGTTCGGCCGTGGTCCGGTCGCGAACGCGACTTGGGCACCGGCCCAACGGGTTCCGGCGCTGAGCGCACACGCCACGTCCCCGGTTCGCGCGTTGGCCGCCTCGTTCGACGAGCCGACGGCCGCGACCACGACACCGAGGCCGTCCTCGTCCGGCGACACCCCGGTTTCGGACAGCCGCTGCCGCAACACGGAGAGCAGGGCTGGATCTTCCCCGAGCACCTCGGCCTGGTCGACCCGCGCACCCGACTGCTCGATCATCCCGGGGATGTCGACCCGCGCGTGATACGCATCGGCCAGCAGGAACGGCACCACCACGCCGTCGGGAAGGCCGGTCAGCACGTCACGCAGGTTCGGGTCGGTCTTCTCCAGGAACGCGGCACGGACGTCGAGCCAGGGCCGCAGCCGCCGGATGCGGCCCGCAACGGCATGCGTCACCGCGGCCGACCGCGGGTCGACGCTGCCGTGTGCCGCCAGGACCAGCGTAGGGCGGCTGGCGGAAGCCGGAACCGTCACGACGCGTGCAGTCCGCATTCCGTCTTCGTCTGGCCCGCCCAGCGACCGCTGCGCGGATCGGCGCCCTCGACGGGCTTGGCGGTGCACGGGGCGCAACCGATCGACGGATAGCCCTCGAAAACCAGGGGATTGACGAGCACATCGTTGGCGTCGATGTACGCCTGCATGTCCTCGTCGGACCACGCCGCGATCGGGTTGATCTTCACCAATCCGAAAGCCTTGTCCCAGCTGATGAGTGGCGCGTTGGCACGTGTAGGCGCCTCGACGCGGCGGATGCCGGTCACCCATGCCGAGTATCCGCGCAAGGCCTTGGACAGCGGCTCGACCTTGCGCATCCGGCAGCACTCGCTGGGCTCGCGGGCGAACAGATCCTTGCCGAACAACTCGTCCTGCTTGGCGACACCGTTCTCCGGCGTGACGTTGACGACATTGATGTCGTAGACCGCCTCGACCGCGTCACGGGTGCCGATCGTCTCGACGAAGTGGTACCCGGTATCGAGGAACAGCACGTCGACGCCCGGTCGTACCTTCGCGGCCATATCGACCAGGACGGCGTCCTGCATGTTCGACGCGACGACGTAATTGCCGCCGAAGTTCTCCTCGGTCCAGCG
Source organism: Mycobacteriaceae bacterium (assembly GCA_019749805.1). Lineage (GTDB taxonomy): Bacteria > Actinomycetota > Actinomycetes > Mycobacteriales > Mycobacteriaceae > Mycobacterium. Next base: position 3,345 of record JAIEPH010000021.1, on the reverse strand, counting down.
CAGTAGTTCGTCGGCGTTCGCACCCTCGAGTTCCGCCGCGCCGCGTTCTGCCAATGCGATCAGGTCAATGTCGGACATTAGGTCAGTCATCTGTGCCCTCTACTCGTCGCGCTAGCGCTCATCGCAAATCCGCCTCGTCTGCTCGTACGGCCCACGTAGCGAAACGCTCGCCGGCCTCGCGATGTTTCACGAAGTTGCGAACAACTCGTTCGATGTAGTCAGCCAACTCGGTCGAGAGCACCTTGTGCTGACGCAACTTGCGGCCGAACCCGCTGTCGAGACCCAGGCTTCCCCCGAGGTGGACCTGAAAACCCTCCTCGGGCCCATCGCCATCGTCGACCATCTGGCCCTTGAACCCGATGTCGGCCACCTGGATTCGCGCGCATGAGTTCGGGCAGCCGTTGATGTTGACGGTGATCGGCACGTCGAGCTGGGCGTTGATGTCCTCGAGGCGCTTCTCCAGCTCCGGAACCAGCACCTGCGAACGGCTGCGGGTCTCGGCGAAGCTCAGCTTGCAGAACTCGATGCCCGTGCAGGCCATGAGGTTGCGCCGCCAGTGTGACGGCTGCGCGGGCAGGCCCAGCGCGTCCAGCTGTTCGACGAGCTTGGCCACCTTTTCACTGGGAACATCGAGGATGATCAGCTTCTGATACGGCGTAAATCGGATCCGATCGCTGCCCGCGGCCTCGGCCAGGTCGGCCACCTTGGTCAGGATGGTGCCCGAAACGCGGCCCGCGATCGGTGCGACGCCGACGGCGTTCAGGCCGTTCTTCAGTTTCTGCACGCCGACGTGGTCGATCGGGCGGGTGACGGGGATCGGGGCGGGCCCGTCGATCAGCGTGCGCTTCAGGTATTCGGTCTCGAGAACCTGCCTGAATTTTTCGACGCCCCAGTCCTTGATCAGGAACTTCAGCCGGGCCTTGGACCGCAACCGTCGGTATCCGTAGTCGCGGAAGACGCTGACCACGCCCTCCCACACGTCGGGCACCTCGTCGAGCGGCACCCAGGCGCCGACCCGCTGGCCGAGCATCGGGTTGGTGGACAGACCGCCGCCCACCCACAGATCGAATCCCGGACCGTGTTCGGGGTGCTCGACGCCGATGAACGCCACGTCGTTGACCTCGTGCACAACGTCCTGCAGGCCCGAGATCGCAGTCTTGAACTTGCGCGGCAGGTTCGAGTACTCGGGCTTGTTGATGTAGCGCTTGACGATTTCGTCAATCGCCGGACTTCCGTCGATCACCTCGTCGAGCGACTCGCCGGCCAGCGGCGAGCCGAGGACGACGCGGGGGCAGTCGCCGCACGCCTCGGTGGTCTGGAGTCCGACCTCGTCGAGCCGCCGCCAGATCTCGGGCATGTTCTCGACCTCGATCCAGTGGTACTGGATGTTCTGCCGGTCAGAGATGTCGGCGGTGTCGCGCGCGAACTCGGTGGAGATACCGCCCAGCGTGCGCAGCGCGGCCGCGGTCAGGGCACCGCCGTCGCTGCGGACGCGCAGCATGAAGTACTCGTCCTCGAGCATGTCGGTGTTCTCGTCACCGGTCCAGGTGCCGTCATAGCCCGGCTTGCGCTGGGTGTAGAGACCCCACCACCGGAAACGGCCACGCAGGTCGCCCTTGTCGATCGACTCGAAGCCGTTCTTGGCGTAGATGTTCTCGATGCGTGCCCGCACGTTGAGCGGGTTGTCGTCCTTCTTGGACTGTTCGTTCGGGTTGAGCGGCTCGCGGTATCCGAGCGCCCACTGACCCTCGCCACGTGGGCGCTTCAGAGGCTTGGGCTTTGATTCGGCTGTTGTCATGTGGTTTGGCTCCTTTGTGGAGCCGGACCGCGCGTCTCACCGGTGGGCTGACCGGCGGCGCAGATCCGGCGGCCAGCTGCAAGTACAGGTGGGCAGGTCAGCGCGTCAGGGCAGACAACAACAGGTACAGACGCGCTTGAAGTCGACGTGACGCCGCACCACCAGCGATACGCGGTGGGGGAAGATGCGGCCGGACTTCACGCTGCCAATTGTGCCACGGGCACCGACAGATGCCCTAACCGGGCCAGACGTGCGCTCACCGTGAGCAACAGGCGCGATCTGGGAAACTGGCTGCATGACAGTCCCGACGGCAGGCATGCGCGAGCTGCCCGATCTGGCGCTGACGCCGGGCCGCCCGTTCGGCGTCTACGTCCATGTGCCCTTCTGCGCCGCCCGGTGCGGCTACTGCGATTTCAACACCTATACCCCAGCAGAGCTGGGCGGAACGAATCCCGACGGCTGGCTGGCGGCGCTGCGTGCGGAGCTGGCACTGGCCGCCGATCGGCTGGGCTCCACTCCCGTCGTCGACACCGTCTTCGTCGGTGGCGGCACCCCCTCGCTGCTCGGCGGCGCCGGTCTGGCGTCGGTGCTGAACGCGATCCGCGCGCATTTCACGCTCGCCAGTGAGGCCGAAATCACGACGGAGGCGAACCCCGAGTCGACCTCACCCCAGCTGTTCGAGCACCTGCGGGCGGCCGGCTTCACCCGGGTGTCGCTGGGCATGCAGTCGGTGGCACCGCACGTGCTGGCGGTGCTGGATCGGGTGCACTCGCCGGGGCGGGCTCTGGAGGCGGCGCGCGACGCGCGCGCGTCGGGTTTCGAGCACGTCAACCTCGACCTGATCTACGGCACGCCGGGGGAGACCGACGACGACCTGCTGCGCTCGGTGGACGCCGCCGTCGAGGCGAAGGTCGACCACGTGTCCGCCTACGCGCTGGTGGTCGAGGACGGTACGGCGCTGGCCCGCCGGGTTCGGCGCGGCGAGGTTCGTCCACCCGACAACGACGAGCTCGCGCATCGATACGAGTTGATAGACGCGCGGTTGTCGGAGGCGGGTCTGGGTTGGTACGAGGTCTCGAACTGGTGCTTGCCCGGTGGCGAGTGCCGGCACAACGTCGGCTACTGGAACGGTGGTGAATGGTGGGGCGCCGGACCTGGTGCGCACGGTTACGTCGACACCACCCGATGGTGGAATGTCAAGCATCCCAACCCTTATGCGCAAAAGCTGGCCGAGGGGACGTTGCCGGTGGCAGATTTCGAGCGGCTCGACGCGGGCGCGCTGCACACCGAGGACGTCATGCTGCGGGTGCGGTTGCGCGACGGACTGCCGATGGCGGCCTTGAATGAGGCCGAACGGCATCGGGCCCAGACCGTGATCGAGGACGGGCTGCTGATCCGCGACGGCGAGCATTTGATCCTCACCGACCCGGGTCGCCTGTTGGCCGACGCGGTGGTCCGCACTCTGCTTGACTAGTGCTGCGGCGAGTGTGGGCTTGAACCACGCATTTCCGGCATTTGATGTGCGGGTAACCCACGTTCGCGCGTGA
>JAIEPH010000006.1 GCA_019749805.1 Mycobacteriaceae bacterium | reverse complement strand
ACTGCAAGACTCAATCGCCTCGGCACGAGAGCAAGCTCTCTGCCCTCGGCTCACTCGCTTGTACCCCCGATGGGATTCGAACCCACGCTACCGCCGTGAGAGGGCGGCGTCCTAGGCCGCTAGACGACGGGGGCCAGAACTATTTCCGGACAGCCAGCATAGCCCAGCGGATTATGCGGACCTAATCAGCTTGAGGCCGGCGCTCTTCGCACGAGCGCTCATCGCGAATTGCTGGGGTACCAGGACTCGAACCTAGAATGGCGGTACCAGAAACCGCTGTGTTGCCAATTACACCATACCCCATTGGCTACCTGTAACCGCAGGTCACAGGCCCTTCTCGGCCCAAGCAAGCAATCGGCGGCGCCGCCGCGCGTTGTTTCGGGCCGACGTGCAGACTACCAAAGATCTACGCCCACTTTTCTCACGCCTGGTCTGCGACGGTGGCGGCACGATCGCGTCCCGCGCGTAGCCGGAGCAGGCTGCGGTCCCGCCCCAGGAGCTCGAGCGATTCGAACAGCGGCGGACTGATCGACGCGCCCGTGGCGGCGACGCGCAGCGGTCCGAACGCCTTGCGTGGCTTGAGCTCCAGATTCTCCAACAACGAGACCTTCAGAGCGTTTTCGATCGCCGCGGCGGTCCACTCTCCGATTGACTCGAGCGCGGCGAGCGCGGCGTCCAGCACCGCGACGGCTTCGGGCTTCAGTTCCTTGGCGGCCGACTTCTCGTCGAGGGTGAACTCTGCGTCGTTGAGGAACTTCAACAGGTCCCATGCGTCGCCGAGTACGACGATTCGGGTCTGCACGAGCCGCGCGGCCTCCGCGAATTGGGCTTCGTCGAGTCCCGTGTCGTGTCCGTGGGCAGCGAAATACGCGGCCAGCCGCGCGGTGAAATCGCCCTCACCCAACATGCGGATGTGTTCGGCGTTGAGTGCGTCCGCCTTCTTCTGATCGAACCGGGCGGGGTTCGAGTTGACGTTGACGACGTCGAAGGCGGCAACCATCTCGTCGAGGCTGAATACGTCGTGGTCTTCGGCGATACCCCAGCCCAGCAGCGCCAGGTAGTTCAGCAGCCCCTCCGGTATGAAGCCACGTTCTCGGTGAATGAACAGGTTCGACTGCGGATCACGCTTCGACAGCTTCTTGTTGCCGTCTCCCAGAACGCTTGGCAGGTGAGCGAACTCGGGCACCCGGTCAGCGACGCCGATACGAATCAGTGCCTGGTACAGCGCGATCTGGCGCGGTGTGGACGGGAGCAGGTCCTCGCCACGCAGGACGTGCGTGATCTTCATCAGCGCGTCGTCAACCGGATTGACCAATGTGTACAACGGATCACCGCTGGCGCGGGTCAGCGCGAAATCGGGAACCACGCCCGCAGCGAATGTTGTTTCCCCGCGGACGAGGTCATTCCAGGTGATGTCTTCGGCGGGCATCCGTAGCCGGAGCACTGGCCTGCGACCCTCGTCGAGAAACGCGGTGCGCTGGGCTTCGGTGAGTTCGCGGTCGTAGTTGTCGAAGCCGAGTTTGGGGTTTCGGCCCGCGGCGACGTGGCGGGCTTCGACTTCCTCGGCCGTCGAAAACGCCTCATAGGCGTCACCGGATTCCTGTAGCCGGGTCAGCACGTCCCGGTATATCTCGCCGCGTTTCGACTGCCGGTACGGGGCGTACGGTCCCCCGATGTCTGGACCTTCGTCGTAGTTCAGCCCCAGCCAGCTCAGGGCGTCCAACAGCGCCAGATAGCTTTCCTCGCTGTCTCGTTCGGCGTCGGTGTCCTCCAGGCGGAACACGAAGGCCCCGCCGCAATGGCGCGCGTAGGCCCAGTTGAACAGCGCGGTCCGGATCAGGCCGACGTGCGGTGTGCCGGTTGGCGACGGGCAGAACCGCACCCGCATATCGGTCGTCATGACTTTCCTTTGCGCACAACCGGATTGGAAAGACTCCCGATACCTTCAATGGTGACGGTGACGGTGTCGCCACCTTCAATGGGGCCGACACCTTCCGGTGTCCCGGTCAGGATGACATCGCCGGGCAGCAGTGTCATCACCGCCGAAATCCACTCCACGATCGCCCCGACATCGTGAATCATCAGCGATGTCCGGCTGTCCTGTTTGATCTCGCCGTTGACCTCGGTGCGCAACGCCACGTCGGACGGATCCAGATCGGTGACGATCCACGGTCCAATCGGGCAGAACGTGTCGTGGCCTTTCGCCCGAGTCCACTGGCCGTCCTTCTGCTGCTGATCACGCGCCGACACGTCGTTGGCGATCGTGTAGCCCAGGATGTTCTCCGCGGCGCGGGCGGCGGGAACGTCCTTGCAGACTCGGCCGATGACGACGGCGAGTTCACCCTCGAAGTGCACCGGGTTGGCGTCGGCCGGAAGCTGAATGGGCACGTTCGGACCGACGATCGCGGTGTTGGGCTTCATGAACATCACCGGATCAGGAAAATCTCCGCCGCCCATTTCCGCGACGTGCGCCGCATAGTTCTTCCCGATGCATACGACCTTGCTGGCCAGAATCGGCGAGAGTATCCGCACGTCGGCCAGGGGCCACTCCCGGCCGGTGAAGGTCGGAGTGCCGAAGGGATGCTCGGCGATTTCTTTGGCGACTGCCCGGGCCGAGTCGTCGAGAGGACCCTCGATGCTGACGAAGCAGACGCTGTCTGGGCTGGCGATACGTCCAAGGCGCATGCCGTCAGCCTAGTGGCCGCGATAGTTCGTGCTGCGGCCACTCCCGCCGCAGCAGTGTCTCATATATTGAGATATCTGTTCAGATATATGAGATAACCGTGCGACCATGGGGCCATGTCCGCGGACCCGATAAGCACCGCGCGACGCTGGTCGCTGCTTGTCATTGCGCTGACCGCGACGACGAGCGCCAACGTGTTCATCAACGGTGTGGCCTTTCTCATTCCAAGCTTGCAGCGCGAACGCGGACTCGATCTCGGGGCTGCGGGCCTGATGTCAGCGCTACCCGGCTTCGGCTTGGTACTCACGCTCATCGCGTGGGGCTACCTCGTCGACCGGTTCGGCGAGCGCATCGTGTTGAGCCTCGGTTCGGTGCTCATCGCCGCGGCGGCGTTCGCGGCCGCTTCCGTCGACTCGCTGTTCGCCATGGGTGCGTTCCTGATGCTCGGAGGGATGGCCGCCGCCAGTAGCAATTCGGCCAGCGGCCGACTGGTGGTCGGCTGGTTCCCACCGGATCGACGCGGCTTGGTCATGGGCATCCGCCAAACCGCGACACCGCTCGGGGTCGGCTTGGGCGCCTTGGTGATTCCGCGGGTGGCCGACGCGCACAGCATCTCTGCGGCACTGTGCTTTCCGGCGATCGTGTGCGCGCTTTCCGCGGTCGTGTGCGCGGTGTTCGTGATCGATCCGCCACGTCCACCACGCTCGGAGGCCCCGCCCGAGCACCTCGCGAATCCCTATCGCGCATCGTCGGTCTTGGCCCGGATACACGCTGTCTCTGTACTACTGGTGGTGCCTCAAGCGGTGCTGTGGACATTCGCATTGGTGTGGTTGATGACCGACCGAGGATGGTCGGCAGCGTCGGCAGGCGCTCTCGTCACGGCGGCGCAGGTGTTGGGTGCAGGTGGTCGAATCGCGGCCGGCCGATGGTCGGACGTGACCGGTTCGCGACTGAGGCCGATCCGCACCATTGCCCTGGCGGCCGCCGCCACGATGGGTCTGCTGGCGGTGACCGACTGGCTCAGTTCGCCGATCAGCGTGGCGATCATGGTGATCGCGTCGGTGATCACCGTCTCGGACAACGGGCTGGCATTCACGGCCATCGCCGAGATCTCCGGACCGTTCTGGAGCGGACGGGCATTGGGCACGCAGAACACCAGTCAACTCTTCGCCTCCGCCGCGTCTGCCCCCGTGTTCGGCGCCTTGATCGGTGCCCTCGGCTACCCCGTGGCGTTCGCGGTCTCCGCGCTCCTGCCGCTACTGGCCATACCTCTGGTCCCGGTCGAACCAAAGACGGACTGAACTCACTCGCGCTGTGTGCGGCGCGGAAGCATGACCAACGCGGCGACGAGAAAGCACAGGGCGCCGATGAACGTGCCCAGGTTCGCCATCCAGGCATCCGCGGTGACGCCGGATTCGCTGACGAAGGCGCCGAGCGCGGACACCGCGAAAGCGACGCAGCCGATCATGTTGATCCACTCCCCCTGCCAGTCACGTGATTTCAGCTCGATGATGCCGACGACCACCGTCACCGCGATCACGCCGAGGACACCGCTGATCAGAAACGCGAGCGACCCGAGAGCGTCCGGTGCCCACACGAGTCGGCGCTCCGGTTTGACCGCATGTGCCCACAAGGCAGAGCCGGTACTGATGTTGAAAAGGATCGTCCCGACGAACTGGGTTGCCGCGGAAAGCCATCCGATGCGCTGCGCGGGAGGGGCCAGCACTAGCTGCATCCAGCCCGCGGTGGTGAAGAACCAGGATCCGATGAAGCACAACAGGTTGGCGATCCCGGCGCCTGCCACTGCGGACAACCCGGGGATCGTGGCGATCGCGAATAGTGACGAACCGATCGCGAACAGCCAGCACTGCCGGCTCAGTGTCGCCACGCGACTAGAGATTTGACGCGATCCGATCGCCGATCTCGGTGGTGGACCGCGTCTCGTCGCCGCGCGTGGCCAGATGCTGCTCGACGGCCTTGTCAACGCGAGCGGCCGCATCGAGTTCGCCCGCGTGAGCGAGCAACAGCGCCACCGACATGATCGCCGCGGTGGGATCGGCGATGCCCTGTCCCGCGATGTCGGGTGCGCTGCCGTGCACCGGCTCGAACATCGACGGGTTGGTTCGGGTCGCGTCGATATTGCCGCTGGCCGCCAGACCGATGCCGCCGCACACCGCGGCCGCGAGGTCGGTGACGATGTCGCCGAACAGGTTGTCGGTGACAATGACGTCGAACCGGCCGGGGTCGGTGACGAGATGGATGGTGGCGGAGTCGACGTGTTGATAGGCGATCTCGACGTCGGGGTACTCGGCGCTGACCTCCTGCACGGTGCGCCACCACAGTGCACCCGCGTAGGTCAAGACGTTGTTCTTGTGCACCAGGGTCAGGTGTCTGCGTCGCTTCGCCGCGCGGCCGAACGCATCGTGCACGACCCGTCGCACGCCGAACGCGGTGTTGACGCTGACCTCGGTGGCGATTTCATGGGGTGTGCCGACGCGGATTGCTCCACCGGTCCCGGTGTAGGGACCCTCGGTGCCCTCACGGACCACGACGAAGTCGATGTCCGGGTTTCCGGCCAACGGACTGCTCACCCCCGGATAGAGCCGGGCGGGACGCAGGTTGATGTGGTGGTCGAGTGCGAACCGGATTCGCAGCAGCAGACCGCGTTCCAGCAGACCGCTGGGAACCGACGGATCGCCGATGGCGCCGAGCAGGATCGCATCGTGCGCACGAAGCTCGTCGAGCACCGATTCGGGCAGTACGTCTCCGGTGGCGTGGTACCGCCGCGCCCCGAGGTCGTAGCTGGTCCTGTCGACACCCGGCACGACGGCGTCGAGTACCTTGACCGCTTCGTCGATGACCTCGGGGCCGATGCCGTCGCCCGCGATGACCGCCAGTTTCACGTCAGGTCCACCACTTCCAACAGCTTGGCGCCGACGGCCGCGGTGATCGCCGCCCGGACGTCTTCGGGTACGTCTCGGTCGATGCGCAGCAGGATTGTCGCGCCCGGACCCTCCGCATCCTCGCTGAGCTGGGCGGCGTGAATGTTGATGTCGGCGGTGCCGAGGAGGGTGCCGATCTTGCCCAACGTGCCCGGCTGGTCGATGTAGTTGACGATCAGGTAGACGCCCTCAGCGCGCAGATCGAAGTTGCGGCCGTTGATCTGGACGATCTTCTCGACCAGCTGCGGACCCGACAGTGTGCCGGAAACATTGGCGACCGAACCGTCGGAGTACACCGCGCGCACGTCGACCACACTGCGGTGGTTCGGGCTCTCGGTGGCGGTGCTGATGTCGGCCTCGACACCGCGTTCGGCAGCCAGCGCCGGCGCGTTGACGAACGTCACCGGGTCCTCGATGACAGCGCTGAACAATCCGCGCAGCGCTGAAAGACGCAGTACGTCAACGTCTTCGGACGCCAGCTCGCCGCGGACCTGAATCGACAGGGACACCGGAAGTTCACTGCACAGCACGCCGACCAACAGGCCCAGTTTGCGGACCAGATCCAGCCACGGCGCGACTTCCTCGCCGACGACGCCGCCGCCGACGTTCACCGCGTCGGGTACGAACTCACCTGCCAGCGCAAGCTTCACGCTCTCGGCGACGTCGGTGCCCGCCCGGTCCTGCGCCTCCGCGGTCGACGCGCCGAGGTGGGGCGTCACCACGACCTGGGGTAGTTCGAAGAGCGGGCTGTCCGTGCAGGGTTCGGTGGCGAATACGTCGAGGCCGGCGCCGCGCACGTGGCCGCTGGTGATCGCATCCGCGAGCGCTGCTTCGTCGATCAGGCCACCGCGTGCCGCGTTGACGATGATGACGCCGGGCTTGGTCATGGCCAGCGCGTCCTTTCCGATCAGGCCGGCTGTCTCCTTGGTCTTGGGCAGGTGCACCGAGATGAAGTCGGCGCGGGCCAACAGCTCGTCGAGAGTGAGCAGCTCGATGCCCAATTGGGCGGCGCGAGCGGCCGACACGTACGGGTCGTACGCCACGACGTGCGTGCCGAAGGCGGCCAGTCGCTGGGCGACCAACTGTCCGATTCGCCCGAGGCCGACGACGCCGACGGTCTTGCCGAAGATCTCGGTGCCGGAGAACGACGAGCGCTTCCACGTGCGCTCGCGCAGCGTCGCGTCGGCGGCGGGGATCTGCCGAGCGGCCGACAGCATGAGCGCCAGCGCGTGCTCGGCCGCGCTGTGGATGTTGGAGGTCGGCGCGTTGACCACGAGGACGCCGCGCGCGGTGGCCGCGTCTACGTCGACGTTGTCCAGGCCGACGCCCGCGCGGGCGACGATCTTGAGTTTCGGCGCGGCGGCGAGCACCTCGGCATCCACATTGGTCGCCGAGCGCACCAGCAGTGCGTCGGCCTCGGGCACCGCGGCCAGTAGCTTTTCTCGGTCCGGACCATCGACCCAGCGCACTTCCACCTGGTCACCTAGTGCGGCGACGGTCGACTCCGCCAGCTTGTCTGCGATCAATACAACGGGCAGGCTCACGCGGTCAGCCTAATGGGATGTAATTGGGCGGTGGACGTCACCGTGGTCGGCAGCGGACCCAACGGCTTGGCCGCCGCCGTAATCTGCGCGCGCGCCGGTCTGTCAGTGCAGGTGTTCGAGGCACAGCCATCACTGGGTGGCGGCGCACGGACCCTCGCTGACCCCGATTTCGGCGAGGTCTCGCACGATGTCTGCTCGGCCGTGCACCCGCTCGCGCTGGCCTCACCGTTCCTGGCGGAATTCGATCTGCCCTCCCGCGGGGTGGACTTGAACGTGCCCGCCGTCTCGTACGCCAATCCGCTTCCCGGTGAGCCCACGGCGGTCGGCTATCACGATCTGGACCGGACCTGTGCCGAGCTGCTCCACGGCGACTCGTGGCGGCGGCTGCTCGGCCCACTCACCAAGCGCGACGAGGGCGTCGTCGACTTGCTCCTCGGGGACAAGCGCTCGATCCCGCGTGATCTGATCGCCGCGGCGTACCTCGCGCGAAATATGCTCGAGCAGGGCACGCCGCTGTGGGGCAGGCTCACCGGTGCCGACGCCCGCGCCTTGTTCACCGGCGTTGCCGCACATGCCATCAATCGGATGCCGTCATTCGTCACCACCGGTGCCGGACTGATGCTGGCAACCCTCGCGCACACCGTGGGCTGGCCGATCCCGGTAGGCGGCAGCCAGGCGATTCCCGACGCCCTCATCGCCGACCTGCGCGCACACGGTGGTGTCATCGCGGTGGGCGAAGAGGTCACCGAACCACCGGGCGGTGTAGTGCTTTTCGACACCGCGCCGACGGCGCTGTTGTCCATCTACCGGAATGCTGTCCCCGCGCGATACGCAAAAGCTTTGCAGCACTACCGGTTCGGCCCCGGCGTAGCCAAGGTGGATTTCGTGCTGTCGGACGAGATTCCGTGGGCGGACCCTCGTGCGGCCGAGGCACCGACACTGCACATGGGTGGCAGCCGAGAGCAGATGGCGCACGCCGAAAAGGAGATCGCGGCGGGCAGGCATCCCGAATGGCCGATGGTACTCGCCTCGCTGCCGCACCTGGCTGACCCGAACCGCATCGATGCGCAGGGACGGCGGCCCCTATGGACCTATGCGCACGTGCCCCACGGCTCGCCCGTCGACCAAGCCGAGACGATCACCCAGATCTTCGAGCGTTTCGCACCCGGCTTCCGCGACGTCATCGTCGCGGTGCGATCGGTACCGGCCTCACGGTTGGCCGAACACAACGCCAACCTCGTCGGCGGCGACATCGGCGTCGGCGGCAACACGCTGCTGCACGCACTCACCGGGCCGACACCGCGGCTCAACCCGTGGGCGACACCGATTCCGAAGGTCTATCTCTGCTCGTCGGCGACTCCCCCCGGCGGTGGTGTGCACGGTATGGCGGGCCTCTACGCAGCACGCACCATGCTGCGCCGCGAATTCGGAATCAAGACGCTGCCCAGCCTCTCGCCGTAGCCGGTTTTGCCGGTAATCGTCGGGGTATCCCGGCGACATGAGTTCGGAGTTTCAAAAAGGCGACAAGGTCCAATGGAGCAGTCACGGAACGACCGTCACCGGCACTGTCGAGGAGAAGATCACCAGCGACCGCGAGACGGCGGGACGGACGGTGCGTGCCTCGCCGGACGAACCGCAGTACCGGGTGCGCAGCGATAAGAGCGGACGCGACGCCGTGCACAAACCGGACGCTTTGCAGCGGTCGAAGTAGCTCCAACGTCGAAAGTGGCTCGACACAGCGGAATCCAAGGGCGTGGGGCAGATACCAGGCATTGAGTCGCGCCCAAATGACCGGTTCTAGTTGGCAGCGGCGAAGTGGTCGATAGCTTCACGAAGGCTCTTCAGCCGCGACGCGTGAATCCGCTCGATCACCGCCTCCCAGCCCGGACCGCCGACACTGACCGAGGCGTGCTCGGCAAGGTCGTTGACCGTTCGGAAGTCAGCGGTGTCCTCGGTCTGTGTGACCACAACAATGTCGACACCGGTCGTCCTTTGCGCTGGACCGCATCGAGAAGCGCTGCCCGCGGGACGTCCGCGCCGAGCATCAAAGCGCCGCGTCCATGTTCTGCAAGGGCCGCGCGCAGCGCTTCCAGTGCGAGAGAGTGCGTTTCGCGCGGCGTGCAGGCGAGAATGATGGACGCCGATTCTTGAGGCGCAGCAATGGGATAACGCTGCAATGACCGTGTCACGGTCCACGACAGCGCGTGCTCGACGTCGATGCAGCCCTCCCCTTGGGCCTGCCGGTGAGCGATGTCGTCGAACGCCGGACGTATCAGTTGATCCCACGTGTCGAGCACACCGAAGTGACGCAGATGACGATCGAGCAGCAGGCCTGCGGTGAACACATCGAAATCGAAGGCGGAGTCGAGCAGCGCCGTGGAATCACCGCGGGACGGTCGTATCGAGTCGATCGCGGTTCGCGCCGCACTGCGCGGGCTCGCACCCTCGACGATGAGTTCGTACATCCGCCGCGCAACCGCGATGTCGGTCTCGCTGTAGAGGCGATGTCGACCCGGGCTGTGTTCGGACGGACCGACGCCGTAACGCTGGTTCCAGCTGCGCAGCGTCGCGGTGGGCACGCCAAGACGCTCAGCGACGACGCGGACGGTGTACAGGGGCTCGTCCGCGGTGACGTTCTCGGGCTTATTCGACGTTGTCAACCCCGTCAGAATAGAGCTTCGATCTGGGCATATCGATATTCAATGCACAATCGATGCAGAATTTTGCACGGAACCGTGTCTCACTCCCCATATCGGGTATCCGTTTCGCCGTGACACAGCCCGAGAATCCCCGGCGACCGGCCGGCCTCGACGATGCGACGGTCGAGGCCGTCGGCACGGTATCCGAGGCGCTCGAATTCGTGGAGCGCGCCCGCGGCCAGTTGTATTCGTTCCATCAGCTGATGGGCCATGCCGATCTCCTGCTCGGCAAAGCGTGCGACCAACTGCGGGAGGCCGGGCACGGCGCAGTGGCCGACCGACTCGAGGACGAAGTCGTCGGCCGCAATGTCCTGTACGGACGCTGGACGTTCCAGATCGTCGAGGAGTTCGACGACAACTACTGGTCGTTGTTCCGTGACCATGAACAACGCGTGCGTTCGGAGCTGCAACAGGGCGCGCGCCATGTGTTCGAGGCGGACATGAAGGAGCGGCGCCGCACGCACGGCAAGGCCGGCCACGAACGCCGTCCGTAGCAGCGTTCCCGCGGAATTGCCCGCAAGCGATTACGGTTTGCCAATGACCGATCGGGAAGAATTGTCGTGGGACCAGTTCGGTGCCGCGACACGGCAACTCGCCTCCGCCGTCGTCGACGACGGTTTCGCACCCGATCTCATCCTCGCTGTGGCGCGCGGAGGTTTGTTCGTCGCAGGCGCGCTCGGCTACGCGCTGGAGGTCAAAAAGGTGCACATGATGAACGTCAAGTATTACACCGGCGTGGATGAGCGCCTGGATGCGCCGGTCCTGCTGCCTCCCCTGCCCGATGTCGCCGATCTGGGCGGTGCACGCATGCTCATCGCCGACGACGTCGCGGACACCGGGGCGACACTGCGTTTCGTCCGCGACTTCTGCGCCGAACACGTGGCCGAGGTGCGCTGCGCCGTCGTCTACCAGAAGCCGCAGTCGGAAATCGATTGCGAATACGTCTGGCGCCGGACAGATCTGTGGATCGAATTTCCCTGGACCGGTCTGCAGCCGGCGCAGTCCTGAACCCTGCGATTTCGGTGCGCCAACAGTCGCTCAGCGAACGTTTGCGCACCGAAACCACACGGACGGTCAGGCGGTTTCGGTGATGGGGCGGTCGACCCAGCTCATCAGGTCACGCAGCTTCTTGCCGGTCACCTCGATGGGATGCTCGGCGTTCGCCTTGCGCAGTCCCTCGAGTTCCTTGTTGCCGCCCTCGACGTTGGCGACCAGACGCTTCACGAAGGTGCCGTCCTGGATCTCGGCGAGAATCTGCTTCATGCGCTTCTTGGTATCGGCGTCGATCACTCGCGGCCCGGACAGGTAGCCACCGAACTCCGCGGTGTCGGAGACCGAGTAGTTCATCCGCGCGATGCCGCCCTCGTACATCAGGTCGACGATGAGCTTGAGTTCGTGCAGCACCTCGAAGTAGGCCAACTCGGGCTCGTAGCCCGCCTCGACCATGACGTCGAAGCCGGTCTTGACGAGTTCCTCGGTGCCACCGCACAACACAGCCTGCTCACCGAAGAGGTCGGTCTCGGTCTCGTCCTTGAACGTCGTCTTGATGACGCCCGCGCGGGTGCCACCGATCCCCTTGGCGTACGAGAGTGCGAGCGCCTCGCCCTCGCCCTTGGGATCCTGGTCGACCGCGATCAGACACGGCACACCCTTACCGTCGACGAACTGACGGCGTACCAGGTGACCGGGGCCCTTCGGGGCAACCATGCCGATGGTGACGTTGGCCGGCGGCTTGATCAGGTCGAAGTGGATGTTCAGGCCGTGACCGAAGAACAGCGCGTTGCCGTCCTCCAGGTTGGGCTCGATGTCGTTCTTGAAGATGTCGGCCTGGGCGGTGTCGGGCGCCAGCAGCATGATCACGTCGGCCCACTTGGCCACCTCGGCGGGCGTGTCCACGTCCAGGCCCTGCTCGGTGACCTTGTCGCGGGACTTCGATCCCTCCTTCAGGCCGACCTTCACCTGCACGCCGGAATCGCGCAGAGACAGCGAGTGTGCGTGGCCCTGGCTGCCGTAGCCGATGACGCCGACCTTGCGTCCCTGAATGATCGACAGGTCCGCGTCGTCGTCGTAGAACATCTCAACTGGCATTCGTGACTTTCCTTCTCTTTGCTTTTCTACTGATTGGGATTATTTGACGGTGCCAATGCCACGCGGACCGCGCGACAGGGACACCACACCGGACTGCACGAGCTCGCGGATTCCATACGGCTCCAACACTCGCAGCAGTGCCTCGAGCTTCTCCGGGGTGCCGGTCGCCTCAACGGTCAGCGACTCTGTAGAGACATCAACGACCTTGGCGCGGAACAGATTAACTGCCTCGATGACCTGGCTGCGCGTGGATGCGTCGGTGCGCACCTTGATGAGCGCCAACTCCCGAGCGACCGCATTGTCCTCGTCCTGTTCGACGATCTTGATCACGTTGACCAGCTTGTTGAGCTGCTTGGTGATCTGCTCGAGCGGCGAGTCCTCGACACTCACCACGATCGTCATCCGGGACATGTCCTTCTGCTCGGTCGCACCGACCGCCAGTGACTGAATGTTGAAGCCACGCCGTGAGAACAGCGATGCGACGCGCGCCAGCACGCCGGGCTTGTCCTCGACGAGCACCGACAGGGTGTGGGTGTTGACGGCCATCAGGCGTGTCCCTCTTCGTTGTCGAACAGCGGGCGGATACCGCGCGCGGCCTGGATCTCGTCATTGCTGGTGCCTGCGGCCACCATCGGCCACACCTGCGCGTCGGCGCCGACGATGAAGTCGATGACGACGGGACGGTCGTTGATCTCCCGCGCCTGCTGGATGACGGACTCGACGTCTTCGGCACGCTCACAACGCAATCCGACACAGCCGAGAGCCTCGGCCAGCTTGACGAAGTCCGGGATGCGATGTGAATGCGTGGCGAGATCCGTTTGGCTGTAGCGCTCCTCGTAGAAGAGTGTCTGCCACTGTCGCACCATGCCCAGATTGCCGTTGTTGATGATCGCGACCTTGATGGGCGCGCCCTCGACAGCGCACGTCGCCAGTTCCTGATTGGTCATCTGGAAGCAGCCGTCGCCGTCGACGGCCCACACCTCGGCATCGGGGCGACCGAACTTGGCCCCCATCGCAGCCGGGACCGCGAAGCCCATCGTGCCGAGACCGCCCGAGTTCAGCCAGGTTTTCGGCTTCTCGTATTTGATGAACTGCGCGGCCCACATCTGGTGCTGCCCAACGCCTGCGACGTACACCGCGTCCGGGCCCGCGATCTTGCCCAGGGTCTCGATGACGTACTCGGGCGAGAGGCTGCCGTCGCTCTGCGCGCCGTAGCTCAACGGGTAGGTCGACTGCACGCCGCGCAGATACTCCCACCATTTGTCGGTCTTGATCGAACTGATGCTGCCGTCGCGACGCAGCACCTCGATCAGGTCGGTGATCACCGCTTTGACGTCGCCGACGATCGGCACGTCGGCGTGCCGGTTCTTACCGATCTCGGCCGGGTCGATGTCGGCGTGGATCACTTTGGCTTCCGGCGCAAAGGAATCCAGCTTGCCGGTCACCCGGTCGTCGAAGCGCGTGCCCAACGCGATCAGCAGATCGCTGCGCTGCAGAGCGGCCACTGCGGCCACCGTGCCGTGCATCCCGGGCATGCCCATGTTCTGCGGATGGCTGTCCGGGAACGCGCCGCGGGCCATCAGGGTGGTGACGACCGGGATCCCGGTCAGCTCGGCCAGATTCAGCAGTTCGTCGGTGGCCTCCCCGCGGATCACGCCGCCGCCCACGTACAGCACCGGCCTGCGGGCCGACGCGATCAGTTTGGCGGCCTCACGGACCTGGCGATTGTGCGGCTTGGTGTTCGGCTTGTAACCGGGCAGATCGATCTGCGGCGGCCAGCTGAACGTGCACTGCCCCTGCAGCACGTCCTTCGGGATGTCGACGAGCACCGGGCCCGGGCGGCCTGTCCGCGCGATGTGGAACGCCTCGGCCATCACCCGCGCGATGTCGTCGCCGCTGCGGACCAGGAAGTTGTGCTTGGTGATGGGCATCGTGATGCCGGAGATGTCGGCTTCCTGGAACGCGTCCGTGCCGATCAGCGCGCGCCCGACCTGCCCGGTGACCGCGACGACGGGGATCGAATCCATGTAGGCGTCGGCCAGCGGAGTGACCAGGTTGGTCGCACCCGGACCCGACGTCGCCATGCACACACCGACCTTGCCAGTGGCATGTGCATAGCCGCTGGCGGCGTGGCCCGCCCCCTGCTCGTGACGCACCAGGATGTGGCGCAGCTTCTGCGAGTCGAAAAGCGGGTCATAGACCGGCAACACGGCACCGCCGGGGATGCCGAAGATCGTGTCGACGTCGAGTTCCTCCAGCGACCGGATTACTGCCTGCGCTCCGGTGAGCTGATGCGGCGCAATGCGTTTGGACGGCGCCGAGCTGGGCTTGGGCGCGGCAGGTGTCCCGTTCGGCGCGGTCTCCGACTGCTCGGGCGGTCGCGTGGTGGGTGCGCTCACGATGTTCTCTCTCTGTTCCTGGTGGTTTCTAGGATCTCAAATCGGTGGTGGGGCAAGAAAAAACCCCCGTCAGCTGGGCTGCTGTACGAGGGTCGCGCGTCGATGCTGTTGGCTATGCCCGGGCGAGGGCTAGCGCGGCATCAACGCGCTTCCCAATTACTACGAGCATTCCCGGAGCCTGCATAACACTTGACGGTAGCCTCCGCACAGGTCAGCGGTCAAATTCCCGGCACCTGCCGCACAGTGCCAAAATGGCCATGTGAGCGCCGACACCGATCAGCAGCCCGTCGTCATCCGGATTTCCCCGATGGCACATTTTGCGGTCGGATTCTTCACGCTGGGCCTGCTGGCGGTGATTCTCGCCGGTCCGCACTGGGTTGCGCTCTTGCTCGTCATCCCGATCTTGCTGTCGGTCGCGGTGGTCAGGTACCGCACGATCGCCGACAGTACGACGGTGACCGCTCGGACACTGCTGGGCAGCCGGACCGTCGGCTGGGATGACATCGACGGCCTGCGGTTCGGCAGGTCGTCATGGGCGACCGCGCAGCTCAAAGACGGCGGCGAACTCCCGCTCCCCGCGGTGACGTTCGCGACGTTGCCGCAGCTCACCGAGGTGAGCGCGGGCCGGGTGCCCAACCCCTACGCGTAACGCGCTAACCCAGCGGATTGCCGCCGTTGAGCAGCACCCAGGCCGCCACACCGACACCGACGGCAAGCAGCAACGCGATGAACGAGCCGACAAACGGACGTCGGGCCCATCCGCGTCCGGCGTCGAGACCGTACCGGCCGGGACCGGTCAGGATGAGCGCCGCCACTGCGCCCGCCAGGAACACTTTGTATTCGTGGCCGTCGGTGAGGAACAACGCCAGCCTGGCCTCTTCGTGGGCCGCCATCGCCTCCGCGAGCAAGCCGGTCACCAGGTATGCCAATGCGCCGGCCGCCGCGATCGGGGTGAACAGACCGAGCACCAGGAGCAGGCCCGCGGCGATCTGACCAAAGGTTGTGACGTAGGTCAGGATGTCTGCGTATTTGAAGCCCATCGTGCTCAGCGAATCGCCCCAGGCATCCAGGCCGGGACCGTCGAACAAACCGAAAGCCTTCTGCAGTCCGTGGGCGATCAGGATCGCGCCGATGCCGAGGCGCAAGAAGAGAAGACCGAGATCCTGGGTGCCGCGGCGGTCGTCCCCCCGGGTTTGGGCGTCGATATCCGGCCCGTAATCGGCCGGTTCTGCTCCGTACGGGGACAGGGAATGCCGACCGCTCGGCTGGACGTACGGCAGCGGTTCGGGCTCGCTGAGCAGCCCGAAGCCGCCGGCGGTTTCGGAAGAAGACCGGCCGGAGTCGTACGGCGGGATCGCCGTCGTTTCGAAGTCGCCGGCGTAATTGGCGGACGGAAGATCGTCCTCGGGGTCGACCAGGCTCGCCGACGTGGGACGCCCGGCCGCGTCGTCGGGCCGCTGCCACGCGCTTGGGTCGTGGGGTTGACTGGTCACGATCCCCAGCGTAAAGGCTATTCACCTGTGAGCCGAGGATTGGCGCGGTGCTTTCGGGCCACCATTTCGCGGGACTTTCCAGGTGCGGCGCAAGCACGTGCGTGGCGCGCACCACCGAATGATCCGTAACCTGGCTCGCATGAGACTGCGCCGGCCGATGCGGGGTGTGTTCGCCGTCGTGTGTGCGGCGTTGCTGGTGGCGTCGGGCTGCGCGCGATTCGACGACGCGCAGTCGCAACCGTTCACGACCGAGCCGGAACTGAAGCCCGGGCCGTCGTCGAAGCCGCCGCCACCTCCGCCGCTGCCGCCCAAGCCGTTCCCCAAGGAATGCCCGGCGCCCGGCGTCATGCAGGGCTGTCTGGAAAGCACCAGCGGCCTCATCATGCTGCCCGACAGCCAGTCCGCGCTGGTGGGTGAACGCACGACCGGCGCGGTCAAAGAGGTGTCGGTGCGCGCCGAACCCAAGGTCAAAGTCGTCCTGCCCGTCGACGGGTCCGGCGATGGCGGCCTCATGGACATCGTCTTGTCACCGACGTACGCCCAAGACCGGCTGATGTACGCCTACGTCAGCACCCCGACCGACAACCGGGTCATCCGCATCGCCGACGGCGACATTCCCAAGCCGATCCTGACCGGCATCCCCAAAGGCCCGACCGGTAACACCGGGTCGCTGATCTTCACCAGCCCGACCACCCTGCTGGTACAGACGGGCGACGCCGGTGACCCCGCTCAGACCGGCGATCCTCGCTCACTGGCCGGCAAGTTGTTGCGGATCGAGCAGCCGACGACGGTCGACCAGGCGCCGACGACGACGGCGCTGTCCGGTCTGGGCGCTGGCGGTGGGCTGTGCATCGACCCGTCGGACGAGTCGCTGTACGTCACCGATCGCACACCGACCGGTGATCGCCTACAGAAGATCGCCAAGGACTCCACGGTGTCGACCGTATGGACGTGGCCCGACCGCCCGGGCGTCGCCGGCTGCGCGGCACTGGACGGCACCGTGCTGGTGAACCTCGTCAACACCAAACAGTCCGTCGCCGTTCGCATGGCACCCGAGACGGGCGCGGTCACCGGCGATCCCGAGGTGGTGCGTCAGGACCAGCACGGCCACGCGTGGGCGATGGCGGTCTCACCCGACGGCAACGTCTGGGGCGCGACCATCAACAAGACGGCCGGTGATGCCGAGAAGCTCGACGACGTCGTCTTCCCGCTGTTCCCGCAGGGCGGCGGCTTCCCGCGTAAGAACGAGGACGCTACGTAAACACCGCTGCGGCACTTCGGTTTCGCTGCAGCGCCGAGCAGCGAGCCGTTGCGCTTCAGACCTCGACGAGGCGTAGCCCGACGATGCCGACGACGATGACCGACAGGAACAGCACCCGCGCCACACTGACGGTCTCACAGAACAGGACCATGCCTGCCACGGCAACACCGACCGCGCCGATTCCGACCCACACGGCGTAGCCGGTCCCCGCAGGCAACTGCCGAAGCGCCACCGCGAGCATGGCGAAGCTGAGTACAGCACCGCCGATACCGATGACACTCGGCCACAGCCGACTGAGGCCGTCGGATTGCTTGAGCGCGGTGGCCCAGACGATTTCGAGCAGGCCCGCGCAGACGAGAATCACCCATGCCATGGTCAGGCGTTCGTGCCGCCGTCGGCGGTGAGCACGGCTCCGGTGATGTATGACGCGGCGGGACTCGCCAAAAACGCGACAGCGTCGGCGATCTCGCGCGCATCGGCGTACCGGCCGAGGGCGGACGCCGCACGCTGTTCATCGGCCGTGTCACCCTCGACGGGATTCATGTCGGTATCGGTCGAGCCAGGTTGGACGACATTCACCGTGATTCCCCGCGCGCCGACATCACGGGCCAGTCCTTTGGTGAAGCCAATGAGAGCGGACTTGCTCATCGCGTACAGCGCGATGCCCGGATACGGCACCCGCTCGGCGAGATTGCTTCCGATGCTGATGATCCGGCCGCCGGCCGACATGTGTCGCACCGCGGCCTGGCTCGCCAGATACACCGCGCGGACGTGGATGGCGAGGGTTCGGTCGACGTCCTCGGCCGACACGTCGTCGATGACTCCGAACGGATAGATGCCCGCATTGTTGACGAGGATGTCCAGCCCACCCAGCTCGTCGGCGGTCTGCTGGACCGCGGTCACCACCTCGTCGGCGGCGGCGCTGTCGGCCTTGACGGCGAACCCTCGGCGGCCGTGGGCGCGGATGCGGTCGACAACCTCGCGGCCCGCTCCTTGGACTGGGCATAGGTGATGGCCACGTCTGAGCCCTGTGCGGCCAGTCGCTCGGCGATCGCCGCCCCAATTCCCCTGCTTCCGCCGGTCACCAACGTAACGCTCGATCCAGACATTCGATCCTCCTTTTTTGTATCGTTCGATACAAAATTAAACGCGGCGGCTACACTTGTCAACGGATTCTTTGTCGTTCGATACATAAAAGGAGGTGCGGCGCATGGCAACGCGTGGGAGACCCCGCGCCTTCGACCGCGACGAGGCCCTGGGGCGCGCCATGGAGGTGTTCTGGGAGCACGGCTACGAAGCCACCTCGATGAGCCACCTCACGGCGGCGATGGGCATCAGTTCCCCCAGCCTCTATGCGGCGTTCGGCTGCAAGGAGGAGCTTTTCCGCGAGGCGGTCGCCTATTACAACGACACCTTGGGTGCGACGGCCGCCGCTGAGCTTCGCGAGCGACCGACTGCGCGGGAGGCGATCTCGGCGGTGCTGCGCCACCACGCGGTCGTCTTCTGCGACCCCGACAATCCCCGAGGATGCATGATCGTGCTCGCGGCGACCACTTCCGGCGACGACACCCGGTCAGTGCACGAGTATCTCGCGCAGTGGCGAATGGCGCTCGAGAACGACTTTCGCGAACGCGTCGAACGCGGGATCGCCGAGGGCGACGTTCCGGCCGGCGCCGACGCCGCCGCGATAGCCGCGTTCTACAACACGGTGAACCATGGGATGGCGATTCAGGCTCGCGACGGCGCCGATGAAAAGAAGTTGTCCTCGATAGCCGAGGGCGCGATCGCGGCGTGGGACGGACTGGTCGGCCAGGCGGCCTAGCCGCAGGCGGCCAGCACCAGTTCGCGCACGCGGGCCGCGTCGGCTTGGCCCTTGGTCGCCTTCATCACCGCGCCGACGATGGCGCCCGCGGCCTGCACCTTGCCGCCGCGAATCTTATCCGCGACATCGGGATTGGCAGCCAGGGCCTCGTCGACGGCCGCCTGGATCAGCGAGTCGTCGCGCACGACGGCGAGTCCCCGATCGGTCATCACCTGTTCGGGCTCACCTTCGCCGGCCAAGACGCCCTCGACGACCTGGCGCGCCAGCTTGTTCGACAGCTTGCCCTCGTCGACGAGCTTCACCACCGCGGCGACCTGCGCCGGGGTGATCGCGAGCGCCTCGAGTTCCACTCCCGCTTCATTGGCCTTCTGCACCAGGAAGTTTCCCCACCAAGCGCGGGCGGCGTCACTGGTAGCGCCGTGTTCGACTGTCGCGGCGATCAGGTCGAGAGCTCCGATGTTGACCAGATCGCGCATCACCTCGTCGGAGATGCCCCAGTCCTGCTGAATCCGATTGCGGGTCAACCACGGTAGCTCGGGAATGGTGGCCCGCAACCGTTCAACGAGGTCGGCGCTCGGTGCGACCGGTTCGAGGTCGGGCTCGGGGAAATACCGGTAGTCCTGTGCGGTTTCCTTGCTGCGACCGGCGGTCGTGTAGCCGTCTTCGTGGAAGTGGCGAGTTTCCTGAATGATCTTGCCGCCCGCCTCGAGAACCGCTGCCTGACGCCGCATTTCGTACCGCACGGCGACCTCGACGCTCTTGAGCGAGTTCACGTTCTTGGTCTCGGTGCGAGTGCCGAACTCGGTGACGCCCTTGGGCTTCAGCGACACGTTGGAGTCGCAGCGCATCGAGCCCTGGTCCATCCGTACGTCCGAAACTCCCAAGGCGCGCAACAGATCCCGCAGCGCGGTTACATATGCCTTGGCGATCTCCGGTGCGCGTTCGCCGGTGCCCTCGATGGGCTTGGTGACGATCTCGATCAGCGGTACACCGGCACGGTTGTAGTCGAGCAGCGACGTGGTCGCACCCTCGATGCGGCCGGTGTCGCTGCCGAGATGTGTCAGCTTGCCGGTGTCTTCCTCCATGTGCGCGCGTTCGATCTCCACGCGCCAGGTGGTCCCGTCCTCGAGCGGCACGTCGAGGTAGCCGTTGACGGCGATCGGCTCGTCGTACTGGCTGATCTGGTAGTTCTTCGGCTGGTCCGGGTAGAAGTAGTTCTTCCTGGCGAACCGGCCCCAGGGGGCGATATCGCAGTTCAGTGCCAGTCCGATCCGGATGGCCGACTCCACCGCGGACTGATTGAGCACCGGCAACGATCCGGGCAGACCCAGGCATACCGGGCACACCTGCGTGTTGGGTTCGCCGCCGAACTCGTTGGTGCACCCGCAGAACATCTTGGTGGCGGTGGAGAGCTCGACGTGGACTTCCATGCCCATCACGGGGTCGTAGCGGGCAATGACCTCGTCGTAGTCGAGAAGCTCAGCGGCGGCGACAGTCATGACCCCGATTCTAGTGAGAGGACTCAGCCGAAGAACTCGGCGGCGTCGTCGTAGCGGCTCTGCGGCACCAGCTTGAGCTGACGCACCGCGTCGGCGAGCGGCACCCGGCCGATCTCCTGACCGCGCAGCGACACCATCATCCCGTACTCGCCCGCGTGCGCGGCGTCGGCAGCGTTGACCCCGAAACGGGTCGCCAAGATTCGGTCGTACGGGGTCGGGGTGCCGCCGCGCTGGACGTGGCCGAGGACGGTGACCCGCACTTCCTTGTTGATCCGCTTCTCGACCTCGACGGCTAGCTGCTGGGCGATACCGGTGAACTTCTCGTGGCCGAACTCGTCGATTCCGCCCTCGCGCAACCGCATTGTGCCCTCAGCGGGTTTGGCCCCTTCGGCCACCACGCAGATGAAGTGGGCGTCGCCGCGGACGAACCGCTGCTTGATCAGCCGGCACACCTCGTCGACGTCGAAAGGCTGCTCGGGGATCAGTGTCATATGCGCCCCGGACGCCAGACCCGCGTTCAACGCAATCCAGCCGGCGTGGCGGCCCATCACCTCGACAAGCATCACCCGCTGATGCGATTCCGCCGTGCTGTGCAGCCTGTCGATGGCCTCACTGGCCACACCGAGTGCGGTGTCGTGACCGAACGTCACATCGGTGCAATCGATGTCGTTGTCGATGGTCTTGGGCACCCCGACCACGGGCACGTTCTCCTCCGACAGCCAGTGCGCGGCGGTCAGCGTGCCCTCGCCGCCAATCGGGATGAGCACATCGATCCCGTTGTCGTCGAGCGTCTGCTTGATCTGATCGAGCCCGGCGCGCAGCTTGTCGGGATGCACCCGGGCGGTCCCCAGCATGGTGCCGCCTTTGGCCAGCAGCCGGTCATTGCGATCGTCGTTGGCCAGCTGAATGCGGCGGTCCTCGAGGAGGCCGCGCCAGCCGTCCAGAAAGCCGACGACCTTGGAGCCGTAGCGCACGTCACAGGTGCGGACCACGGCGCGGATCACCGCGTTCAGGCCGGGACAGTCTCCTCCGCCAGTGAGTACTCCGATGCGCATCTGTCCATCCTGCCCCGTCAGAGCGCCGTTGGCAGCGGACCTCGCGCAACTTCATAGGCCGCTCCGACCCGATACAACCTGTCATCACCCAGCGCGGGCGCCATGATCTGCAGCCCGACCGGCAGGTTGTCGTCGGCCGACAGGCCCGAAGGCACCGACATTCCGCAGTGCCCCGCCAGGTTCAGCGGCAGCGTGCAGAGGTCGAACAGGTACATCGCCAGCGGATCGTCGACCTTCTCCCCGAGGCGAAACGCCGTGGAAGGGGTGGCCGGGGTCACCAACACGTCGACCTTTTGGTAGGCCACGTCGAGATCACGCGCGATCAGTGTGCGCACCTTCTGCGCCTGGTTGTAATAGGCGTCGTAATAGCCCGCCGAAAGTGCATAGGTGCCGATCATGATGCGGCGCTTCACTTCTGGACCGAACCCGGCTGCCCGCGTCATCGCCATCACTTCCTCGGCGCTGTGCGTACCGTCGTCGCCGATGCGTAGCCCGTACCGCATTGCATCGAACCGCGCCAGATTCGACGACACCTCCGACGGCAGGATCAGGTAGTAGGCGGGCAGTGAATAGTCGAAGTGTGGGCAGTCGACCTCGCTGATCTCGGCGCCCAGCGCGGTCAGCTGTTCGACGGCGGCGTCGAACGACGCCAGTACGCCCTGCTGGTACCCATCGCCGCGCAACTGCTTCACCACACCGATCCGGACGCCCTTGAGGTCGCCGGCCGCACCGGCCTCTGCCGCCGCGACGACATCGGGCACCGCGGCGTCCACCGACGTCGAGTCCTTCGGATCGTGTCCGGCGATCACCTCGTGCAGCAGCGCGGTGTCCAGCACCGTCCGGGCACACGGCCCACCCTGGTCCAGCGACGACGCGCAGGCGATGAGTCCGTAGCGCGAGACCGTGCCGTAGGTCGGTTTCACCCCGACCGTCGCGGTCAGCGCTGCGGGCTGACGGATCGATCCGCCGGTGTCGGACCCGATGGCCAGCGGCGCCTGGAACGCCGCCAACGCCGCGGCACTGCCGCCGCCGGAACCGCCGGGCACCCGGTCGGTGTTCCAGGGGTTGCGGGTCGGACCGTACGCGGAGTTCTCGGTCGAACTGCCCATGGCGAACTCGTCCATGTTGGTCTTGCCCAGGATCGGGATGCCTGCCCCCCGCAGCCGCGCGGTGACCGTCGCGTCGTACGGCGATGTCCAGCCTTCGAGGATCTTCGACCCGCAGGTCGTCGGCATGTCGGTGGTGGTGAAGACGTCCTTGAGCGCCAGCGGCACACCGGCCAGGGGTGACGGCAGCGTCTCGCCCGCCGCGACCAGATCGTCGATCCGCGATGCCTCGGCCAGCGCCTTCTCCTCGGCCACATGCAGGAAGGCGTGGTAGTCGCCGTCGGTCGCGGCGATCTGATCCAGACAGGCGCGCGTCGCCTCGGTGGACGACACCTCCTTGGCCGCGATCTTTGCGCCCAGCGTGGCGGCGTCGAGCCGAACAATGTCCGAACTCGTGCCGGTCATTCTGATTCCCCCAGGATTCGCGGGACCGCGAACCGGCCGTCGACCGCCTTGGGCGCCTCGGCCAGCGCTTCGTCCTGGGTCAGGCACGGTTCCACGTCGTCGGGACGGAACACGTTGACGTCTTTGAGCGGATTGCCAGTCGGGTCGACGCCGGCGACATCGACGGCCTGGATCTGGCTGACGTGGCTGAGGATGGCGTCCAGCTGGCCGGCGAAACTGTCCAGCTCATCCTCGGCCAGCGCGAGGCGGGCCAGGCGCGCCAGGTGGGCTACCTCGTCTCGAGAGATCTGCGACACGACTGGCAAGCCTAGTCAGGCCAGCGTCCGTGCTGCCGCGCACTGTCCTCCAACCGCACCTGCGACGGTCACCGGTAAGCGGCTCAGCTGGCCAGACGCCCTCCGCGGCCCCGAGGGGCCCACATACCGGAATGCTGACCGGCAGGCGCTGTGCAACAGTGTTGCGCGTGCCTTCGTATCTGCTGCGGGTCCAGCTCGAGGACCGACCGGGCAGCCTCGGCTCGTTAGCCGTCGCGCTCGGCTCCGTGGGCGCCGACATCCTGTCGCTCGACGTCGTCGAACGCGGCACCGGCTACGCAGTAGACGATCTGGTGGTCGAGCTGCCCCCCGGCGCGATGCCCGACATGCTGATCACCGCCGCCGAGCAGATCAAGGGCGTCTACGTCGACGCTATTCGGCCGCACACCGGCCTGCTGGAAGCGCATCGCGAACTCGAACTCATCGACCACATCGCCGCGGCGCCAACGAAGGACAGATTGCAGGTACTCGCCGATGAGGCGCCGCGCGTCCTGCGCGTCGGGTGGTGCACCGTGGTCCGGCTGACCGAGTCCGGACCCAAGCGCATCGTCGGCAGCCACGGCGCCCCCGAGACGCAGGCCGCCGAAACGCCCTGGCTACCAATCGATCACGCCGAGGCGCTGGACGGCGGTGCCGCTTGGGTGCCGCAACTGTGGCGCGACATGGACACGACGCTGGCGGCCGCCCCGCTGGGCAACTTCACGACCGCCGTCGTGCTCGGCCGACCCGGCGGCCCGCAGTTCCGCCCGTCAGAGGTGGCCCGGTTGGGCTACCTCGCCGGGATCGTGGCGACGATTCTTCGCTGAGTCAGGCCCCTGCGGGGACCGGGTACCGGTCGTTGACGTCAGCGTTGCTGTCCTTGCGCGCACAGTGGGCGCAACAGAAGATCCCGTCGGGTGTCTCGATGCCATGGCCCAGAATCCGGCACCCGCAGTGCGCGCATTCCGGCGCCAATTGCGCCGCAGCGCACTCGATACTGTCGAAAGTCGCGCTCCTGTCGTCGCCCCAGGTCACGGTGAACGCTTTGTCGTAATCATTGCCGCATGTGTCGCAGATCGCCATCACTAACTCCTTCGCAGTCAACGGTCGGGTGCCCGGTGCCGCGCGGCAACAAACGCGCACGCCCTAGACGCCGTCGGGTCCGTTCTCCAGCAGCCGGGTGAAGCCGTCTTCGTCGAGAACCGGGACGCCGAGTTCGACGGCCTTGTCGAATTTCGAGCCGGGTGAATCGCCGGCGACGACGTACGCGGTCTTCTTCGACACCGAGCTGGCGGCCTTTCCGCCGCGCGCGACGATGGCCTCCTTCGCATCGTCGCGCGAGTATCCCGTCAGCGAGCCGGTGACGACGATCGACAGCCCCTCGAGGGTGCGTTCGATGCTGGTGTCGCGTTCGTCGGCCATTCGAACACCGGCCGCGCGCCATTTGTCGACGATCGCGCGGTGCCAGTCGACGGTGAACCATTCTGTGACCGCGGCGGCGATCGTCGGGCCCACGCCCTCGACGACCGACAGCTCCTCCTCCGACGCGGCCATGATCGCGTCCAGGGTGCCGTATTCGGTGGCCAGTGCCCGGGCGGCGGTCGGACCGACGTGCCGAATCGACAGGGCCACCAGCACCCGCCACAGCGGTTTTGCTTTCGCCTCATGCAGATTCACCAATAACCGCTTGCCGTTGGCCGACAGATTGCCGTCCTTGGTCTTGAACAGGTCCGTGCGCAACAGATCTGAGCTGTCGATGGTGAACAGGTCACCTTCGTCCGTGATGACGCCGGCCTGCAGGAGCGCGACGGCCGCCTCGTAGCCCAGACCCTCGATGTCGAACGCGCCGCGGCCCGCGACGTGGAACACGCGTTCCCGCAGCTGCGCAGGACACGATCGCGTGTTGGGGCAACGGATGTCGGCATCGCCTTCTTTGGCGGGCGCGAGGGTGGTGCCGCATTCGGGACACTCTGTTGGCATGACGAATTCGCGTTCGGATCCGTCACGCAGATCGACGACCGGTCCCAGCACTTCCGGAATCACGTCGCCGGCCTTGCGGATCACCACGGTGTCGCCGATCAGTACGCCCTTGCGGACAACCTCCGACGCGTTGTGCAACGTGGCTTGGCTGACGGTGGAACCTGCAACCTTGACGGGCTCCATGAAGGCGAACGGCGTGACGCGGCCGGTGCGCCCCACGTTGACCTTGATGTCGAGCAGCTTCGTGGTCGCCTCTTCGGGCGGGTACTTGTAGGCGATCGCCCACCGCGGAGCGCGGGAGGTGGACCCGAGCCGCCGCTGCAGCGCGATTTCGTCGACTTTGACCACCACACCGTCGATTTCGTGTTCGACGTCGTGCCGGCGCTCGCCCCAGTACGCGATGTGCTCGGTGACGGCGTCGATGCCCTTGACCTTCGCGGTGTGAGTGGACACCGGTAGCCCCCAGTCCCCCAGCGCGCGATAGGCGTCGTGCAGGGTTTTGGGTCTGAAGCCCTCGGCGTGGCCGAGGCCGTGGCAGATCATCCGCAGCCTGCGGCGCGCGGTAACCGCCGGGTTCTTCTGGCGCAGCGAGCCGGCGGCGCTGTTTCGGGGATTGGCGAACGGCGGCTTGCCCTCGGCGACCAGCCCGGCGTTGAGGTCTTCGAAGTCGGCGATGCGGAAGAACACCTCGCCGCGGACCTCGAGAACCTTCGGCACCGGGAATTCCTTGGTGCCGGAGAGCTTTTCGGGGATGTCGTCGATGGTGCGCGCATTCAGAGTGACGTCTTCGCCGGTGCGGCCGTCGCCGCGGGTGGCCGCGCGATCCAAGCGCCCGTCGCGATACACCAACGCCAGGGCCACGCCGTCGATCTTGAGCTCGCAGAGGTAGTGCGCGCCGTCACCGATTTCGCCCTTGGTGCGACCTGCCCACGCCGCGAGCTCGTCAGGGGTGAACACGTTGTCCAGCGACAGCATCCGTTCGAGATGATCGGCGGAGGTGAAGTCGGTGGCGAAGCCGGCGCCGCCGACCAATTGGGTCGGCGAGTCAGGGGTCCGCAGCTCGGGGTGCTCGTCCTCGAGCGCCTGCACTTCACGCAGCAGCTCGTCGAACTCAGCGTCGGAGACGACCGGGGCGTCGCGGACGTAATAGCGGAACTGATGACCCCGCACCTCGTCGGCCAGCTCCTGCCAGCGGCGGCGCAGGTCGGCCTCCGGAGCGTCTTCTGACTGTTCGGCCAGGGTGATCTTCGGGTCACGGGTCGCCTTCGGGCTCACTCTCGCAGGCTAGCCGAGGGCTCAGACATCGCCCCGGACACGTCGTCCCGGGCAGATACCCTGACCGCATGCCACATCCGGTGATGTTTCGCGACGACGACCCGACGCTGGCGAAGGTGCGCACGATCGCGCTGGAATTCCCCGAGGCCTACGAAAAGGTGTCGCACGGCCGGCCGTCGTTCTTCGTCACGAAGATGTTCTTGATGTACGGCGGCAGCGTCAAACCGGCGACCAAGGGTGCCGGCTATGTCCAGTACCCGCAGTCGATCATGGTCAAGGTCGACGAGAGCGACCGTCGCGCGCTCGAGGCCGATCACCGGTTCTTCTTCCCCGCTTACCTGGGCCCGGCAGGCTGGCTGGGCCTGAATCTCGCGGCGACGAACAAACCCGATTGGCGCGAGGTCACGGAGCTGATCGACGCGTCGTATCGGTTGACCGCGCCCAAGAAGCTCGTCACGCGACTCGACGAAGCTTGACCCGCGACCGGCCAGTCATGGTTCGATCAGGGCCATGAGCTTCGCGAGCCCATTCCCCGAAGTCGATATCCCATCCTCCAACGTCTACGACTTCCTGTTCGACCGCATGGCCGAGGAAGACCTCGACCGGGTCGCCCTCGTCGACGCGAAGTCGGGCCGGGAAACCACCTACCGCGAGATGATCGCGCGTGTCGACGCGTTCGCCGGGGCGCTGACCGGGCGCGGTATCGGCGTCGGGGATGTCGTCGGGCTGCTGTCTCCGAACAGTTCGGGATTTGCAGTCGCGTTCCACGGCATCCTGCGCTCGGGTGCCACCGCCACCACCGTCAACGCGTTGTTCACCGCCAAGGACATCGCCAAGCAGCTGACCGATTCGAACGCCAAAATGCTGGTGACCGTCACACCGCTGCTGGCCCAGGCGAAGGAAGCGGCCGCGGCGGTCGGGCTGGCCGACAGCGATCTCGTCGTGCTGGACGGTGAGGGCCATGAGATCGCCGGCCACCCCAACGCCGCCGACCTGATGGAGCCGGGACTGCCGGCACCCGACGTCAGCTTCGCCCCGTCCTCGCATCTTGCGGTGCTGCCGTACAGCTCGGGCACAACCGGAAACCCCAAGGGCGTGATGCTGACTCACCGCAACCTGGTGGCCAACGTCGCGCAGATCCGACCGCTGCACGGCATGGTCGCCGACGATGTCGTGATCGCCGTGCTGCCCTTCTTCCACATCTACGGAATGACGGTGTTGCTCAACGCCGCCCTGCACGCCCGCGCACGCCTGGTCATCATGCCGAGCTTCGATCTATCCGAATTCCTGGCGAACATCGCGAACCACAAGTGCACGATCGCGTTCATCGCGCCGCCGGTCGCCGTCGCGCTGGCCAAGCATCCGCTGATCGACGACTACGACCTCGGCTCGCTGAAAGTCGTCATGTCGGGCGCCGCCCCGCTGGACGCCGATCTCGGTCAGGCGGTCGCCGACCGGCTGGGGTGCCACGTCGTTCAGGGCTATGGGATGAGCGAGCTGAGCCCCGTCAGCCACATCACCCCTTTCGACGCGGGCGCGCATGACGTGAAGGGCGCTGCGCCGCTGAGCTCGGTCGGCTGGACGGTGTCCAACGCCGCGTCCAGAATCATCAACCCCGAGACCGGCGATGAAATCGAGGTCCCGACAGAGGGTCTCAGTGAGACCGGCGAACTCTGGTTCAAGGGGCCGAACGTGATGGCGGGCTACCTGAACAACGACTCGGCCACCAAGGAGACGATCGATGACAACGGCTGGCTGCACACCGGTGACCTCGCGCAGGTCGACGCCAACGGCTGCGTGTACATCGTCGACCGGCTCAAGGAACTGATCAAGTACAAGGGCTACCAGGTGCCCCCCGCCGAACTCGAGGCTGTCCTGCTCAGCCATCCCGGGATCGCCGACGCGGCG
Organism: Mycobacteriaceae bacterium; assembly: GCA_019749805.1. Classification (GTDB taxonomy): domain Bacteria; phylum Actinomycetota; class Actinomycetes; order Mycobacteriales; family Mycobacteriaceae; genus Mycobacterium. The sequence goes on along the minus strand of JAIEPH010000006.1, from coordinate 139,642 downwards.
GTCATCGGAGTTGTCGACGCCCAAGGCGAAGAGGTACCAAAGGCTTTCGTGGTCAAACAGGCCGAGCAGGAGCTGAGCGCGGACGAGGTGATGGAGTTCGTCGCCGCTCAGGTGGCGCCGTACAAGAAGGTGCGCCAGGTGGAGTTCATCGAGGCGATACCGAAATCCGCGTCAGGCAAGATCCTGCGTAAGGATCTACGAACGACGTAGTCTCTCCGCGGCGTGCGCGGCGCGTGCCTGCCGGTAGCCGAGGACCGCACCTGCGGCCGGGATCAGCAGCAGCCCGGCGACCCCCCACAGCGGGTCCGACCAGTCGACCGGTCGCGGTTCACCCGTTTGTTGTGTCAGCACCGGCGCAGCGGGAAGCCGGCCCACCCATGACGGCGCGGGCGCCGGCGCGGGGGCCGTCGGCGGAGGCGGCGGGGGCGCCGCAGGTGCCGGTTCCGCCACCGGGGCCCGCCATTGCGGTTCGGAATCACGCTTCGCAGCGCCGGGTGTGCGGCCATTGCCGAACGTCACGCGGGGAGGATCGAACCGCGCGCTTGGTACGCCGGCGCGATCCATACCGGACCCACCGGGTGTGCGGCCCGCGCCGATACCGCCGAACACGCTCGCACCGCCTTCGGCTGAACGCGATTCTGCGCCGTCGGCGCCTGAGCCCGCGGCCATACTCGGCGCCAACTCGGCGACGTCGGCGGCGTCCGTACGGCCTGAGCCGAACCGGGCCCCCGGGCTCTCGACACCGCCCTTTTCGGCGGTGCCGTCGCCCGCGTCGCCGCGGTCTTCATAGCCGCGGTCCGACGCACCGCGTCCGTTGCCGACGCCGTTGCCACGGTCAGCACTGTTGTCGCGATCGGATGGCGGGCCGCCCGGATCCGCGACAGCCACCGTGGCCGATCCGCCCAGCAGGAGAAACGCCGCGATCGCACCGGCACACGCGGTGAGACGCGGGCTGAGTCGGGCCACGATTTCTCCTGCGAGTGGCAAATATGAATCGACCATGAATCGACGTTGTCGTCGGTGCATTGTTGCACGCGGCGCGCGTGCATTGCGGACCCATTCGGCGAACGCGCGAAGAACGTGACGCAGGCCGCTATTTATCCTCGACGAAAGTTCGCAATCGGCCAATTGCTTTGTCCCATCGTTGCGACAACGCGTTCAAAAATTCGCTGGCGTCGGCCAGCGGCTTCGGCTCCATCCGCCAGATACGTTCCCTGCCGTGACGCCGACTGCTCACCAGGCCCACCGTCTCCAGGAGCAACAGGTGCTTGGTCGCCGCCTGTCGGCTAACGGATACCACCGTGGTGACTTCGGTCGTCGAGCACGGCCCGCCGTCACACAGGCGGGTGATGATGCGCAGGCGGTTCGGGTCGCCCAAGGCGTCGAACAATGGCGCCCTGGCGACGACCGACGTGCTCACACCTTCTCGCTGAGGGCCAGGTACTTGCGGACCAATTCGGTCTGCGCCGACCAGCCTTCGCTGTTGCCCTCGAACGCCGACTGCCTGCGCTCGGCAGGGATGGCTTCGAAACCGGATTCGACGATGCGCAGCAGCACTCCGTCGGCGGTGTCCTCGAGGGTGAACTCGACCAGAGTCGTCGGTTCGCCCGCGTAGTCGGCGCCGTCCTCGACCCCGAACGGATGCCAACGGAACGCGAGCCGTCGTTGCGGTTCCACCGCGACGATGTGCCAGGCATCCGCCTTTCCGGCGTGCGGCTGCTGCGCCTTGGCGACGTCCTCGTCGACCGTCGTCGGGGTGATCGTCCCCAGCACCGAGGTGCCCGGTTCGAACGGTCCGTCGAAGCGCACACCGAACCACCTGCCGAACTCGTCGGCGTCGCTGATGGCGCGCCAGACTCGGTCCAGCGGGGCTTTCAACAGAACTTCCTTCTCGATCCGATCTGGATTCATGTGCAACCTCCTGGTTGCTTGTCACGCTAGCGACGACGGCGTCGACATGCAACCTTTCAGTTGCTTGTCTTAGATCGCGTCTGGATCCTCGACGAACACATCGGCCGCCTTCTGCGCGAGTTCGATGGCGATCCGAGCCCATTCCGGGGCGGCGCCCGCGAGCCCGCACGCGGGGGTGACGCCGATCCGCTCACCCAGCACCGACCGTGGGAAGCCGAGTCGGTCGGTGACGGTGACCGCCGCCTCGGCGACTTCCTCGGACGACGGGCGCGCGTCGGGTGCGGTCGCCGGAACGACTCCGAGCAGGACGGTGCGCCCGCTTTCGACGAACTCGCCGATACCGTCGAGATCGGCTGCGGCGAGCGTGGAGACGTCAACCGATAGCGCTTGAATAGAGCTGCGCTGCAACATGTTCCATGGTAGGTCCGCGGCACAACTGTGCAACGCGACCTCGGCGCCGGTGGCCGCGATGCAGTCGTCGATCAGCCCGATCGCGACGGGTTCGTCGACCGGATGCACGGGCGTCAGACTGGTCACCCCGGTGAGCCGGCCGAGCAGCGCCGCGGGCAACAGCGGCTCGTCGAACTGCACCACCACCGCCGTATCCAGCCGCCTGGCGACCTCGGCCCGATGCCGCGCCATACCCTCCCCCAGCGAGACCGCCAGGTCGCGCACCGCGCCCGCATCGGTGATGGCGCGATGCCCTCCGGAAAGCTCCAGCTGCGCCGCCAATGTGATGGGGCCCGGGGATTGAACTTTGACCGTGCGGTTGCCGCCCCGCAGGCCGGCGTTCTCCCACGCCTCCTCCAGCGCGTCGAGGTCCTCGTTGAGCAGGCTGACGGCGCGGCGAACCACCGCGCTGCGGCCAGGGGCGATCCGGTAACCGCGCGGCACGGTGTCGATCCCGATATCGACGAGCAGCGCACCGGCCCGGCCGATCATGTCCGCACCGACGCCCCGGCCTGGAAGCTCAACGAGATGCGGCAGCGTGTGCAATTCGCCGACGACGATTTCTGCGGCCTGACGGGGCGAGGTGCCCGGCCATGATCCGATGCCGGTAGCGGCGGCGAAAACACTCACTCGCTGAACAGTATTCGATGGGGCTAGGCTCGATCGGAAAGGGGAGGTAGGTCATGCCCGTGGCGACCAGGTCATTTCTGGTCTGGGGTGTGGCGGCGCTCCTCGGGGCGGGATGCACGCAGTCGGTCGCCGGCACCGCGGTGCGGGCAGTCCCCGGTCTCGACGACGATTCGCGGTCGCCGGTCGACGTCGAGACGGTAGTCCTCGACCAGTCGCAGATGCGGGCGATCACCGGAGCGGGCGAAGACCTCTCGATCATCCCGAGCATGGACGGCAAGATCCCCGTCGACGTCGAACCATTCGTCAAAGGCGCACCCCCACAATGTGAATGGCTGTTCGCAGAATCCCAGACGTTCGGTCCCGACGTGGAAGAGTTCCACAAGACCACGTTCCAAAATCCCCCCGACGGCGCCCTCATCTCGGAAGGAGTGGCGGCCTATCGCGACGCAGAGAGCGCCAGGGCAGCCTTCGACAGCCTCGTCGGCCGAGTCGACGCTTGCGGCTCAACCACTTGGGGGTCGGCGCTGGTCGGTGAATGGACAAGCGGCAGCGAGGCCCTGACGATGCGGCCGGGCGCCTGCGGCCGGGACTACCGCGTCAAATCGGTGGTGATGGTGGAGGTCACCTTCTGTCACTTCCCCGGCTCGGTGCCCGACATCGTGATGACGAACATCCTCGCGAATGTGCCGGAGTGATCGCCGTCAGCGCGCGATGGTCGCGCTACCCAGCACTTCGTCGCCGTCGGGATCGGGGCGGTAGAGGACCATCGTCTGCCCCGCTGCCACGCCTCGAATCGGGGCGCGCAGGTCGACGGCCAGCCGGCCGTCGCGCAGTTCGGCGACACCGTCACCGATCCCGCCGTGCGCGCGCACCTGCACCTGGCATTCCATCGGGCCGGTCGGCGCGTCGCCGGATGTGAACACCGGACGCTCGCCGGTGAGCGACCACACGTCCAGATCCGCGGCGTTGCCGACCTGCACCGTGCCGGTTTCGGCGTCGATGCCGGTGACGTATCGCGGCTTCCCGTCGGATCCGGGTCCGGTGATGCCAAGGCCCTTGCGCTGGCCGACGGTGAACCCGTGCACGCCGTCGTGCTCGGCAAGCACCGTTCCACCGGAGTCGACGACGGTGCCGCGACGGACCCCGATTCGGGCGCCGAGAAATGCCCGCGTGTCTCCTGAGGGGATGAAGCAGATGTCGTGGCTGTCCGGCTTTTCGGCAACGGCGAGTCCCCGGCTCGCAGCCTCATCGCGAATCTGCGGCTTGGGGGTGTCACCAACGGGGAACACCGCGTGGCGCAACTGCTCGGCGGTCAGTACCGCCAGGACGTAGGACTGGTCTTTGTCGACATCGACGGCGCGACGCAGCCGTCCGCCCGACAGCCGCGCGTAATGACCCGTTGCCACGGCGTCGAACCCCAGCGCGAGCGCACGAGCCGCCAACGCGGAGAACTTGATTCGCTCATTGCACCGCACACACGGATTCGGCGTCTCACCACGCGCGTAGGACGACACGAAGTCGTCGACCACGTCCTCTTTGAATCGATCTGCGAAATCCCAGACGTAGAAGGGGATGTCGAGCACATCGGCGACCCGTCGGGCGTCGCCGGCATCCTCCTTGGAGCAGCAGCCCCGCGATCCGGTGCGCAGCGTGCCGGGCGTCGACGACAGCGCAAGATGCACGCCCACCACGTCGTGTCCGGCGTCGACCATCCGGGCGGCGGCGACCGAGGAGTCCACGCCGCCGCTCATCGCTACGAGCACCCGCACTAGTCGGCCGCTCCCAAACTGGCCAATGCCGCGTGCCGCGCCCGCTCGACCGCGGCCGGCAGAACCGCCAGCGCGGCCTCGACATCTGATTCGGTGGTGGTGTGGCCCAACGACAATCGCAGCGAGCCGCGGGCGCTGGCGGGATCGGCGCCCATCGCGATCAGCACGTGTGAGGGCTGCGCGACTCCGGCGGTGCACGCCGAACCTGTCGAGCACTCAACGCCTTTGGCGTCCAGCAGCATCAGCAGCGAGTCGCCCTCGCAGCCACGGAACGTGAAGTGGGTGTTGCCGGGCAGCCGGTCGCTGCCCGTCGCACCATTGAGGTGCACATCGTCAATGCTCGACAGCACGCCGTCGATCAGGCGGTCACGCAGTTCGGTGACGCGTACGCTGTTGGCTTCCAGGCCTTCTACTGCGATCCGCGCCGCGGCGACCATGGCGACGGCACCGGCGACATCCGGTGTACCCGAACGCACATCGCGTTCTTGCCCCCCGCCGTGCAACAACGGCACACATGCCGTGTCGCGGCGCAACAGCAAGGCCCCCACCCCGGTGGGCCCGCCGAACTTGTGCCCGGCGATGCTCATCGCCGACAGTCCACTGGCGGCGAAGTCGACCGGTATCTGACCCACTGCCTGGACGGCGTCGCTATGCATCGGGATGTCGAATTCGGCGGCGATCGCAGCCAGTTTCGCGATCGGCATGATCGTGCCGACTTCGTTGTTAGCCCACATGACCGTCACCAGCGCCACGTCGTCGTGGTCCCGCAACGCATCCCGAAGCGCCGACGGCGATATCGATCCGTCGGTGTCGACGGGCAGCCAGGTCACCTCGGCGCCTTCGTGTTCGACAAGCCACTCGACGGCATCGAGCACGGCGTGGTGCTCAACTCCAGTGGTGATGATGCGCCGACGGCGCGGGTCGCCGTCTCGTCGCGCCCAGTAGATGCCCTTGACCGCCAGGTTGTCACTCTCGGTTCCACCCGCGGTGAAGATCACCTCGGACGGCCGAGCGCCCAGTAGCTTGGCCAGCGTCTCGCGGGCCTCCTCCATACGGCGTCGGGCGGTCCGCCCCGTGCCGTGCAGTGACGACGCGTTACCAACGGTCGCCAGGACTGACGTCATCGCCTCGATGGCCCCGGGGTGCATCGGGGTGGTGGCGGCGTGATCCAGATAGACCGGCAGCGCGCCGCTGGGGCGAAGAGCATCTGGCGAGGTCATAGCCGTTCCATGGTAGCGGCCTCTGACCGGCCGGCCAGATCCCGTGGTCAGGCCACCAAGGCGTGACCCTGTCCGCGGCGTGCCGCACGCGTTGCGTCCCCACGCACGGCCGATTCGCAGCGGTTGGCCAGGTCCCGGCGATCGGTGCCCGGCAACTGCAGAGATTCGACGTGCACCCGTACGACGGTGCGCTGTGCGGTGATGAGCCGTTTGATGGACGCAAGCAGCGTGTCTTCACCGACATAGGCGGCGATGGTCGACGGCTGGCCGTTGCGACCGTGGTAGCTCAGCCGCAGCGGTTGAACCGGCCTGCCCGCGTCCACCGCGGCCTGGAACATCGCAGGCCGGAACCGGCCGTACGCCACGCCGCACCAGGTCGTGCCCTCGGGAAACGCGACGACCGTCTGTCCGGCCTGCAATCGCGCGGCGATCGTGGAAACAACGTCGGGCAGGCGCCGCAGGTTGTCCCGGTCGATCGGGATCACCTTCATCAGCCGAGCCAGGAACCCGAGCCCGGGCCAGTTGATCATCTCGGACTTGGCGACGAACCGGCCCGGCAGGACGGAGCCGATCGCGAAGATGTCGACCCACGACACATGGCCGCTGACCACCAGCACGCCCTGCAGATTTCGAATTGGCCCGCCGGACACCGTGATTCGCAAACCCAGACAGCGCAGCATCAGCCGGCAATAGCTTCGCTGCACATGGGAGCGACCCGGCACCGGAATGGCGAGCAGCGGAACCGCGGCCAGAAGCAGGAACGCGAAGGTGGCGCGTATCGCGACGCGCCACGCGACGATCACCCGCTGGCCGGCGGGCGCCTCTGTCGCAGCTACGCAGCTGGCGTCGCACGTAGCGCGCGGCAGCCAGGGGCTGTCGGCGCTCATGACGTCATCCCCTCTGCCATCGCGCTCGCCGCACCCACCGATCTCAAGCGTCTGAGATACCGGATGTCGGCCCGGCGTTTGTCCAGCAGCGCCGGGAAGTCGCCGACGCCGAAGTCCGGGTCGTGGGCCGGATCGCCGCAGACCTGCGCGCCAAGCCGGAGATAGCCCCGCATCAGCGGCGGTATGGACACCCGGGCGGGCGCATCGATGTCGTCCAGGCCCCTACCGTCGACCGTCACAGGGCGGTACGGATACACCGTGTATTCGGCCGGAGCGGCGTGGCGCCGGCGGACGAAATCGCGCACCCCCCGGATCTGGCTGCCGGGCGCGCCGTCCTGAGCACCGGCGACCGCCACCGATACGCAGCCGGCCACGTAGTCGTAGCCACAGCGGTCCAGGTAGGCCAAGATACCTGCCCACATCAGCAGCACCACGCCGCCGTTGCGGTGATCCTCGCGGACCACGGCGCGGCCCATCTCGACCAGTGAGGGCCGCAGAGCGTCGAGGCCCCGGACGTCGAATTCGGTTGCGGTGTAAAGGCCTCCGGCGGCGATGGCGCCGGGCGGCGGCAGCATCCGGTAACAGCCGACGATTTCGCCGGAGTTGTCCTCGCGAACCAGCAGATGGTCGCAGTGGTCGTCGAAGCCATCGGCGTCCAGGCCGGCCTGAAATTCCGGGTCGGCGCCGATGAGCGCAAATCCGGGCTCGGAGGTGAACACGTCGTGACGGAGACGCTGCGCGGATTCGATGAGCGCGGGGTCGGCGGACAGCAACAAGGTGTAGCGCGGCAGTGAGGAGGCGGATGCCGCGCGGGTGTCGATGTCGTCAGGGGCGATGAGGACAGACGCTCTGCTCATGGCTGAACGGTCGCGTGGTTGCATCTCCGGACGGCATCGGGCGCGTGACGTGTCCGTGAGCGCTAGGTGACGAGTTGGGCGCATCTGTGTGCAAAAACACACATTTCGGGGCGGCCCGGGATGGCGAACGCGCTGACAGAATCGGCCACAACACCAGCCTGACACCGCCGGCCGTGAAGCGAACACTTGAAATCCGTAGGCGACGGCAAACGCAAAACCCCCGAACACTGAGTGTCGGGGGTTTTGCGGAGATTTACTGAATCAGCCCTTGCGAGCCTTGACCTTCTCGGTCAGCTGCGGCGCGACCTTGAACAGGTCGCCGACGATGCCGAGGTCGGCGATCTCGAAGATCGGCGCCTCTTCGTCCTTGTTCACCGCAATGATCGTCTTTGACGTCTGCATACCCGCCCGGTGCTGGATCGCTCCCGAGATGCCCAACGCGATGTACAGCTGCGGAGACACGGTCTTGCCGGTCTGGCCCACCTGGAACTGGCCCGGGTAGTAGCCGGAGTCGACCGCGGCACGCGACGCGCCGACCGCGGCGCCGAGCGAGTCGGCCAACTCCTCGACCACATTGAAGTTCTCGGCGCTGCCGACACCACGGCCGCCCGACACCACGACCGTGGCCTCGGTGAGCTCCGGGCGGTCGCCGGCCACGGCCGGTTCGCGCTTGGTGATCTTCGTGGCATTCTCGGCCTGCGCCGGAACCTCGACGCTGACGACCTCGCCCGCACCGTCGACGGGTTCGGCGTCAATGGCACCGGGCCGCACGGTGATCACGGCCAGCTCGCCGGTGGACTCGGCCTCGACGGTGTACGCGCCACCGAAGATGGAGTGGATGGCCTTGCCGCCCTCCTGGACCTCCACGACATCGGTCAGCACACCCGCGCCGATGCGCGCGGCCAGCCGGCCCCCGATCTCCTTGCCGTCCGCGGACGCGGCCAGCACCACACCGGCCGGGCTGGCGGACTCGACGAGCGAGGCCAGCACATCCACGTACGGGGTGATGAGGTAGTTCTCGGCGTCATCGGATTCGGCGACATAGATCTTGGCCGCACCGGCGGCTTTGAGGGCGTCGGTCAGTCCTTCGGCCGTGCCCGGCTTGCCCACCACAACGGCGGCGGGCTCGCCCAATTTACGTGCGGCGGTGATCAGTTCGGCGGTGACCTTCTTCGGGGCACCTTCAGCGTGCTCGACGAGCACAAGTACTTCAGCCATGGGTCTTCGATGTCTTTCTAGGTTCTATTCGGCGAGGAAATTCGGGATGTTCTGCTCAGATGATCTTCTGAGCGACGAGGTACTCGGCAACCTTCGCGCCACCTTCGCCTTCGTCGGTGACCTTCTCGCCCGCGGTCTTCGGCGGCTTCGGGGTCGACGAGTTCACCTTCGTACCGGCGTTGGCAACGCCCACCTCGTCGGCCTCGACACCGATCTCAGCCAGCGTCAGCGTCGTGACTTCCTTCTTCTTCGCGGCCATGATGCCCTTGAAGGACGGGAAGCGCGGCTCGTTGATCTTCTCGTTCACGCTGACCACGGCGGGCAACGACGCCTCGACGGTGAAGACACCGTCGTCGGTCTCGCGCTCGCCGGTGACCTTGCCGCCCTCGACCGTCACCTTGCGCAGGTGGGTGAGCTGCGGCAGGCCCAAGTACTCGGCCACGATCGCGGGCACCGCGCCGCCGACGCCGTCGGTCGCCTCATTACCGGCGATGACCAGTTCCGTGCCTTCGACCGTGCCCAGCGCGCGGGCAAGGGCCCACCCGGTCTGCACCATGTCGGATCCGTGCATGCCCTCGTCCACGAGGTGCACCGCCTTATCGGCGCCCATCGACAGCGCCTTGCGAATTGCCTCGGTCGCCCGCTCCGGTCCGGCTGTGAGCACTGTCACAGTTCCGCCCGCGTCACCTTCTCGCTCCTTGATCAGCAGCGCCTCCTCGACGGCGCGCTCGTTGATCTCGTCGAGCACGGCGTCGGCCGCCTCACGGTCGAGAGTGAAATCGCCGTCGGACAGCTTGCGCTCCGACCAGGTGTCAGGGACCTGTTTGATCAGGACCACGATATTCGTCATGAGTCTGGTTCGTCCTCCTCGAAGGGGCCGATGACCGGCCCGCAATACCACGTTTCAAGCAATCACCATCATGTTACTCGCGGGTAACTTTTGGTGGTTCGCAGGAACACCATAGCTGGTCGAAGTTTGTGTTCTAGCAGCACGTAGGCGGTGAACAGTTCGCCAGTGAGCCGTTTCACGTTAGCCTGCCTTCCAATGAGCGCATTCGTCACCGATGGTCCGGACCTGCCCTTGACCGGCGAACGCACGGTTCCGGGCCTCGCGGAGGAGAACTACTGGTTCCGCCGCCATGAGGTCGTCTATGAACGGCTGGCCAGTCTTTGCGCGGATCGCGACGTACTCGAAGCCGGCTGCGGCGAGGGCTACGGCGCCGATCTGATCGCCGATGTCGCGAACACAGTCATCGGCCTCGACTACGACGACTCCGCTGTCGCGCACGTCCGCGCCCGGTATCCGCGGGTCGACATGCGCCAGGGAAACCTGGCTGAGCTCCCGCTTGCTGACGCAGCGGTGGACGTGGTGGTCAACTTCCAGGTGATCGAACATCTCTGGGATCAAGGGCAATTCGTTGCGGAATGCCTGCGCGTGCTGCGCCCCGGCGGAGTGCTGTTGATGTCGACACCAAACCGGATCACCTTCTCCCCCGGCCGCGACACCCCGATCAACCCGTTCCACACTCGGGAACTCAACGCCGCCGAGTTGTCGGAACTCCTCTCCGGCGAGGGCTTTTCGGTGGAGTCGATGCTGGGCGTGTTCCACGGACCTAGGCTGATCGAGCTCGACGACCGCCACGGTGGATCGATCATCGACGCCCAGATCGCGCGTGCACTCGCCGACGCGCCGTGGCCCACCGAACTCCTCGACGACGTCGCATCGGTGACGACTGACGACTTCGATTTGCTCGACGCGACCGAGAAAGACATCGACGGCAGCCTGGACCTGGTCGCGATCGCGGTGCGACCGTGACGAGCCCTCCGGCTCCCCGGTCCAATGTCGCCGGCCCTCCGGCTCCCCGGTCCAATGTCGCCGGCCCTCCGGCTCCCCGGTCCAATGTCGCCGGCCCTCCGGCTCCCCGGTCCAATGTCGCCGGCCCTCCGGCTCCGGGCCTCTTCACACTCGTTCTCCACACGCACCTGCCATGGCTCGCCCATCACGGACGCTGGCCCGTCGGCGAGGAGTGGCTCTACCAATCGTGGGCGGCCTCCTACGTCCCCTTGATGCGCGTCCTTCGCAGGCTCGCCGCCGAGGACCGCCGCCACCTGGTGACCCTGGGCATGACCCCGGTGGTGACCGCCCAGCTCGACGACCCCTACTGCCTGACAGGGATGAACCACTGGCTCGCCAACTGGGGCTTGCGCGCACTCGAAGCGACCACTCTCGGTGATCCGCTCCGGCAGTTCGGTGTTCGCGAGCGCGCCGACGCCGAGCGCGCACTCGACGACTTCTCGACACTGTGGGCACACGGCGGCAGCCCGCTGTTGCGCGAGCTGATCGACGCCGAGGCCATCGAACTGCTCGGCGGACCGCTGTCGCATCCCTTCCAACCGCTGTTGAATACGCGACTGCGCGAGTTCGCCCTGAGGGAGGGACTCGCCGACGCACAGCAGCGGTTCGCCCATACGCCCGCCGGGATCTGGGCGCCGGAATGCGCCTACGCGCCGGGGATGGAAATCGACTACGCCGCAGCGGGTGTCGGCCATTTCATGGTCGACGGACCGTCGCTGCACGGGGACACCGCGTTGGGCCGGCCGGTCGCTTCGTCGAATGTGGTGGCGTTCGGCCGTGATCTGCAGGTGAGCTATCGGGTGTGGTCACCGAAGTCCGGCTATCCCGGCCACGCCGCGTACCGCGACTTCCACACCTACGACCACACGACGGGCCTGAAACCGGCACGGGTCACCGGCCGCAACGTCGATTCCGACGCGAAGGCGCCGTACGACCCGGACCGTGCGGACAGCGCGGTCGACGGTCATGTCGCCGACTTCGTCTCGCATGTGCGCCAGCGCCTCATCAACGAGAGCGAGAGGATCGGCAGGCCCGCACACGTGATCGCGGCTTTCGACACCGAGTTGTTCGGGCATTGGTGGTACGAGGGGCCGGTCTGGCTGGAGCGGGTGTTGCGCGCGCTGCCCGAGGCCGGGGTTCGGGTCGGCACCCTGTCCGACGCCATAGCCGACGGTTTCGTGGGTTCCCCCGTCGAATTGCCGCCAAGCTCTTGGGGTTCCGGCAAAGACTGGCAGGTGTGGGCCGGCGAGCAGGTGGCCGACCTCGTCCAGTTGAACAGCGAAGTGGTCGACACCGCACTGACGACGGTGGACAAAGCGCTGGCTGACACGGACACCCCGCCGGCGCGTAACTTCGTCGCCGACCAGATCCTGCGAGAAACGCTGCTGACGGTCTCCAGCGACTGGCCGTTCATGGTCAGCAAGGACTCGGCGGCGGATTATGCGCGGTATCGTGCGCACCTGCACGCCCACGCCACCCGCGAGATCGCCGTCGCGATGGCGTCGGGCCGCGAGGACCACGCTCAACGACTCGCCAACGGATGGAACCGCGCGGACGGCCTGTTCGGCGCACTCGACGCGCGAAGACTGCCACGACCGTGAAGATCCTGATGCTGTCGTGGGAGTACCCGCCGGTGGTGATCGGCGGACTCGGCAGGCACGTGCATCACCTCGCGACGGCGCTCGCCGAGGCCGGCCACGAGGTCGTGGTGCTCAGCCGCCGTCAGTCCGGCACGGACCCCAGCACGCACCCGTCGACCGACGAGATCGCCGAGGGCGTAAGGGTTGTCGCCGCTGCGCAGGATCCGCACGAGTTCGACTTCGGCACCGACATGATGGCCTGGACGCTGGCGATGGGCCATGCGATGGTCCGTACTGGATTGGCCATCAAGGGTTCCCGCGCCAAGCCATGGCGACCCGATGTGGTGCACGCCCACGACTGGCTCGTCGCGCATCCCGCGATCGCGCTGGCCGAACACTTCGATGTCCCCCTCGTCTCCACCATCCATGCCACCGAGGCTGGTAGGCATTCGGGATGGGTCTCGGGAGCGATCAGCCGACAGGTGCACGCCGTCGAGTCGTGGCTGGTTCACGAATCTGACTTGCTGATCACGTGTTCGGCATCGATGAGCGACGAGATTACCGAATTATTCGGACCGGGTCTCGCCGAGACCCGGGTCATCCGGAACGGAATCGACGCCGCCCGTTGGCCGTTCGCGAAACGGCGTCCGCGGAGCCGGCCGCCGCACCTGGTGTTCGTGGGTCGCCTCGAATACGAGAAGGGCATCCACGACTTGATAGCGGCGATGCCCCGCGTCCGGCGCACCCATCCCGGTACGACGTTGACGGTGGCGGGCACCGGCACGCAGCAGACGTGGCTCGTCGAGCAGGCGCGAAAGCACAAGGTGCTCAAGGCCACAACGTTCGTCGGCCATCTAGATCACGATCGGCTCGTGCGACTGTTGCATACCGCCGACGCCGCCGTGCTGCCCAGCCACTACGAACCGTTCGGCATCGTTGCTCTCGAGGCGGCAGCGACGGGTATTCCTTTGGTGACTTCTAAGGTCGGCGGCCTGGGCGAGGCGGTGATCGACGGTCAGACCGGAACGTCGTTCGCCCCGCGCGATGTCGCCGGCCTGGCCACGGCGGTACGCACCGTGCTCGATCACCCCGATCACGCACAGCGCATGGCGGTCGCCGCACGCGAACGCCTCACTGCGGCCTTTGCCTGGCACACCGTCGCAGACGAGACCGCCCAGGTGTACGTGGCCGCCAAGCGCGGCGAGCGCGAACCTCATCGGCGCCGCCCCATCGTCGAGCACGCTCTGCCCGACCGCTAGCGCGCGGCTTTCTTGCGTTCGATGTCGGCCAGAGCGGCGGCAAGCTCGGCGCGCTGGGCGGCCGAGGTCTCCCAGGACAGCTTTCGGTTCTTGACGACCTTCGCGGGTGCGCCGACGGCGATCGAGAAGTCCGGGACGTCACCCTTGACCACTGCGTGCGATCCCAGCACGCAGCCGCGGCCGATCATCGTGTTGCGCAGAATCGTCACCTTGGTCGCGACCCAGGTGTCGGGCCCGATGCGCACCGGTCCCTTGATGATGCCCTGGTCCTTGATCGGCAGCTCGACGCTGTCCATCCGGTGGTCGAAGTCGCACACGTACACCCAGTCGGCCATCAACACGGAGTCACCGAGTTCGATGTCGAGATAAGTGTTGATCACGTTGTCTCTGCCGAGGACGACCTTGTCGCCGAAACGCAGCGAGCCTTCGTGGCAGCGGATCGTGTTCTTGTCGCCGATGTGCACCCAGCGACCGATCTCCATCGTCGACAACTCCGGCGTCGCCTGGATCTCTACACCCTTGCCGAGGAAGACCATGCCGCGGGTGATGATGTGCGGATTGGCGAGCTTGAACTTCAGCAGCCGCCAGTAACGCACGAGGTACCACGGCGTGTAGGCCCGATTGGCGATGACCCATTTCAGCGAGGCCATGGTGAGGAACTTGGCCTGGCGCGGGTCGCGCAGCCGCGAACCCCGCCACCGCTTGTGTAGCGGCGCGCCCCACATCGTCGTCATGGCCGGAAAGCCTACGCGAGCCGCCCGGCGCCGAACGGTTACCCTCACTGGGACTTCCAAGGCCTTCTTGAACGAAACCGAAAGGGCGCAGTGTTCCGGCGATCGATCGTGCTGGCGTCAACAGTGCTGATCACGGCCGCATTGGCGGGGTGCGGGAACACCGACAGTTGGGTCGAGTCCCATCCCGCGTCGGGCTGGCCCGCCCAGTACGGCGACGCCCGCAACAGCAGCTACGAATCGACCGCAGGCGCCGACGGGTTACGGCTGGAGTGGACGCGCTCGGTCAAGGGCGAACTCGCCGCCTCGGTCGCGCTGGGATCCGGCAGCTACCTGGCCGTGAACGCGCAAACGCCGGCGGGCTGCTCGCTGATGGTGTGGGAGACCGACAATCGTGCCCGGCAGCGCTGGTGCACCCGCTTGGCGCAGGGGCCGGGTACCGAAGGCCCGCTGGCCGGTCCTCTCTTTGATGGTTTCGACAACCTCTACGTCGGTCAGCCCGGCGCAATGCTTTCGTTCCCGCCGACGCAGTGGATCCGCTGGCGTCAACCCGTCATCGGGATGCCGACCACGCCGCGGATCCTGGCTCCGGGCCACCTGCTGGTGGTCACGCACCTGGGCCAGGTGCTCGTGTTCGACGCCCAGAGGGGTGTGGTCGACGGATCTCCCATGGATCTCGTCGCCGGTGTCGACCCCAAGGATCCCGAGCGCGGACTCGCCGACTGCCGACCTGCCCGTTCGCGCTGCCCGGTGGCGGCCGCACCGGCCTTCGCAGAGCAGACCGGAAGCGTTGTGCTCAGCCTGTGGGAGCCGGACACCGATGCTCCCGTTCTTGTCGGGCTGCGCTACCGCCCGGGACAGAACCCGATGCTCACGCGCGAGTGGACCAGCGATGCTGTCGGCGGCGGTCCGCTCGCCAGCCCGGTGCTGTCCGCGGACGGATCGACCGTGTACGTCAACGGACGCGACGAACACCTGTGGGCGATCAACACCGACAATGGCGAGCCGAAATGGTCGGTCCCGCTGGACTATCTGGCGCAGACGCCGCCGTCGGTGTCACCCGACGGGCTGATCGTGGCCGGCGGTGGACCCGGCGCGAAGCTGGTGGGCATCAAGGATTCCGGTGACCGAGGCGAGGTGGTGTGGACCCGCGACGACGTCGCACCGCTGACGACATCGAGTCAGTCCGGCGCACACACGGCTTACGCGGTCGCACGGGACGGAGAAAGCGGTCAGGCGTTGCTCGTGTTCGACTCGGCAGACGGCCGGACCCTCAATCGCTATCCGCTGCCCAACGCGGGCGGCTGGCCCGTCGGGGTCTCCATCGGGCATGACCGCCGCGTCATCACCGCGACAAGCGAGGGCCGCGTGTACGGATTCGCGCCGGCTTAGAGCGACCGTTCGTCGTCGGTAACCGACCGTCCAACGTGGACTTACAGCACTGTGACCGCTTCGTAACATCCCGCAGCCGCCAGCATGCAATCATCCCGAAACGTCGCATGTTCCCAACGCCGCCAGGGAGGCAGCCTTGTCCGAGTTCCTTGCCACGGTAAACGGCTACATATGGAGCAACGCGCTGGTGTATCTGTGCCTCGCAGCGGGCGTGTACTTCTCCATCCGATCGCGGTTCGTGCAGGTCCGGCAGGTGCCGGAGATGATCAGGCTGATGTTCAAGGGCGAGACGTCCCCTTCGGGCATCTCGAGCTTCCAGGCGCTCACGATGTCGCTGGCCGGTCGCGTCGGGACGGGCAACATCGCCGGTGTGGCCACCGCCATCGCGTTCGGCGGCCCCGGCGCACTGTTCTGGATGTGGGCAGTCGCCTTCCTCGGCGCATCGACGTCGTTCGTCGAGTGCACGCTGGGCCAGATCTACAAGACGCGCGATCCGCTCACCGGCGAGTACCGCGGCGGTCCCGCCTACTACCTCAGTCGAGCCTTCGCGAACACCGCCGCGGCGCCCGCGATGAAGGTGTACGGCTACGTCTTCGCCGCGGTCACCATCCTGGCGATGGGCCTGCTGCTGCCCAGCGTCCAGTCCAACTCGATGGCCTCGGCGATGAACTCCGCCTGGGGCTGGTCCAAGTGGTGGGTGGCCGTCGGCATCGTGATCGTGCTGGCGTTCGTCATCATCGGCGGGGTCAAGCGGATCGCGGCCTTCGCGTCGGTCGTGGTGCCGTTCATGGCCGTCGTCTACATCGTCCTCGCCCTGATAATCGTGCTGCTCAACGCCGGCGAGATCCCCGGCGTGATCTCGCTGATCTTCTCCAGCGCGTTCGGGCTCGACTCGGCGTTCGGCGCGATCATCGGCTCCGCGGTGATGTGGGGCGTCAAGCGCGGCATCTACTCCAACGAGGCGGGCCAGGGCACCGGTCCGCACGCCGCGGCCGCCGCCGAGGTGTCACATCCGGCCAAGCAGGGCCTGGTGCAGGCATTCGCCGTGTACATCGACACGCTGTTCATCTGCACGGCCACCGGCTTCCTGATCCTGTCCACCGGGGCCTACCGGGTGTTCGAGGGCGAGAGTGCCGACGGCGCGGTCATTCGCGAAGGCGGTTCGATCCTGCCCTCCGACGCCGAGGTCGGCCCGACGTTCGCGCAGACCGGCTTCGACACGCTGTGGAGCGGCGCGGGTTCCAGCTTCATCGCGATCTCGCTCGCGTTCTTCTGCATCACCACGATCATCGCCTACTACTACATGGCCGAGACCAACCTGCGATTCCTGCTGGGCAAGGCCAACACCGTCGACGTCCCGTACATTCGGGGCACGATCGGGTCGAACACCACGATGTTGCTGCAGGCACTGATCCTGGTCTCGGTGACCATCGGCGCGGTGTCGACCGCATCGGATGCGTGGACGCTGGGTGACATCGGCGTCGGCCTGATGGCGTGGCTGAACATCATCGGCATCATCATCCTGCAGCAGCCCGCCTACAAGGCGCTGTGGGACTACGAGAAGCAGAAGAAGCAGGGCCTCGACCCGATGTTCTACCCGCTGGCGCTCGACATCAAGAACGCCACCTTCTGGGAGAACTACGACCCCGTCACCGGCAAGGACCGCGAGCCCGTGCGAACGTGACCGCAGCCTAGAGCGTCAGCATCGGCGCGAGAGCCGCGCGCGGCACCGATGCCTGGACCGGTCCCGCCGATTCCGCGAGCATCTGGCCCTGGCTGAAGAAGAAAAGCACCTTGTCATCGGTCAGCGCGAAGTTCTGGTAATTGGCCGGATCGAGTCCCACGCTCTGCGGTATCGCGTTCAGCACCCCTCGCGTTTTGAACAGGTCGTCGTTCACCGCGGGGAAGATCACATCGAGCGGTTTGGTGCCCGGTTTGAACAGCGAGTCGAACGTGATGGGCGCCCTGGTGGCGAGGTTCCAGTTGAGCGACTCATAGTAAGTCTGCGGACGCGCGCCGCCGACGTTCTGGTACACCTCGAACACCAAGCTCTCAGTGCCGAGAAGGGGCAACCCCGAACGGTAGCCGGTTCCCTTGACGTCGAGCACATAAGGCAGGCCGCGTGAGCCGGGCATCTCCGAGACGTTGACGAAGCCGACGCGCGCCTGCGTCAGGTAGTCGGCCACCGCTTGCTGATCCGGATACTGCGCCGGGAAGGTGAAGTCGAGGAGGTACGTGTCGTTTTCGGCGTGCACCCGACAGGTTTGGTCCGGGCCCACGGTACCGCCCAACTCGGCACATGCCGACTGAGCCATCGCTGTCGGAGTGCCGATGGTGCCGGCAACAACACCGGCCGCCGTGACGGCGGCCGCCACCTTGAGAATGCGCATCGTTGGACGTCCTCGCAGCCGGCTCCGGCTCGACCGCCGGTGCATCACTGTCAGGGTACGTGGACTTTGCGGGAACGGTCGAACGCCAGTAATTTATCGAGAGGGGCGGCAGATGAATGCCGTTGCCCTGCTTGCGGCTCCAGTGCCGAGGCGGGTGATCACGACCGAGACCGCCTGCGCACCGCGCAGTCTGAGCCGCTGCCGCAGCGCGTCGGGATCGACATCGACACCACGGACCAGGATTTCGGCTGCGCCCACGTCGCGGCCCGAAAGCGCCTGACGCAGGCGGCGTTCGCTGAAGCCGAGCTCCTCGACCACCTCGAAACCGCGGACCCCCGTCGGCAACCGATCACCGGACAGGTAGGCGATATCGGCGTCGAGTTGCCACAAACCATGTCTGGCGCCGTAGTGGCGCACCAGGCCCGCGCGGACAACGGCGCCGTCGGGATCGACAATCCATCGACCGGCCGGCGCGACTGTGCAGTCGTCGGAGTCGGCGTCGGTGATCTCCTCCCCCGTGTCGAGCATGCTGGCTCGGCGGGTCACGCCGGGCGCCGCCAGTCCCATCGACCACAGGCACGCTTCGCGCACACCGCCGCCGACCGACGTCACCTCGATCTCACCGGTGAAACCCAGCTGCTTGATCCCATCGAAATCGATTCCCGGCGCGCACTTTACGGCGATATCCCGGCCGCGGTACACGTCGAGCAGCGCATCGAGTCCGGGGGTGTAATCCCGCGGATCGAACCGGCGCCGTCCGCCGCTGCGGCGCGCCGGGTCGAGCAGGACTACGGCCGACGCGGTGATCGGCCGCAGCGCGTCGGCCCGGCACACATCCACGCCCGCCACGTTGTTCCGCGCCATCGCCAACCGGACCGCGTCGAGATCGCTGCCGACGAGAACGCTCGCGCAGTTTCGCAGCGCGGCAAGTTCGGTGCCGACGGAACACGTCGCGTCGTGCACCACCGCGCCCGACAAGCGTCGGGCCCGGTGAGCGGCGACGCGCTGCGCCGTCGCCTGCTGCAGCGCCTCGTCGGTGAACAGCCAGTCTCCGGGATCGTCGAACTTCACCGCGGCCCTCCGCCGCAAGAGCGTCGTTTCCACCAGAACAGCGGACCATTCACCGAAACGCCTACGCGCCGTGGCGACATCGGCTACCAATGTGGCATCGGTGAGCCGCAGGTCAGCGACTTCGCCCAGCGCCTGCTTGCCGACGGCGCTGCACAGGTACTCGACGTCGTCGAGCCGAAAATCTACGACGGCTTGACCCCGGTGACCATGACGTTGTAGAACCAGCCCTTGGGGACCACCTGCCGCCACACATTGTTGTCAACCCAACTCAACGCGATCCAGCTGTTGAAGGCGAACTTCGCGTAGCCCCAGCCCAGCCGGCCGGGCGGCACCGCGGCCTCCAGCGTGCGCAACGGCCAGCCGAGCATCGCAGCGGTGAATTCCGTTGTGGCGGTCGATATATCGACGGCGCCCGCGCTGTGTGCCATGCGCTCCAAGTCGCCGGGAGAAAAGGTGTGCAAGTCGACGATCGCTTCCAACGCGGCCGCTCGTGAGGACTCGTCGAGCTCCTCCTGCGGGCGGCGCCAGCTCGACAGCCCCGGCAGTTTCGTCAGGTTCGTCACCGCGCGCCACGTCAACGTCGACAACGGCCGCGCGTAGTTCTCACCCGCGTTGCTCGGCTCGCCCGCGAAGATGAACCGGCCGCCGGGCTTGAGCACCCGCACGACCTCACGCAGCGACAACTCGACATCCGGGATGTGATGCAACACGGCGTGGCCGACGACGAGATCGAAGGTGTCATCGTCGTACGGAATGCCTTCCGCGTCGGCGACCCGGCCGTCGATTTCGAGGCCGAGGTTCTCGCCGTTGCGCAGGGCTACCTTCACCATGCCCGGCGACAGGTCGGTGACCGAGCCGCGGCGCGCCACCCCGGCCTGGATCAGGTTGAGGAGGAAAAAACCGCTACCGCAGCCGAGCTCGAGCGCACGGTCGTAGGGCAAGTTGCGCAGCTCTTCCTCCGGCACCGTCGCGTCGAACAGATCGCGGGCGTAGTCGACACAGCGCTTGTCGTAGGAGATCGACCACTTGTCGTCGTACGACTCGGCCTCCCAGTCGTGGTACAGCACCTGAGCGAGCTTGGAGTCGTGGCGGGCCGCCTCCACCTGTTCCGCGGTGGCGTGCGGATTGGGGGTCGGATCAAGGCTCATAACAGGGCAGCCTAAAGGTCGAAGGTGGCCTTGGCGTCAGCCAGTACCTGAGCTGGGTGTTCGACGAACTTCTGCGCCCAGGCCAGCGCCGCGTCGTACACGCCGTCGGGGGCGACCATCTCGTCGATCAGGCCCAGAGCCAGCGCCTCCTTGGCGTCGACGAACCGCCCGCTGAACACCAAGTCCTTCGCCTTGGACAGCCCGACGGTGCGTGCCAGCCGTGACGTGCCACCTGCGGGCACTAGCCCAGCCAGTATCTCCGTGACCCCAAACCTGACGTTGTCGCCGGCGACGCGCCAGTCGGCGGCCAGCGACAGGTTCAGCCCGCCGCCCAGTGCATACCCCGTGATCGCGGCGACGGTGGGCCTGGGTATCGCGGCGAGCGCGTCCACCGCGGCATGGCAGACCCGGGCCGCCTCCGCAGCTTCGGCGCTGTTGAGCAGCGACCGCTCGGGGACGTCGTCACCGGCGGAGAAGATCTCGTGGCCACCGAAGAGGATGACGGCGCGTACGTCGTCGCGGACGCCGATGTCCTGCGCGGCTGCTTCGAGCTCCCGGTACACCTGGCGGGTGAGCGCGTTGGTGGGCGGTCGCGACAGCAGCAGCGTCGCGATGCCCGGGTGCTCCTCGCTGGTGTGAACCGATACGAACTCGTTCATGCCAGCGGAGTGTCTCGGCTGTAGCCATCGGGCGCGCGGCGGTTGCGCGCGGCGTTGTACCGGTCGCTGTTGAAGAACTCGATCTCCCAGTTGCCCGTGTCCGTGTCGGCGGCGAGATGCGGCTCGACCGGCACGATCGTGCGCTCCACGGCAAGCACTTCGGCGACCGTGCGCCCGTTGAGCGAATCCAGTTGCGTCCACGTCGGCGGCAGCAGGAACGTCCGACCTTCGCCGAAATCGTCGAGGCCCTGTTGCGGGGTGATCCAATCCGCCTGATCGGTTTCGGTGTTGTCGCCATCGGCCCGCTGCCCCTTCGGGAGCGCACCCACGAAGAAGAAAGTGTCATAGCGGCGCGTGCGCTCCTCCTTCGGGGTCACCCAATTCGCCCACGGCCTAAGCAGATCCGCACGCAGCACCAGGTTCTCGCGCCGCAGGAACTCCGCGAACGACAGAGAATTGTTGGCCAGCGCCTCCCGCGCGTCGCCGTAGACCGACGCGTCATCGACGATGCCGTCGGGGTCACCGGCGGGGCCGGCGAACAGCACGCCGGATTCTTCGAACGTTTCGCGCGCCGCCGCGCACACCAACGCCGCGGCGAGGTCGGATTCGACGCCGAATCGTTCGGCCCACCAAGCGGGTTCAGGGCCGAACCAGGCGATGTCGGCGTTGCGATCGCGGTCGTCGACGCCGCCGCCGGGAAACACCATCACGCCGGCGACGAAGTCCATCGCCGAGTGCCGCCGCATGAGAAACACCTTGATCCCGGCCGCGGTATCGCGGACGAGCATGACCGTCGCGGCCGGTCTCGGGACCAGTGGATCTTCGGTCATGCTCGCCTCCTGTGCGCCGCGCGGCTTCTTGCCCGACGCGCGAAGTAGCGTCCGTCGGTGTTTTCGAGAACGATCGACTGGCCGAATGCCGTCGACAGGTTCTCGGCGGTCAGTACGTCGGGAAGCAGACCGGAGTCGACGACCCTGCCCTCCGACAGGATCAGTCCGTGGGAGAAGCCGCGCGGGATCTCCTCGACGTGGTGGGTGACGAGCACCAGTGCGGGCGAATCCGGGTCGAGAGCCAGGTCCTCGAGCCGCGCGAGAAGGTCTTCGCGGCCGCCGAGATCGAGGCCCGCCGCGGGCTCGTCGAGGAGAAGCAGTTCGGGATCGGTCATCATCGACCGCGCGATCAGCACGCGCTTGCGCTCCCCTTCGGACAGGGTGCCGTAGGCGCGTTCGGCGAGATGCTCGGCGCCGACGCTTTCGAGCATGTCGATCGCCTGCTCGTAGTCGATGTCGTCGTAGCGCTCCCGCCACCGGCCCATCACCGAATATCCGGCCGACACGACCAGGTCGCGGACGACCTCATCGTCGGGCACCCGCTGCGAAAGCGCGGAACTGCTCAACCCGACGCGGGACCGCAACTCTGCCATGTCGGTCCTGCCGAGGCGCTCACCGAGGACCAGCGCTGTGCCCGAGGACGGATGCTCCATCGCGGCGGCGATTCGCAGCAGTGACGTCTTGCCCGCGCCGTTGGGGCCGATGACCACCCAGCGTTCGTCGAGTTCGACCGACCACGTGATGGGCCCCACCAGAACCCGGCCGCCTCGGCGCAGAGAAACCTTGGCGAAGTCGATCAGCAGGTCGGGGTCGGCTGTATCTCCTTCGGCGACTGGCACCTGCCCATCGTAGTGTGGCGAATTCGGCGCGCTGACGCACCGCTGCGGACTGTTGGCGCGCCCGATTCGCTGGCCTGCGCGACGTTGGCCCACCCGCTCACGGCGAGCACCGGCTTCGGCACGATACGCACGAAGAATTGGACAAGCGGACCGATGGCGAACGCGTAAAGCACGGTGCCGACGCCGACCGTGCCGCCGAGCAGCCATCCGATCGCCAGCACGGTCGCCTCGATCGACGTACGGACCAATCGCACCGACAGGCCAGTTCGCACGACCAGTCCAGTCATCAGGCCGTCGCGCGGACCTGGACCGAGCCCGGCACCGACGTAGAGCACCGTGCTGAACGCGTTGAGCACGACGGCGCCGACCATCATCGCGATGCGCGCCGGCGTCGACGTCGGCGCCTCCATCAGCAGCAGACCGAGGTCGACGGTGACCGCTATGACGATGACGTTGGCGATGGTGCCGATGCCTGGCCGGTTCCGCAGCGGTACCCACGCCAGCAGCACGGCGACGCCGACCACCCCCGACGCGATGCCGATCGTCATGCCCGTGTGCACGGCCAACCCCTGATGGAACACATCCCAGGGGTCGAGTCCCAGCTCGGAGCGCACCATCATCGCCATCGAGAACCCGTAACCGGCGAGGCCGACCAGTAGCGCCGTGCCGCGAAGCGACCCTCGCGTCAACGCGCCCGTCACGAGTGATGCGGGAAGCGCATGCGGATGAGCTCCACTTCGCGCGCCATGCGCTCGGCATCGCGATCGAGGAAGTCAACGCATCCGGCCGGCGCCTGCCAGCTGAACATCCTCGCCAGTTCGCGGCCCAGTTTTGATATCCAATTCGTCCTCACAAACTCGATAATCCGGCCGACTGGCTTGTTCATCAATAGCCAGTTAGCGCATACTGGCTTGCAAATGACAGCAGAAATGGCCGCCAGAGCGCTCGATGTGGACCTCTTGGTCCGCGAGCTGGGCAATTGGCGTACGTCCAGTCAAAGTGGACCTGCCTACCAGGGACTGGCCGACGCGATCCGGTTGCTGATCATCGACGGCCGGATACCGGTCGGCGCACGACTGCCCAGCGAGCGCACGCTCGCCGATGTGCTGCGGGTTTCGCGCACGACGGTCACCGCCGCCTTCACGCAACTTCGCGAGGACGGCTACCTCAACGCTCGTCGAGGGGCCAGAAGCACAACGGCACTGCCGGTCGCGCCCACGGTCAGGAACGACGCCATGCCGACCGCACTGAGTCTGGCGGCGGCCGCCCTGTCCGCTCCCGCCGCCGCCGTCATGGAGGCGTTCGTCGACGCCACCCGCGACGTCACGCCGTACCTGCGCGAACCGGGACACGAACTCGTCGGGGTCAGCACGCTGCGTCAGGCGATCGCTGAAAGATATTGCGAGCGTGGCCTTCCCACCGATCCCGACGAGGTGCTGGTGACGACGGGGGCGCTGCACGCGATCTCGCTGATCCTGACGACGTACGTGCAGCCGGGCGACCGCGTGCTGGTCGAACAGCCCACCTATCATGGTTCGCTTTCCGCCATCACCACCGCAGGTGCGCGGCCAGTCCCGGTCGCGATGACCGAGTCCGGCTGGGAGCTCGACGCCGTGCAGTCGGCGGTCCACCAGCTCGCGCCGAATCTTGCGTACTTCATCCCGGACAACCAGAACCCCACTGGGCTCACGATGCCCGCGGGGGACCGGAAACGCTTGGCCCGCATCATCGCCGAGACACGAACCCGCACGGTCATCGACGAGACGATCCTCGACATGTGGCTGGACCAGCCGATGCCGACTCCCCTGGCGGCATTCATGACGACGCGACGCGACCTGGTCATGACCGTCGGCTCGATGTCGAAGTCGTTCTGGGGTGGATTGCGCGTCGGCTGGATCCGCGCCGAGCGCGCCACCATCGCGACGATCGCTGCGCTGCGGCCGTCGATCGACATGGGTACCCCGGTGCTCGAACAATTCGCCGCGGCAAGGCTTCTCGGCTCCCGCGACGAGATCCTGCCCGAGCGCCGCGAAATCCTTCGGACCCGTCGCGCCGTGCTGCAGTCGCTGCTGAGTCGTCACCTACCCGACTGGGAACCCGGCACAGGCGTCGGCGGCATGTCGCTGTGGGTGCGCCTCCCGGCGCCGATGAGCACCGCGCTGTCGGCGGCCGCCTCGCGGCTGGGCCTCGAACTGCCCGCGGGGCCGCGCTTCGGGGTCGACGGGACGCTGGAACGATTCGTGCGCATCCCGTACGCGCTGCCCGAGGAGCAGCTCGCCGAGGCCATCGAACTGCTGGCCCGTGCGTGGCACAGCATCACCGGTTCGGCGGCACCGGAGCCGACGACCGTCGTCGTCTAGGTCCAGGGCGAAGCTCAGTCGGGGATGTCGACGCGGCGCACTACACCGTCGCGTGCGTCGGCGGCCTCGATCTCTCCGCGGGTGATGCCCAGGATGAACAGCACGGTGTCCAGGTACGGGTGGCTGATCGACGCGTCGGCGACTTCACGCAACGCCGGTTTCGCGTTGAATGCCACACCCAGGCCGGCGGCGGTGAGCATGTCGATGTCATTGGCGCCGTCACCGACGGCCACCGTCTGCTCCATCGGCACCCCGGCCTGTTGGGCGAAGTCGCGCAGCGCCTTGGCTTTTCCTGGCCGGTCGATGATCTGCCCCACCACCCGACCGGTCAGCTTCCCGTCGACGATCTCGAGCTCGTTGGCCGCGACGAAATCCATCTCGAGTTCATGCGCCAGCGGTTCGATGACCTGGCGGAAGCCACCGGACACGATTCCGCAGTGAAAGCCCAAGCGCCGCAACGTCCGTAGCGTCGTCCGCGCACCCGGTGTCAGCTCGATCTGCTCGCCGACCTCCTCCAGCACGTTGGCGGGCAGGCCGGCCAAGGTAGCGACCCGACGGTTCAACGACTCGGTGAAGTCCAATTCGCCACGCATCGCCGCCTCGGTGATTTCGGCGACTGCCGCGTGCGCGCCGACGCGGTGGGCGAGCATCTCGATGACCTCACCCTGGATCAGCGTCGAGTCGACATCAAAGACGATGAGCCGCTTGGCCCGTCGCGAAAGGCTGTAGTCCTCGAGCGCGATGTCCACACCCTCGTTGACCGCCACCCGTGCCATCGCGGCCTGAAGTTGCGCGTACGCATCGCCGGGTGGCACCGATACCCGCAATTCCAAACCAGTGACCGGGTAGTCGGAGACCCCGCGGATGAAGTCGATGTTGACGCCCAACGCCGCGACTTCACGGGCCACGACGCCGAAGGCCTCGGCGCTGATCGGACGCCCGAGCACGACGATGGTGTGGGTTGACGGCTCCCGCAGCACGGGTAAGCCATCGCTGCGCTCGATCGTGACGTCCAACCCGAATCCCTGGATCGCGAAGCGCACCTCGTCGTGCAGTGCGGCGCCACCGGCAACCTCGTCGGGACCGGCGACCAGCACGCCCAGTGTCAATCGGTTGCGAATCACGACCTGTTCGACGTTGAGAAGCTCGACCTTGTGCCGTGAGAGCACCTCGAAAAGCGCTGAGGTGACGCCTGGTTGATCAGGTCCGGTGACGGTGATCAGCACCGACACTTTCGGCATGTTCACCCCGGGTAGCCCTGCGATCTCGTCAGGTGCGAACGTTTTCGTCGTCCAGTCGCGTCACGTCGCCGTCCTCCGGCCCGTGTGCGCGACCCACGTGCGCCTCGGCGCGCATCCGATCCACCATGTGGGGATAGTGCAGCTCGAAAGCGGGCCGCTCCGAACGGATCCGGGGAAGCTCGGTGAAGTTGTGGCGCGGCGGCGGGCAGCTGGTGGCCCACTCCAGCGAGTTACCGTAACCCCACGGATCGTCGACCGTGACCGGCTCGCCGTAGCGCCAGCTCTTGAACACGTTCCACACGAACGGAATCGTCGAGATGCCGAGGATGAACGAACCGATCGTGGAGACGACGTTGAGCGCGGTGAAACCGTCCGACGACAGGTAGTCGGCGTACCGGCGCGGCATGCCCTCGTCACCCACCCAGTGCTGAACCAGGAACGTCACGTGGAACCCGATGAAGGTCAACCAGAAGTGCAGCTTGCCCAACCGCTCGTCGAGCAGTCGGCCCGTCATCTTCGGGAACCAGAAGTAGATCCCCGCGTAGGTCGCGAAGACGATCGTGCCGAAGAGCACGTAGTGGAAGTGCGCGACGACGAAGTAGGAGTCGGTGACATGGAAGTCCAGCGGCGGGCTGGCCAGCAGCACGCCCGACAGACCACCAAGGAGGAAGGTGACGAGGAAGCCCACCGAGAAGAGCATCGGTGTTTCGAATGTCAACTGCCCTTTCCACATCGTGCCTATCCAGTTGAAGAACTTGATACCGGTCGGCACAGCGATGAGGAACGTCATGAAGCTAAAGAAAGGAAGAAGTACGGCACCCGTGGCGTACATGTGGTGCGCCCACACCGCCACGGACAGCGCCGCGATCGACAATGTCGCGTAGATCAGGGTGGTGTAACCGAACACCGGTTTGCGGCTGAAGACCGGGAAGATCTCGGTCACGATACCGAAGAACGGTAGCGCGATGATGTACACCTCGGGATGCCCGAAGAACCAGAACAAGTGCTGCCACAACAACACTCCGCCGTTGGCCGGGTCGTAAATGTGAGCACCGAGATGGCGGTCGGCGGCGAGGCCGAACAACGCGGCGGTCAGGATCGGGAACGCGATCAGCACGAGGATCGACGTCACGAGGATGTTCCAGGTGAAGATCGGCATCCGGAACATGGTCATGCCCGGTGCGCGCATGCAGACCACGGTGGTGATCATGTTGACGCCACCGAGGATGGTGCCGAGACCACCGACGGCCAGGCCCATGATCCACAGGTCACCGCCCGCGCCGGGCGAGTGGATCGCGTCGGTCAGCGGCGAGTAGGCGGTCCAGCCGAAGTCGGCGGCGCCGCCGGGGGTGATGAAGCCGGCGATCGCGATCAGGGCGCCGAACAGGAACAGCCAGAACGAGAACGCGTTCAGGCGCGGAAACGCCACGTCGGGCGCGCCGATCTGCAGCGGAAGCACCAGGTTCGCGAACCCGAACACAATCGGCGTCGCGTAGAACAGCAGCATCACCGTGCCGTGCATGGTGAACAGCTGGTTGTACTGCTCGTTGGACAGGAATTGCAGCCCGGGCATCGCCAGCTCGGTGCGCATGAACAGCGCCATCAGCCCGCCGACGAAGAAGAAGATGAAGCAGGCGACGCAGTACATGATGCCGATCAGCTTGTGATCGGTGGTGGTGATCAGCTTGTAGACCAGGTTGCCCTTGGGGCCCATCCGAGCCGGGAACGGACGGCGAGCCTCGAGTTCTCCTATTGGGGGCGCTTCGGCTACCAACAGATCCTCCAAACATCCAGTCGGGAAATCCCGGCGGTCTTCACTGATGAATCCTAGCTCCCGGTGTACCCGGAAGTCGTGGTGGTCCTACAAACTGTCGTAAATGGTTTGCGACATGGGCTGACCTGCCACGAGCTGCTCGGATGTTACCGTCGGCGGCGTGCTGATCAGCGGATCCCGCGCCGGCCTCGTGGCGGGTCGATGGTTGGGATCGGTGGCGATCTCGGCCGCGCTCGCCGTCACCGTTGTCAGCGGCTGCGGATCGCTGGGCGGAGAGGCCGCCCCCATCGCCGGCCAGCAGTCTGTCGTCACGAGCACCACGAAGATCGCCGGCGCGGGTGTACTCGGCAATCACCGCAGGCCAGACGAATCCTGTGCACCCGAGCCCACACCCGTCGACCCCGGACCACCGGACCGCCGAGTCCGCCACGCGGCGGGTGAAACCGAGGTGCGGGCGGATCCGCAGCGCATCGTGGTGCTCTCCGGCGACCAGCTCGACACGTTGTGTGCGCTGGGTCTGCAGACGCGTGTCGTGGCCGCCGCGCTTCCCGACGGCTCCAGCAGCCAACCGTCGTATCTGGGCAAGGTCATCCACGACGTGCCCGCAGCAGGCACCCGCAGCGCTCCTGATATCGATGCGATCAAGGCCGCGAACCCCGACCTGATCCTCGGCTCGCAAGCGCTGACGCCCGACGATTTCGGTGATCTGTCGGCGATCGCCCCCACGGTGTTCAGCGGCCCGCCCGGCGGCGCATGGCAGGACAACATGCGGACGGTCGGCGAAGCCACCGGTCGCCTCGACGCGGTGAACGGGATGATCGACGGCTTCGAACGGGCTGCCGACAAGACCGGCGCCGAGAACGACGCGACCCATTTCCAGGCGTCGGTCGTCCAGTTCACCGAGACGACGGCGCGCGTGTATGGCACGGACAACTTCCCGGGCAGTGTGCTGGGGGCCGTCGGCGTCGATCGTCCTGCGGCACAACGGTTCAAAGACAAGCCGTTCATCGAGATCGGTATCACCGACACCGACTTGGACAACTCACCCGACTTCTCCGCGGCCGACGGTGACATCGTCTACCTAACGTTCGACTCGCCCGCGGCCAAAGAGCGGGCGCCGCGTGTGATGGAAAGCGATGCGTGGCGGAAGCTGTCGGCCAACCGCGACAACCGGATCTTCGCGGTCAACAACGAGGTGTGGCAGACCGGGGAAGGCATTGTCGCCGCCCGCGGAATCCTCGCGGACCTTCCGTGGATCAACGCTCCGATCAATTAGCGTGGCGCAGATGTTCCACATCTTGAAGTCCACCTAATCTACAACCGCCCGACGTCGTCAACCAGACCCGGCCCGCCCATCTGGAGTGGCTGAAGGGCGAGGTCGCCGCCGGCCGCATCGTGCTGGCGGGGCGTCTGGAGGACGAGTCCGGGGCAATCCTGATCACGGGCGACCTCAGCGCCGAGGAGGCGCAGTCCATCGTCGACCACGATCCCTACACGGCCGCCGAAGTGGCCACTTACGAGCGGCTGTCGTTCAACGGGGCCTTCCGCGCGCCAAAACTTTAGGAACTAGCTCACAGTTCCGGCGGGGAAGAACCAGCCCGATCCGGTCGTTTGCCTGAGGGTAGGCCGCACTGTCGCGGCAAATTTCTCTTGTGATTACCCAAGGTGGGAAGGCCGTTTTCATGACCACAGTTTCCGCATACGCCGCCACGTCGGCCACCGAGCCGCTGACCAGGACCACCATCACACGTCGCGATGCCGGGCCGCACGACGTGGCATTCGATATCCACTTCGCCGGCATCTGTCACTCAGACATCCACACCGTGAAATCCGAGTGGGGTACACCGAACTATCCGGTGGTGCCAGGCCACGAGATCGCCGGCGTCGTGACCGAGGTCGGTCCGGAAGTGACGAAGTTCAAGGTGGGCGATCGGGTCGGCGTCGGGTGCTTTGTCGATTCCTGCCGGGAGTGCCCCAGCTGTCGTGCGGGCGAGGAGCAGTACTGCACGAACCCAGGCATGGTGGGCACCTACAACGCGATCGGCCGTGACGGTGATCCGACGCAGGGCGGGTACAGCGGCGCGATCGTCGTCGACGAGAACTACGTGCTGCACATTCCCGACAGCTTGCCGCTCGATGCCGCCGCGCCCCTGCTGTGCGCGGGCATCACCCTGTATTCGCCTCTGCGCCACTGGAATGCGGGCCCGGGTACCAGTGTGGCCGTCGTCGGCCTTGGCGGCCTTGGCCACATGGGCGTCAAGCTCGCGCATGCGATGGGCGCGAAGGTGACGGTGCTGAGCCAGTCACTGAAGAAGATGGAGGACGGTCTGCGGTTGGGTGCTGACCAGTACTACGCGACCTCCGATCCTGCGACGTTCGAGACATTGGCCGGCTCCTTCGACCTGATTCTCAATACGGTCTCGGCCAACCTCGATCTGGACGCGTATCTGAAGTTGCTGAAGCTCGACGGCACGCTGGTCGAGCTCGGGATGCCTGAGCGTCCCATGACGGTGACCGCGCCGTCGCTGGTCTTCGGTCGGCGCAGCCTGGCCGGATCGTTGATCGGCGGCATCGCCGAGACGCAGGAAATGCTGGATTTCTGCGCCGAACACGACGTGCGACCCGAAATCGAGGTCATCACACCGGAGTACATCAACGAGGCGTACCAGCGGGTGCTCGCCAGCGATGTGCGCTACCGGTTCGTGATCGATACCGAGACGCTGCGCGGCTAGATACCTGCCGAAACTGTCCCCGGCTTCGCAGGGCCCCAGACAGATCGCGATTTGTTGCACTTGCGATCTGTCCGCAGTTTCGTTCCGAGGACGACGTAACGTACGCCACCGGTCGCGCGAAAATTATTCATGAAGTCCAGGCCTATAACTGCACGCGTTCTCAACCTCGCGGCCGCTGCTGCGCTCGCCATAACACTCGTGGCTGCCCCGGCAACCATGCCCGTCCCGACGTCGCCGCTCATCCCGTCGGCATCCGCGCAATGCCCTGATGTGGAGGTGGTCTTCGCTCGCGGCCGCCAGGAGCCACCCGGTGTCGGAGCGGTCGGTGATGTCTTCGTCAATGCGCTGCGCTCCAGGACACCAATGTCAATCGGGGTGTATGGGGTCAACTACGTCGCGGACACCGACGCCGCGGCCGGCGCCACAGATATGCGCATGCGCGTTCAATCGATGGCGAAAACCTGCCCGAATACCCGCATGGTGCTCGGTGGCTACTCCCTCGGTGCCACGGCGGCCGATCTCATGACGCGGGCGAACAGACTGTCGTCAAGCGAAAGGCAGCACGTCGCAGCGGTCGTGATGTTCGGCAACGGCGGCAAGCGGCTCGGTCCGGCCCCGGCCTATGCCGATAGGACGATCGACCAGTGCGCGGACGGGGACCCCATCTGCGGGCGCGGTTTCAATTGGGATTCGCACCTACAGCCGTCGTACCTCGGTTCCGGGCTGGTGGAGCAAGCCGCAAGCTACGTCGCGGGCAGGCTTTAGAAGTCCCAGTCCTCGTCTTCGGTGTTGACCGCTTTGCCGATGACGTAGCTGGAGCCCGAACCGGAGAAGAAGTCGTGGTTCTCGTCGGCGTTGGGACTCAACGCCGACAGAATCGCCGGGTTGACGTCGGTCTCGTCGCGCGGGAACAGAGCTTCGTAGCCGAGGTTCATCAGCGCCTTGTTCGCGTTGTAGCGCAAGAACTTCTTGACGTCCTCGGTCAGGCCGACCTCGTCGTAGAGATCCTGCGTGTATTCGACCTCGTTGTCATAGAGCTCGAAGAGCAACTCGTAGGTGTAGTCCTTGAGTTGGGCCTGCGTGGCGGCGTCGGTGTTGGCCAGCCCGCGCTGGTACTTGTAGCCGATGTAGTAGCCGTGCACGGCCTCGTCGCGAATGATCAGCCGGATCATGTCGGCGGTGTTGGTCAGCTTGGCCCGGCTCGACCAGTACATGGGCAGGTAGAAGCCCGAGTAGAACAGGAAGCTCTCCAGCAGCGTGGAGGCCACCTTGCGCTTCAGCGGCTCGTCGCCCTTGTAGTACTGCATGACGATCTCGGCCTTGCGCTGCAGGTTGGGGTTCTCCTCCGACCAGCGGAACGCGTCGTCGATCTCGGAGGTCGAGCACAACGTCGAGAAGATGTTGGAGTAGCTGCGCGCGTGCACCGACTCCATGAACGCGATATTCGTGTAGACCGCTTCCTCGTGCGGGGTCAGCGCATCGGGGATCAGGCTTACGGCGCCGACCGTGCCCTGGATGGTGTCCAGCAACGTCAACCCCGTGAACACGCGCATCGTGAGCTGTTTCTCGTGGGCGTTCAACGTTCCCCAAGAGGGGATGTCGTTGGACACCGGCACCTTCTCCGGCAACCAGAAGTTTCCGGTCAGCCGGTCCCAGACCTCGGCGTCCTTCTCGTCTTGCACGCGGTTCCAGTTGATGGCCGAGACACGGTCGATCAGTTTCACGCCATCGCTCACAAGAACCCCGTTTCACCTGGTCTTCTAGGACTTGGCTATAGAGCTGCTATAGCACCCTCAACACTACAACTGGGGTCCGACTTTCGACCGCAACACAACATCTTGTTTTGGCGTGTCGCGCAGCTACACGGCCACGCGGCTGCTCGCGTCGAGGAATTCGTACTCCGAGGTGTCGAAACGACGAGTGGCCAGCCAGTACTGCCATGTCATCCCGCTCCACAGCGTGCGGTTTACGCCGTGTTCGTCCATGTACCAGCTGCGGCACCCGCCGGTGTTCCAGACCGTACCCGCCAGGTCGCGCTGCAACTCGTCGTTGTACGCGTCCTGGGCGGCCCGCGTCGGCGCCAGCGCCTGCGCTCCCTTCTTGTCAACGGCCGCGATCGCATGCGCCGCATACCGGATCTGCGACTCGATCATGAACACCACCGAGTTGTGCCCGAGCGCGGTATTCGGCCCGAGCAGGAAGAACAGATTCGGCATGTCGGCGATCGTGATGCCGCGTAGCGCGGCCATGCCCTCGCGATTCCACCGGTCCACGAGGTCTTCGCCGCGGGGACCCTTGATATCGACGTAGGTGTAAGAGTCGGTGACGTGAAAGCCGGTGGCGGACACCACGACATCGACCTCACGTTCGGTGCCGTCGCTCGCGACGATGCCGGTCTTGGTGAACCGCGCGATGCCGTCGGTGATGACTTCGGTCTTCGGGTTGGCGATGCCCTTGTAGTAGGTGTCGGAATTGAGAATGCGCTTGCAGCCGGCGCGGTAGTTCGGTGTCAACTTCTTGCGCAGCACGGGGTCTTTGATGGAGCGCCGAATGTTGGCCTTCCCCATCAGTTCACCGAGTTTGAGAAGCCGCGGTTGCTTGGTCATCGCGAAGCCGACACCCTCGTGAATCCAGTAGATCCCGGCGCGCATCGCCGCACGCGTGCCCGGCACGTAGGTGAACACCTGCCGCATCCACCGCGGGATCGGATTGTTCGGTCGGGGCATCACCCACGCCGGAGTGCGCTGGTAAAGCTGAAGCTCCGCAACGTCCTTCACGATCTCAGGCACGATCTGGATGGCGCTGGCACCCGTCCCGATCACCGCGACGCGCTTACCGGTCAGATCGACGCTGTGGTCCCATTGCGCGGAGTGGAAGACCGCACCCTCGAACTCGCTGAGCCCCTCGAACTCCGGGATGAGCGGGATGTGCAATCCCCCAGCGCCGGAGATGAGGAACTGTGCAACGAACTCGCGGCCGTCCTTCGTGAAGGCGTGCCAGCGCATCTCCTCGTCGTCCCAGTGCGCCCGGTCTACGTGGGAGTTGAACTGGATGTAGCGCCGCAGCCCGTACTTGTTCGTCACACCTTGCAGGTACTCCTGGATTTCCGGCTGAAACGACCACATGTGCGACCAGTCGGGCTTGGGCTCGAACGAGAACGAGTACATGTGCGACGGAATGTCACAGGCACAGCCGGGATAGGTGTTGTCGCGCCACGTGCCGCCGATATCGTCGGCCTTCTCCAGGATCACGAAGTCCACGTTCTGCTGCTGCAATGCGATGCCCATCCCCAGACCGGAGAACCCCGAGCCGATGATGAGTGCGCGGGTGTGCACCGGCTTTGCCGCCGTCGCCTCTGGCGTGTGCTCGGCAACCGTCATGTCTGACCTTTCCTGGGAACGCCGGTACTGCATACTTTCCAGGCCCAGGGTACATCGTTGATGACAGTGCCGAGCGCTGGTCAGGCGAAGGAAAGGGCTCGCTGGCTGCCGAGATGGCGATCAGGGTCGAATGTCTCGAAGTGACCTGATCCGACCATGCCGATGCCGCGCTGCGGCATCCGGAAGTCGCCGAGGCGGGCCTGGCGCATCAACGGTCCGCTGGGGCCGAGGTCGCGGCCGTGCAACACCGCGCGCGAGTCTGTGACGAGCCACACTTGCTTGGGGGCCATCGAGTAACACTGACCGTTGGGTGCGCGGCCGGTCAGCGACACTTCGCCGACGTCGAGGGTTCGCCTCGCCACCCGGCCTAGTCGGCGCAGCATCACCGGGTTGGTCCACCCCGATTCGGACAACCGATCGCTGACCTTGCTCATCAACCGTGTCGCGCGAGTCGACTGCAGATCGACGGCCCACTGCAAACTTCCCGGGATCTCGAAGCGCACCGATTGCGGGCCCGTCCAGGTGACGTCGATATCGCACTGCACGGCCTCATTTGGCGTGGCCGAGCTGAAATACCGTGCGCAGCTTTGTTGTCCGGGTGTGGTGGCGTAGAACGTCCAG
Source organism: Mycobacteriaceae bacterium (assembly GCA_019749805.1). Taxonomy (GTDB): domain Bacteria; phylum Actinomycetota; class Actinomycetes; order Mycobacteriales; family Mycobacteriaceae; genus Mycobacterium. The sequence continues at coordinate 104,838 of JAIEPH010000006.1, read as the reverse complement.
TTGCAGGACGGATCACGATGCCACACCGACACATACGGCGGTGCGAACGTCGTCGCCGGGATCTGTCGCATGGCCAGGTAGTGCCCGTTGGCGAAGGGCAGGCCCATGATCCCGAATCCGACGAAGCGCTCGTCGTCTCCAGGGGGCAGGACCGGGTCGGCCAGCACGGCTGCCACGGCATCTCGGGGTGTCAGTTGTTTCGGCATGCGCCAATGATGTTCGGCGACATGGCCTCACGACATGAGGCGTCTGCCTCAAATCAGGCGACGGGTTGCTGTCGACGGACAGCGGTGTGAATCGGCTGGTCGGCGTCGATCTCGATGCCGAGTAGCTCGGCAGTGCCGTTGATGGCGCCGACCATGATCGTGGTCATGTGCGCGATGAACTTGTCGGCCGGCATCCGCCGTGGCTTGTCGTCATCTACGCCAAGCCACCAGTCGGTCGCCGACGCCGCGGTACCGAAGATCGCGAACGCCGCCAGCTCGAACGCCTCCGGTTCGGGCGCAAGATCCTCGAGCTGGGTGCTGATCATGCCGGCGATGGCGAGGGTGATCTCGCTGCCCTTGTTGACCGTCGTCATCGCCGTAGCCGATTGGTCGGCGAACCGTCCCTGCAGCAGGAACCGCACCACATTCGGATGCTGATCGACCAGCTCCACATAGTGCTCGACGCCACGGCCGACGATCTGGCGGGCTGAGTCGGTCTGCACGTTGACCGACGGGATGATCGCCGCCCACAACATGTCGCGCATCCGCTGACCGATCTCGGAGAACATGTCGGCTTTGTCCGCGAAGTGGCGGTAGATCTTGGGCTTCGCGGTGCCCGCCTCTTCGGCGATCTCGCGCACGCTGACGTTGGGTCCGAGGCGGTCGATCGCGCGGAACGCGGCGTCGACGATTTCCGCCCGCACCTTCTTCCGGTGCTCGCGCCAGCGCTCGCTACGGGCGTCCACTTTGACACCCGGCTCAGCGCTGGAACGTGATCTGGACCCTCGTCGCACCCAGCCACTGTACCGCCCGGACAGCGCTGACCTGCTCGGACCATCCCGCGGCAGCGAAAATTACCGATGTATTAGGGCATTTTTCTCGATGAGATGCACCGCGTCAGCTTGGGTACTATCTCTGCGATAGCCGATCGACGAGACGAGATTCATGACGCAGCGATACGACCTGGTCATCGCAGGTGGTGGGCCTTCTGGCTCAGCAGCCGCATGGCAGGCCGCGCAGACCGGCGCCAAGGTAGTGGTCCTGGACAAGGCCGAATTCCCGCGCGCCAAGCCCTGCGGTGACGGGCTCACCGCCCGTGCCGTGAGCTACCTGCAAAAGATGGGTCTGGCCGACGAGGTCGCCACCTACCACCGGGTCAACCGCGTGACGGTGTTCAGCCCAAGCGAGTGGGAGCTGTCGTTCCCCAAGCGTCCCGGCATGCCCGACCACGGGCACACCGTCAGCCGCGAGCACCTCGACACCACGCTGCTCAAGCACGCCGAGTCCGCCGGCGCCGAGGTCCGCCAGGGCGCCGAGGTGGCCGGCCCTGAACTCGATCCCAGCGGCCGCGTGGTGGGTGTGACGCTCAAGAGCGGCGAGAAGGTGTACGGCGACGCAGTCATTGCGGCCGATGGCGCCTACTCTCCCATCAAGCGCGCCCTGAAGATCGACTCGGAGTACAACGGCTACCAGGCCATCGCCATCCGATCGGAGATGCACGCCAATCGGCCCGACTCCGACAGCCTCGACATCTATTTGAAGCTGGCGTTCCAGGGGGACCAGCTTCCCGGCTACGGCTGGGTGTTCCCGATGGGCAACGGTGTGTTCAACATCGGCCTCGGTTACGTCAACAGCTACAAGAACTGGCAGTCGATCAACGCCACCCAGTTCCTCGGCGAGTTCCTGCGCACGCTGCCCGCCGATTGGGAGCTGCCGCCGATCGAGGAGCTGAAGAAGAACAAGAGTGTGCGGGCGTGGCGACTGCCGATGGGCTTCACCGCGTGGCCGCCGTGGCGCCCGGGTGTGCTGTTCGCCGGCGACTCGCTGGGTGCGGGTAAACCGGCGTCCGGCGCGGGCATCTCCAAGGCGCTCGAATCCGGGCTCGCCGCAGGCGAATGCGCGATCGCGGCATTGCAGAACGGCGGCCCCGACGATTTCACCAACTACGCGCAGCGGATGGAAGCGGCGTGGGGTCGCGAGTACCGGCGTGGCCGTTACTTCCACAAGCTGCTGGGCCAACCGCGGCTTGCCAATGCCGGGGTGAAGCTCATCGACAACGCCGCGTTCCGCGACCGGATGCTCAAAGCGCTGTACAAGAAAGCCCAAGGGCCACAGCACACCATCAAGCAGTAGTCGCCGAGCGGGCCACGACCGTGAGCAGCAATACCGAGTCCTCCAGCGCGACGACGTTGTGCCTTTCCTGCGGTATCGAGAGATAGTCGCCCGCGACGCCCTCGACCGTGGCGGCTGAGGTGCCGAGTCGAATCCGGCCGCGCAGCACCAACAGCGTTGCCTCGCCCGGACTTTCGTGCTCGTTGAGGCCATGCCCGCCGGCCAGCGCCAGCACAGTCTGACGCAACGCGTGGCCGCGGCCGCCGTAAACGGTCTGCGCAGAGCGACCCGAAGGTGCAGACCTGGCGGCTGTGATCTGTTCGTCGGCGATAACCGAAAGCGACAGCGTATCCACGGCATTCACCAGCCGCACCGCCTTGGGCTCAGGTCTTGGGGCTCAATATCAACCCGATTTCGCAGGAGCCTGTTCGCGAGTCCGGGGTGACGGCGACGCGATAGGACGCACCGATCGCGTCCGCGTTGAGATCGACGACCTCTTGCATGAGACCCTGTTGAATGCCTCTGACCACCTCGGGTGCGGTCGCTGCAACCTCGGCCAGCGGACAGGTGCACAGCTGAACCGTCACCTCGCCGAAGGAATTCAGCACCGAGCGCACCTGAAATCCCAGCTCGCTCAGCGTAGCTACCACCAGATCGGCGATCGTCGTTTCGTCTCGCTCCCTGGCCACGCGAACCCGATGGGCGAGATCTGCACCGATACGCAGTGCGCGTCGCTCGCGTTCCTCCACCGTCCCGCCGAGGTGAGCGGCGAAGAGTGAGACGATGTCCGCGTAGTCCAGCCTCGGCGCCACTTCGTACGTCAGCCGCGGTCGTCCTGCGCGTGCGACTTTTGCTCCGCCGCCACGCCGGATGTATCCCTGATCCTCGAGCGTCGTCAGGTGGAACCGAGCCGTGGTGATGTGAATCTGCAGCGAGTCGGCGACATGCCGGGCATCGACCGGCCCCGCCGCACTCTGCAGCAGGCCGAGCACCTTCTGCCGTTGTTGACCCGCCGCGCGGTCCGGCCGCGAGTCGATGGCGTGGCGCTGCACTGGCACCCCCTGAGTTTGTCATGACGACGGCACAACGCCGACAGCCGCGACCGCCGTCAGGGCGTGCCGGTACCGGTGAAAGGTCAGGCGCATGCCGATCACCCGCCGCCGCGCGGCGCCGCGGACGATCAGGTTGCCGACGATCCGCAACGCACCCAGCAAACCTTCGTCGGCCAGCACGCGTGCCGGGTTTAGCAGAGCCATTGGTGCGTAGTCAACCTTGATGTCCTCGAAGCCGGCGTCAGACAGCAACTGCGTCCATTCGGCCGCGGTGAGCGGACGCGCATTGACCTTGATCGATCGCGCGAGATCACGCCGGATATCGTCTTTGGTCTCCTGAGGCATTGAGTCAGGTTTCAGCCCCAACTCGTGGATCGCATAGCGGCCGCCGGGGCGCAGGATGCGGAATGCCTCGGCGACGATCGCGCGTTTGGCTTTATCACCCTGCATAGTCAGCATCGCTTCGCCCACAACGACGTCGGCGCTGGCGCCGGGAAGACCCGTGGCCGCGGCATCTGCGACGACCACCGTTCCGTCGACGGGCTTTACGACTTCGCGCACTGCCTCGGTCGCTGCGGCTGTGTCATCGACCCCGACATACGACCGTGGGCGCAACGCGACGATGTCACGTGCGGTGCGGCCCAGCCCGGGGCCGAGTTCCACGACGTCAGCTCCGCCGATTCCGGCGGCAGCGAGCACCCGGGTGGTCAGCTCGAGGCCGCCGGGTCGCAACACCCGCTTGCCCAGCCGTGCCAGTAGCCAGTGCCCCGGCATGTCGGCGTCACATCGCCCAGCCAACGGAAGGGCCTCTCTGCCTGTCATTTTCGGATCGTCCTTTCGGCCACGGCGACCATGAAGATCGCGCTTAACAATGCGCACGCGTAGAGCAGCGCGGCGTCCTTTCCCCACGGAGGGATCAGCACGGTGTCCTGCCCCGTCGCGTACACCGCGTTCAGCAGGGGCATGAAGCGCTGCATCGACGCCCCGCTGGGCAGATACCCGGCGGCCGACTCGGCGACATACGCCCACAGCAAGATCACACCGACAGCACCGAGAGGCGACCGGATCAGCGCACCGACGCCTACACCGGCGCCTGCGGCAGCGAAGGCGAGCACAGGGCCAGTCCAGAGCAGACGGTAACCGACCGGATCGGTGGGCGACACCGATCCGTACACCAGCGGCGAGATGAGCGGTAGCGCCACAAGAACGGCAATCAGCGTGACAACGGTGACGACCGCGCCGACTGACCCGTAGAACAACCAGCGGCCGGCCAGTACCGGCCACGGTTGGGCGAACGCTAGATGCGCGTATTCCCTTGCACGATATCGGCTTTCGGAAGCCTGTCCGTCCGCGGCCGCAACGGCGACCAGCACGACGGTGATAGTGATGACCCAGTATGCGGCATTAGAGGTCGACACTGCCAGTACTGAAAGCTGCCCTGGTATGCGGGCGAACGCCTCTGCCACAGCGGCGATTCCGAAAGTGATGATCATCGGGACGACGCCGGCGGCGGGCACGACGACCGTCCATAGCCGGCTGCGGCCACTGGTGCGGACGCGTTCCGCGTCGAGGCTGCGCGCGATCAGCGCGGGCGCGGCGCTCATGCGTATTCCAGCAGCGCGTTTTCCAACCATTCACGGGTGTCCTCCCCCTCGGGGGCCAGCTGTTGCAGAGCGCCGACGGTTTGGATTTGACCGTCGACGAGCAGTGCGATTCGGTCGGCGGTGAGTGCCACTTCGCCGAGCAGATGGGTGGCGACCACCACCGTGCAGCCTGCTTTCGCCAACCTGCGCAGTAGTGACCTGAACCAGACGATGCCGGGCACATCGAGACCGTTGAGGGGCTCGTCGAACAGCAGCGCTCGCGGCTCTCCCAGCAGCGCCCCTGCAATGGCCAACCGCTGCCGCGCGCCCAGTGACAGTCGGCCGATGCGCACCGACCGCTGGCCGAGTAGCCCTGTCTCGTCGAGGATAGCGTCGACGCGCGCCGAACCGATGCCGGATAGCGCGGCCAGCCAGGCCAGGTGCCGGTGCACGGTGTGTTTCGGGTTCATCGCGTCGGGACCGAGGTGGACGCCGAGTAGTCGAGGGCCGCCGGATCGGGGCTGCCGACACACGGCGACTGTGCCAGCGTCGGGGCGATCGAGGCCCGCGATCAGACGCAACAGGGTGGTCTTGCCCGCGCCGTTGAGACCGAGCAGCGCCGTGACGGAGCCCGCGGGAAATTCGACGGTGACGCCATCGACGGCGCGGCTGCTTCCGAAAGACTTTGTCAATCCAATGGTTTCGATCACGGGGCGAATCACTCGAAGTTGCACGGGATAGGAAGACCGAGCGTCTTGATGCCATTGCACAGTGACTTGCTCGCCACCCTCCATCGGCCGTTGATACGCCGCCATTCAGCGTTGATCGCGATGGTGGGAGCACCTTGCCTGTTGGCGTTGATGACGGCGGTGTGCCGATCGGGCTCGTGCGTCTCAGGTCCGGTGACCAGACTCGATCCGCGGGGCGGGCGGAAGAAGCCGATGCGGTAGACCATCTTCGGCACGATCACGGCACGATTGCCGCCCTCCAGTTGTGCGGCTTTCACCCAATCGGGCGCAGGGGTGCCGACCAACAATCGAATCTGGGCGTCGAGCTCGGCGAGTGTCGGCACTTCGGAGGTGATCGCGAAATTGTCGTCGAACCCCGGCACGGCATTCGCGCCAGGCGCGCCACTGAGCATGGCCGCCGCAACAGCGACCACCATTCCCGCAGCGACTGCGAAGCGCGTGGACATCAACCGGCCCCTCTTTAGAGGAAATGTTTCCGGTTAATTTAGATCCGCAGGGCAAGGAAGGCAAGCCTTACCTCTCGGACGGAGAATCGCGCAGCTACTGACACGCAGATTCACCTGGCGGGGCGGTGTTCGAGCCGCGCGCCTGGTCGCCATCGGCCCTATCGGGCCGCGTCGCTACTTCTTCTTGTTGCGGTTGTGGTCGCCCACTTGTGGGCCAGGGGCAGGCTTAGCCTTGGTGGTCGGCTCGAACTTGCCGCCCTTCTTAGGGTCATAGGTCTGCTTTTGATCAGCCATGAATCGAGGGTATGCCTGCACCAGCCCCTAGTCGATGGCATGAGCAATTGCGCACGCCGGAGGCGCCTCGGTGCATTTACCCGCGCTGAGCGCGGCTTTCTGCCCCCAAAACCGCGCTACAGCATGCAGCTGACGCAGCCCTCGACCTCGGTGCCCTCCAGCGCCATCTGACGCAGCCGGATGTAGTACAGCGTCTTGATTCCCTTGCGCCAGGCGTAGATCTGCGCCTTGTTGACGTCACGGGTGGTCGCGGTGTCCTTGAAGAACAGCGTCAGGCTCAGCCCCTGGTCCACATGCTGCGTCGCCGCGGCATACGTATCGATGATTTTCTCGTAGCCGATCTCGTACGCGTCCTGGTAGTACTCGAGGTTTTCGTTCGTCAGGTACGGCGCCGGGTAGTAGACGCGGCCGATCTTGCCTTCCTTGCGGATCTCGATCTTGCTCGCCACCGGGTGGATCGAGCTGGTCGAGTTGTTGATGTAGCTGATCGAACCTGTCGGAGGAACGGCCTGCAGGTTCTGGTTGTAGATGCCGTCCTTCTGCACCGACTCCTTGAGCCGCGTCCAGTCCTCCTGCGTCGGGATTCGAATGCCGGCCTTCTCGAACAACTGCTTGACCCGATCGGTCTTCGGCTCCCACACCTGCTCGGTGTACTTGTCGAAGAACTCACCCGACGCGTACTTCGACTTCTCGAAACCCTTGAAGTGCGAGCCGCGTTCGATCGCAATGCGGTTCGACGCCCGCAGCGCGTGGTACAGCACCGTGTAGAAGTAGATGTTGGTGAAGTCCACACCCTCTTCGGAGCCGTAGTGAATTCGCTCCCGCGCCAGGTACCCGTGCAGGTTCATCTGCCCCAGGCCGATCGCGTGAGAGTCGTTGTTGCCCTGCTCGATCGACGGCACCGACCAGATGTGCGTCTGGTCTGACACCGCGGTCAACGCCCGGATGGCCACCTCGATGCTCTGCGCGAAATCCGGCGAATCCATGGTCTTGGCGATGTTCATCGAGCCGAGGTTGCACGAAATGTCCTTGCCCACTTGGGCGTAGGACAGATCGTCGTTGAACACCGACGGCGTCGACACCTGCAGGATCTCCGAGCACAGGTTGCTGTGGGTGATCTTGCCGTCGATCGGGTTGGCCCGGTTCACCGTGTCCTCGTACATGATGTACGGGTAACCGGACTCGAACTGCAGCTCGGCCAGCGTCTGGAAGAACTCACGCGCCTTGATCTTCGTCTTGCGGATCCGTGCGTCGTCGACCATCTCGTAGTACTTCTCGGTGACCGAGATGTCAGCGAACGGCAGCCCGTACACGCGCTCGACGTCGTACGGCGAGAACAGGTACATGTCCTCGTTCTTCTTCGCGAGCTCGAACGTGATGTCCGGAATCACCACACCCAACGAAAGCGTCTTGATGCGGATCTTCTCGTCGGCGTTCTCACGCTTGGTGTCGAGGAAGCGGTAGATGTCGGGATGGTGCGCATGCAGGTACACCGCGCCCGCGCCCTGACGTGCACCCAGCTGGTTGGCGTAGGAGAACGAGTCCTCCAGCAGCTTCATGATGGGGATGACACCCGAGCTCTGGTTCTCGATGTTCTTGATGGGCGCGCCGTGCTCACGAATGTTGGTCAGCAGCAACGCGACACCGCCACCGCGCTTCGACAGCTGCAACGCAGAGTTGATGGACCGCCCGATGGACTCCATGTTGTCCTCGATGCGCAGCAGGAAGCAGCTCACCGGCTCGCCGCGTTGCTTCTTGCCGGAGTTCAGGAACGTCGGCGTGGCCGGCTGGAATCGGCCGTCGATGATCTCGTCAACGAGTCTCTCGGCAAGGATGGTGTCGCCCGAGGCGAGCGTCAGCGCCACCATGACGACACGGTCCTCGAAGCGCTCCAGATAGCGCTTGCCGTCAAAGGTTTTCAGCGTGTAGCTGGTGTAGTACTTGAATGCGCCGAGGAACGTCGGGAACCGGAACTTCTTCGCATAGGCGCGACTGATCAGTGACTTGACGAAATTGCGCGAGTACTGGTCGAGCACCTCACGCTCGTAATAGTTCTCCTTGATCAGGTAGTCGAGCTTCTCGTCCTGATCGTGGAAGAACACGGTGTTCTGGTTGACGTGCTCCAGGAAGTACTGGTGCGCTGCCTCGCGGTCCTTCTCGAACTGGATCTTGCCGTCTGCGTCGTACAGATTCAGCATCGCGTTGAGCGCGTGGTAATCCGTCTCGCCGGCGCCGCCAGCGGCGGCCGGGGTGGCGGTTACAGGCTCTGCAGCTGTGACGGTTGGTGGCACGTCTGTTCCTTCCAGAAGTCAGCAAGACCCACGCGGACGGCTTCAACGTCGTCGGGGGTTCCCATCAATTCGAAGCGGTAGAGGTAAGGCACGCGGCACTTGGCGGACACCACATTGCCGGCGTAGGCGAATTCTTCACCGAAGTTGTTGTTGCCCGCGGCGATGACCCCGCGGATCAACGACCGGTTGTGTTCGTTGTTCAAAAAGGCGATGACCTGTTTGGGGACGTAGCCCCCACTGCTGATATCGGGTGTTGCCTTGCCGCCACCGTAGGTGGGCAGGACGAGCACGAAAGGCTCGTCGACCTCGATACGGCCGTGCAACGGGATCCGGGTAGCGGGCAAACCAAGCTTCTGGACGAAGCGGTGGGTGTTCTCCGAGACGCTCGAGAAGTAAACGAGGTTGCTCATCCGTTTTCTCCTCTCTGCTGTCTGGTTACCCCTAGGCCGTGACGGCGACCGCGCCGAGCGCCTTGATGCGATCAGGACGGAAGCCCGACCAGTGATCGTTGCCGGCAACCACGACCGGGGCCTGCAGGTAGCCGAGCGCCATGACGTAGTCACGCGCCTCGCTGTCGAGGCTGATGTCGACCGTCTCGTAGGCGATGCCCTGCTTGTCCAGCGCCTTGTACGTGGCGTTGCACTGCACGCATGCGGGCTTGGTGTACACGGTGATCGATGAGTGCGACATTCGGTACGGCTCCTCTACAACAGGCACTGTGCTGGGACTGGCTACTACTCGGGTACTACATCCCACTGAATTTCAGCGGCCCGGAGGCCCTCAAAATTCCTGCGGTCCGAGGCCGCGATCCGTGGGGTCTGAGAGCCGACACCGGCGGATTTGTGGCCTCCGGCCGACCCGTGGAGATTTGGAAACTGTGGGGGTCTGTCGGTGTTCGAAACACTACACCTAGTGTCCGACAATCCGAAGAGATACCAGATGTTCTGAATAACATTTTTGAAATTCCCTGGTCGTAAGCATTCGGCGGCGATCTTCTCCGGCGTGTCGCACATCACATCTTGGATGTGTCGCGCCTGAGCCCTAGATCTACCACCGACCACCGACAGGTCAGCCGCCGTCAACTGTCACAGTGACGTAACAGCAAAGGCGCCGTAACGGTCACGGAAGGCGTCGGGCGTCGGCATAACGAAGGCAGACGCGCGGCCTACCGCGACGCCGGCCCGCCGCTGTGATGTCAGCCGACTTCGGCGGCCAGCTTGCCCACGATGTCGCGCAATTGTTCGGCAACCTCGGTGTTCTCGCGGGGATGCTTGCCGTCGAATGCCGTCGATCGCACTGACAAAGTCAGGTCCTCGATGACGCGCGGTCCTGCAATACCGAACGACTTGCGCGTTTCGTCGTGGGCCCACACGCCGCCGTATTGGCCCAGCGCGGCGCCCACGACCGCCAGCGGCTTACCTGTGAGCGCGCCGTTACCGAACGGCCGCGACAACCAGTCGATCGCGTTCTTCAGCACGCCCGGAATGCTGCCGTTGTACTCGGGTGTGACGACCAGAGCGGCGTCAGCATCGGCGGCGGCCTGCCGTAACGCGACGACCGGCTCGGCTGCGTCCTCCAAATCGGCGTTGTCGATGTCCTCGTTGTAGAACGGCAACTCCCCCAGCCGGTCGAAAGTCGCCAGCCGCACACCGTCTGGAGCCGATTCGATGGCGAGTTCGGCGAGCTGCCGATTGACAGACGCTGCCCGCAGGCTGCCTACCAGTACGAGCACCTTGATGTCCGACATGTTCAAAACCCTTTCGATCGCGGGATGGATCCTCACATCCTCAAACCGGACCTTGGTCCGAATTCATCCGGCTGAACTAAAGTGGCGACATGCCCCCGCACGCGCTGCCGATCTCCGACGAGGCGCCGCAAGAGCGGGGCGACGCCGCTCGTAATCGCACGTTACTGCTGGAAGCCGCGCGCCGGCTCATCTCCGAACGCGGCGCCGAAGCGGTCACCACCGACGACATCGCCGCCGCCGCAGGTGTGGGCAAGGGCACATTGTTCCGCCGCTTCGGCAGCCGTGCGGGTCTGATGATCGTCCTGCTCGACGAGGACGAGAAGGTCCAGCAGCACGCCTTTCTGTTCGGGCCGCCTCCGCTTGGCCCCGGTGCGCCGCCGCTGCAACGGCTGATCGCGTTCGGCCGCGCCAGGCTGAAGTTCGTCAGAGCCCATCAGGCGCTGCTATCGGACGCCAACAGGGACCCGCAGATGCGTTTCAGCGCCCCGGCCACGCTGCATCAACGGCACATCACGGTGCTGCTTGACGAGGCCGCCACCACCGGGGACCTCGACGCCCAGGCAACCGCCCTGCTCGCGTTGCTCGACGCCGACTACGTGCACCACCAGCTCACCGAGGGTGGTCAGTCACTGAAGCGCCTTGGTGACGCGTGGGAGACCTTGGCGCGCAAGGTCTGCGGCACCTGACCCCGATGAGTTCCCGCTGGGTCCTGCACGTCGACCTCGATCAGTTCCAGGCCGCGGTCGAGGTCCGACGGAACCCTGAGCTCGCCGGACTGCCGATCATCGTCGGGGGCAACGGTGATCCGAACGAGCCCAGGAAGGTGGTCACCTGCGCGTCGTATCCCGCGCGGGCGTTCGGCGTGCACGCCGGGATGCCGCTTCGCACCGCGGCGCGCAAGTGCCCCGGCGCGACCTTCCTGCCGTTGGACACCGACGCCTATGACGAGGCGTCCGACGAGGTAATGGGCCTGCTGCGCGACTTCGGCCATCCCGTCGAAGTGTGGGGTTGGGACGAGGCGTACGTCGGCGCCGATGAGTCGATCGATCCGTTCCAGCTCGCCGAACAGATTCGTGAGGTCGTGGCCGCGGGCACGGGGCTGTCCTGTTCGGTCGGCATCAGCGACAACAAGCAGCGCGCCAAGGTCGCGACCGGTTTCGGCAAGCCGGCGGGAATATTCTCGCTGACCGAGGACAACTGGATGGCGGTGATGGGTGACCGTGAGGTCGATGCGCTCTGGGGGGTCGGCCCCAAGACAGCGAAACGACTTGCGGGGATGGGGATTACCACAGTTGCAGACCTTGCTGCCACCGACGCGCAACTGTTGACGTCGACCTTCGGTCCGACGACCGGACTCTGGATTCTGTTGTTGGCCAAGGGTGGCGGTGACACCGAGGTCAGTGCCCAGCCGTGGGTTCCGCGCTCGCGCAGCCACGTGATCACTTTCCCCGAGGACCTGACCGACCCCGCTGAAATCGATTCGGCGGTGGTGAAACTCGCAAAGACCACACTCGCCGAGATCATCGGCCAGGGTCGCGTCGTCACCCGGGTGGCGGTGACGGTACGCACCAAGACGTTCTTCACCCGCACCAAGATTCGCAAGCTGCCGTCGGCGGGTAACAACGAACAGACGATTGTCACCACCGCGCTGGAACTGCTGCACCAGTTCGAACTGGACCGCCCGATCCGCCTGCTCGGCGTGCGACTGGAACTCGCACCACCCGCCGGCGGGTACTGAGTCGTCACACCACGGCAATACGCTGCCCCCATGCTGAACACGATCGCGATCCGCGGGTACCGGTCGTTGCGCGATGTGGTGCTGCCGCTGGCCGGGCTGACGGTCGTCACCGGCGCCAACGGTACGGGCAAATCATCGCTGTACCGGTCGCTTCGGCTGCTCGCGGACTGCGGCCGCGGCGAGGTGATCGGCTCATTGGCGGCCGAGGGTGGCCTGGAGTCGGTGTTGTGGGCGGGTCCGGAACAACTCGGCGGCGCCAAGCGAACCGGACGGGTCGAGGGCACGGCACGAACCCGACCCGTCTCGCTCGAGCTGGGATTCGCGTCCGACGACTTTGGCTATCTGGTCGACCTCGGGCTGCCACAGATGGCGGGTCATCGCTCGTTGTTCGCCCGCGACCCCGAGATCAAGCGCGAGGCAGTGTTCGTCGGACCCGTGATGCGGTCCGGTTCGACGCTGGTGCGCCGCACGCACGAATACGCCGAGGCGAGGTCGGAATCGGGCCACGGCTTCGACAAGCTCACCCAAGCGCTTCCGGCGTACCGCAGCGTCCTCGCCGAGTACGCCCATCCCGGCGCACATCCGGAGCTCGCCGCGGTACGCGACCGGCTGCGCAATTGGCGCTTCTACGACGGCTTCCGGGTAGACGCGACGGCGCCGTCGCGGTTACGGCAGGTGGGTACCAGGACGCCGGTGCTCGCCGATGACGGCGGCGATCTGGCGGCCGCTATCCAGACGATCATCGAAGCGGGCTTCGACGATCTGCATCGCGCCGTCGCCGACGCGTTCGACGGCGCGGCCGTGTCGGTCGCCGTGCACGACGGGCTGTTTGACCTTCAACTGCAGCAGCCAGGCATGCTGCGTCCACTGCGCGCCGCTGAATTGTCCGACGGCACACTGCGTTTCCTGCTGTGGGCCGCCGCGCTGCTGAGCCCCCAACCACCGTCACTCATGGTCCTCAACGAACCGGAGACGTCGCTGCACCCCGACCTGGTCCGCCCGCTCGCGTCGCTGATCCGCGCAGCGGCGGACGCGACGCAGGTCATCGTCGTCACGCATTCGACGGCGCTGCTGGATCACCTGGGCGCCGTCGGGAATGCCGACTCCGGCGGAGACGCGATCCAGCTCAAGTTGCGCAAGGATCTCGGCGAGACATGTGTCGACGGCCTGACCATGCTCACGGCCCCGGCGTGGGATTGGGGTAAGCGCTAACGGGATTTGGCCGGCCGCAGCGCACGGGTGAAGAGCACGTTGACCTGACGCATGGCGACGCTGTACGGCCACCACATGGTCCGCTTGAACATATAGAGCGCCCGGATGTCCGGAGACGTGTAGATGAGGAACCGGTTGCGCCGAACGCCGCGCAGGATTCGGTCCGCGACATGTTCCGGTGACACCGCGTGGCCGCTGAAGCGGTCGGTCCACCGTTGGACGCTGGGATCCTCGCGGTCCACGCCCGCGATGTGAATCGTCTGTACCAGCGGTGTTTTCACCGCGCCCGGGACCACGACAGATACGCCGATGCGGTGCCGCGCAAGGTCGAATCGCAGCACCTCGGAGAGGCCACGCAGGCCGTACTTGCTCGCGCTGTAGGCGGCGTGCCACGGCAACGCGACCAGACCGGCGGCCGACGATACGTTCACCAGATGACCACCCCGGCCCGCGGCGACCATCGGCGGGACGAATGACTCGATGATGTGGATCGGACCCATCAGGTTGATGTCGATCATCGACTTCCAGTGCTGGTGCGAAAGCGTGGAGACGGTGCCCCACGCCGACACACCCGCGATGTTCATCACCACATCCATCGCCAGATGCTCGCCGTGGACGTCGGCGGCGAATTTGTCGACGGCGTCGTAGTCGGAGATATCAAAGGCTCGGTAGGCGCCGACAACCCCACCCAGGGCACGGGCGTCGGCCACGGTCTGCTCGAGACCTTCGGCGTCGCGGTCGGTGAGATAGAGGTGGGCGCCTTCGGCGGCCAGCTTCAGCGCGGTCGCGCGGCCGATGCCGCTGGCGGCTCCGGTGAGCAGACAACGCTTACCGGCGAAATCGCTGTCTCGAGACACGCTAGCCACCATGCCGCTGACCCTACCTAGGCTGATTGACCGCTGCCCCAGAAGGCGGACAGCCATAGCCGCTCGACGATATCTACGGCACGCGCGGGTTCCTCATTCCGACCGACGAACGCACTGTCATGCATCAGCGTGAAGGAGGTCACCGCCGCCAGGGTCCGAACCAGGGCCGGCAGGTCGTCAGAGATCGGGCGCGCGTCGGGGTCGTTTTCGAGCAGAGTGATCAGTTTGGCGATGACGCCGTCGTAAAAGTCGTCCATGATCTCGCGGATCTCCGCGTCGGTGTTGCGCGCCGCCGCGCATGCCGTCATTACCGGATCCTCGTTCGCGTACACGGCAGCCGCGCTACCGACCATCCGCTTCGCGAACGCCGCAGGCGCCTCGCCGGGCTCACGCGGCGCGAAATGATGCGTGAGGTCGTCAAGCAGGTCGCCAGCGTCCTTCATGATCGTCGCGAGCACTGCGTACTTCGAGTCGAAGTAGAAGTAGAAACCTGATCGGGCGACGCCGGCTCGCTCGCTGATGGTGCTGACGGACAGATCGGCGAACGAGCGCTCGTGGAGCAGATCGCGCACCGCAGTGACGATGGCGTCACGTTGCCGGTCACCCCTGCTGCGGCGCACTTCGGGGCCGACGGACTCAGCGGTCATGGCAGTAGACCTTCGCATCGCGCCACGCCAGATCCAAACTTGACATGCGTCAAGTCTGCCATCCAGGATAAGGATAGGAGTGACAACGGCCACAGTCATCTTTTGCTTGAGGAGCCCAGATGCCGACGACCATCAGCACCAAGGACTACCTGCTGGATAAGGCGAAGCGGCGGTTGACCCCGTCGATCACCAACTTCCCGGGTATGAGTGTGGTCGAGAAGCAGCTGCTGAAGACCGACTTTCCACAGAAGACGATGACGAACCCGCCCCCGGGCAGCGCCCTCAAGGGAGTCGCCGGCGACGCCGGCCTGCCGATCCTCGGGCACATGATCGAGATGTTCCGCGGCGGACCCGACTACCTGCTGCACATCTACCGCAAGTACGGCCCTCTCTACTACGCCGACTCGCCCGTCCTGCCCGCCGTCACGGCGCTGGGCCCCGACGCCGCGCAGGCCATCTACTCCAACCGAAACAAGGACTTCAACCAGCAGGGCTGGGTCCCGGTGATCGGCCCCTTCTTCCATCGCGGCCTGATGCTTCTCGACTTCGAGGAGCACATGTTCCACCGGCGGATCATGCAGGAGGCGTTCGTCCGGAGCCGGTTGGTCGGCTATCAGGAGCAGGTCGACAAGGTGGTCTCACAGGTCATCGCGAATGACTGGGTGACCGACGACCCGCGGTTCCTGATGTATCCGGCGATGAAGGAGCTCACGCTCGACATCGCCTCGATGGTGTTCATGGGTCACGAGCCAGGCACCGACCACGAACTCGTCACCAAGGTCAACAACGCGTTCACCACGACCACCCGTGCCGGCAACGCGATCATCCGCACCGGTGTTCCGCCGTTCACGTGGTGGCGCGGCCTGCAGGCACGCAAGCTTCTCGAGGACTATTTCCAGGAGCGAGTCCGGGAACGCCGCGGCAAGGACGGTTCGGATCTGCTGACCGTGCTGTGTCAGACCGAGGACGAGGACGGCAACAAGTTCTCCGACGACGACATCGTCAACCACATGATCTTCCTGATGATGGCCGCGCACGACACGTCGACATCGACGGCCACCACGATGATCTACCACTTGGCGAAACACCCTGAGTGGCAAGACCGTTGCCGCGACGAGTCCGACCGTCTCGGCGACGGACCACTCGACATCGACTCGCTCGAGAAGCTGGAGTCCCTCGATCTGGTGATGAACGAGTCCATCCGCCTGGTGACCCCGGTGCAGTGGGCGATGCGTCAAACGGTGCGCGACACCGAACTGCTCGGCTACTACCTGCCAAAGGGCACGAACGTCATCGCCTACCCGGGGATGAACCATCGACTCGAGGAGTTCTACCCCGAGCCGATGAAGTTCGATCCGCTGCGCTTCACCGAACCGCGAAACGAGCACAAGTCGCACCGGTACGCGTTCAGCCCCTTCGGCGGCGGCGCGCACAAGTGCATCGGCATGACGTTCGGCCAGTTCGAGGTGAAGACAATCCTGCACCGGCTGCTGCGCAAGTACCGGCTGGAGCTCCCGCACAAGGGCTACACGACCGAATGGGATTACGGCGGCATGCCGGTGCCCAAGGACGGTATGCACATCGTGCTGCGTCCGCTGCACTGACCGTGGCGAACAATCAGCGTTCCGTGGCCGGCCGCGTGGTTGCGGCATTGGCAATCGGACGGATCGCCGCCGGCGTGCTGGCGTGGCTCAGCCCGAGCCTCACCGCCCGGGTTTTCGGGATGGATGCCGACGGCGGCCAGTCGCATTACGCGTGGCGATTGTTCGGAGTGCGCGACATCGTCATCGGAGTCGGCACGCTCTTGTCGTCGGGTGCGCAGCAACGCGCCTTCGTGACCGCCGGGTTGGCGTGCGATGTGGGCGACGGCGCCGCCGGTGCCGTCGCGATATCTCGCGGCGACTTCACGCGCTCGCCGGCCGGCGCCCCGGTCACGGCGCCGGTTCTCGCGGTCGCGCTCGGCGCATGGGCGCTGCGCGGTATCGCGCGCTAGGACTCCTTCGTCGCGAAATGGAATTCCAGCAGCGAAAGTCCGAGTAGAGGCCTGCTGGAATGCAATTTCGCCGGAATCAGGCAGAGGCCAACAGCCGGTTGGCGCATGCGATCACCGCACGCAGCGCCGACTGCGTCGGGTCGTCGGCAAGGCCTACCGCCCACTCGGAATGCCCTCCGTCGGAACCGCAGATGAACGTCGCGGTGTTCTCGCCGGCCGGCAGTTGGTGGAAGGCGGTCATCTCGACCGCGATCCCGCGCTCGTAGAGCATCTCGGTCAGCGCGGCGACCGGTCCGCACGCCCTGGCCGACGACGTACTGATGCGATCTCCGACCGCCAGCGTCGCCTGGTAGGTACGGGCCTGCGGACCCAATCGGGTGGCGGGCCGATCAGCATCGGTGCATTCCCACTGGCCCAGTCGCAATGGTCCTGTCGTGGGCGCGTATTGATCGAGGAACGTTTCGAAAGACATCGCATCGGCCTCCTGGCGCAGACCGCGGGGCAGGGGTCCGTCCACGTGGCTCGCGAACGGTGCTGGGCCCGGTATGGGAGCTGCACTGATTGCGGGTTCGAATGTCATGTGCCGGTCTTCTCAGTTCAGAGGAAGTGACCGACGAAGTAGCGACGACCCACAGCGAGGGGTCGGTCAGGATCAGACCCCGCTGCGGGTTGCTACTACGAGTCGCCTCGGCACGTTGGCGACTCTAGACGCCCCGGCAGGCGGGTGCAAACACATTTCAGCCGGCAAAGCGAGGTCCCGGCCCCAAGGGGCAGCTCGGAACGGTCCGCGAAGTAACGTGAGCGCGCAATGACGTGGTGGGATGCGGCCTTTCTCGCCGCAGCGGGTGTGCTCGGCGGCCTCACCGGCAGCATCGCGGGCTTGGCTTCCGTAGCCACCTATCCCGCCCTGTTGCTCGTGGGCCTGCCACCGGTGACGGCCAACGTGACCAACACGGTGGCCGTGGTGTTCAACGGCATCGGGTCGGTGTGGGGCTCGCGTCCTGAACTCGAGGGGCAGGGGCCGTGGCTCAAACGCATCGCCCCGGTCGCGGCGCTGGGTGGACTGGTCGGCGCCGTTCTGCTGTTGTCGCTCCCCGCCGAGGGCTTCGAGAAGGTGGTTCCCCTTCTCCTCGCATTCGCTTCGGTGGCCATCCTCATCCCGGCCCGCCAGCGCAAGGATGCGACGGTGGCGAGTCATCGAAGACACACGGTGACGTTGGTACTCGAATCGGCTGCGATCTTCGTAATTTGCATCTATGGCGGCTATTTCGGTGCGGCCGCGGGTGTTCTCCTGCTCGCGATACTGCTCCGGGCGGGCGGGGCGACGCTCGCGCACGCCAATGCGGGCAAGAACGTCATCCTCGGCATCGCCAACATCGTCGCGGCGGTCATCTTCGTCTTCGTCGCACCGGTGCAGTGGTCGGCGGTCGTTCCCCTCGGGCTGGGCTGCCTCGTGGGATCACGGCTGGGTCCCGTCGTCGTGCGTCACGCCCCTGCCAAGCCGATACGGCTGACGATCGGTGCGGCGGGACTGGCGCTGGCCGTCAAACTCGGGTATGACGCCTTCGGCTAGTTCAGGTCAAACGGGTTGTCGCCCTTGACGACCCGGGTACCGATATCGATCAGGTTCTGGGCATTGGCATGCAGTGCCTCGCCTGCGTCGCGGCTCGCCTTGCCCATCAGGTAGCGCGACCAGGTGCCCTCGATGACCACGCCGAGCTTGAAACACGCCATCGCCATGTACCAATCGAGTCTCGGCGTCTCACGTCCGCCGGCTTCCCAGTAGGCCTCGAGAAGTTCACGCCGGGTGGCCAGGCCCCCGAGTGCGCCCAGGGCGCCCCCCGCGGTGATCGTGCTGGTGTCCAGCGGCCAGGTGATCAGCATCCAGCCGAGATCGAGCAGCGGGTCACCGACGGTGCACATCTCCCAGTCCACGAACGCTGCCAGCTCCGGTTTGTCGCGCCGCAGCAGGACATTGCTCATATGCGGGTCGCCGTGCATGATTCCCGGCTCGCTCTCCGGCGGGACGTTGGCAAGAAGCCAGTCGGCGAGGTCGGTGACTGCAAGCGATTCGGGCTCGTAGCGCTCGTGCCGATAGCTTTCCAACAGCCGCAGAAACTGCGGAACCTGGCGCTCCACAAAGGACCCTGGCCGTTTCAGCTCGGCGAGCGGCTTACCCTCCCAAGCGGCATTCCCCAGCCGTGCCAAACTCGCCGCATAGGAGAGGCCGACATCGTGTCGGAAAGACTGGTCGCGAACGTACGCCTCGGCCACCTCGCTGCCGGGGTTGAAGCCGTCGATCTCCTCCATCAAATAGAAGACGACCCCGAGCACGCCGAGGTCTTCGCAGCCGGCGATGAAACCTGGATGCGGGACGTCGCTACCCGCGAGCGTGCGCAGCGCTGCGATCTCGCGCAGCATCGTCTTGTCGCTCGTCGGCCGCGGATGAAGGGGCGGGCGGCGCAGCACCATTGGGCGACCGTCGATATGCACCCGCACCACGATGTTCTGGGTGCCGCCGGTGAGCGGCTGCACATCGCTCACCGTCGAGCCGAGCCCCTGCTGTCGCGCCCAGCGCTGCAGCGCAGCCTGGTCGTCGTCGCTCAGTGTCGGCAGCTGCTGCGCGTCATCGGGCATGAAGACATGTTGTCAGGTCTTACGCGCCGTCAGCAGCAGGTACTCCCATTCCATCGTCGCCGAGCCGGTCAGAACGCTGTCGCCGACATGCGCGATCGCCGCGTCGAGTTCGGCGACGCGAGCCGCATCGCCCTCGATGTTGCGGTACACCGCGATGGTCGGCCCGTAGAGATTCTTGAAGTAGTCGCGGAACTGCGCGCCGTCGGCGAATGCGTCGACCGTCAGCATCCGTCGCTCCATGACGACATCGGTCACGCCGTCGCCCAGCAGCGCGCGGACGTGGTCCTCATCTCCCCACAGCGGCGGCGGTTGAGCACCGGTCGGTGGGGGCGGCGCGTATGGCTTCATCGTGGCCCACAGCTGCCCGATATGGCCTTCAGGTGTCCAGCTGATCAGCCCGATCCTGCCACCGGGTTTGCACACGCGGAGCAGCTCCCCCGCAGCGAGCTGATGAAACGGCGCGAACATCACGCCGATACACGACATCACCACATCGAATTCGTTGTCCCCGAAGGGCAATTCATGGGCGTTGGCCTCACGCCATTCCAGCTCGACGCCTCGCTCGGCGGCCAGTCGCCTGCCGTGCTCCAACAGATCCGGGACCAGGTCGCTGGCCACGACCGTCGCGCCTGTTTCGGCGGCAGGTATCGACGCGTTCCCCGTACCGGCGGCCACGTCCAAGACTCGATCCCCCGGGCCGATACCGGTAGCTTCCACCAAAACGGGGCCGAGCGGAGTGACGAGTTCGACGGCGAGTTTGGGATAGTTGCCGGACGCCCACATCGCGCGATGTTTGGCAGCGACCTGCTGTACGTCGAGAGTAGCAGTGGGATCTGTCATGACGCGGTCCTCCTTGTCGAGTGCAAACATCGACCCGGTGCCGAAATTGACGTTGTGGTAACAGATCTGACCGGCGCCGGTTCCGTATGCACCACTCACTCAACGCCCTGAGGAGCGCGAATATCCGGTAATGGACAAGAATGTTGCGCGATTGTCCGCCGTACGGCGGATTCCGTGAAGCTGTTGCTATGCCTGATAGGTCAGGCACGACTCGGCGCCGTCGATCACGCCCTTACGGAACGCCTCCACCCTGGCCCAGCCTGCACCCTGGCGTTCGACGTCACCGTCACCGCGAAACACCAGTAGCGCCTTGATACCTTCGTCGAGATCGCCGGGTGAGATGCGGTACGTACTGGTCTCGGGACGGTTGTAGAGGATCACGCTCGCCGTATAGCCACCTGCCAGGCAATCTCCGCGCAATGTCGACGTCTTCTCGTCGGAATCGTCACCGAGCCTGGTCAACGCCGCCAGACCCCACTGGGTGGCGAGCAGCGTGACCACCGCATAGTCGCCGCCCTGCTGGTAGACCTCGGGCATCGCGTCGACGTTGTCCCAGCCGACGTAATCCTCTGGGACGCAATAGAACAACGCGTATCCCTCGGCTGACTGGTCGGCACACATCGGCGGGTTGGCGGGATCGAACGGCTCGATGCGCGCCAGCGGACGCCACTCCTCGCCGTTGGCGATCTCCGGATACAGCTGCGTGAAGTAATCCTCGATGTCGTACGGCACCCCGTTGATGATCGAGTCGTACGGAGAGTCGCCGCCGCGCGAGGCGTCCGCTTCATCGTTGAACGGCAGTGCGAGCACCATCGGTTCGTCGTCGCGGTAGTCCTTGCAACTGTCCAGCCCGTTGTCATAGCCGTCCTGGAAAGCGCTGACCCGATCGAACCCGCTGCCGTGCGCGTTGGGGTCGATCTTCGATGTGCCAGGCGTGTCTCGCAGGTCGAGAACACCGGCAAGCGCGCTGTCCAGGTCGGCGGCGTTGACCTCGAACACCTTGTCTTCCTGCGCGTGTCGTGACCAAGCACCTGCGAAGCAGTCGGCCTGCAGCTCCTGTGTGACGGTGCGGCCGGTGAAGTTCGACCGCGCCTGAACCGCATGGCCCCATTCGTGGGCCATCACGACCGCGATGGTGAAAGGCCCGAACTTGTCCTGCATTTCGGGGAGCAGCTGTTGGGCGTCCCACGCTACGACGTCCTCGGTCGAGCAGTAGAACGCGTTTCCCGCGACCTCCTCGGGTGACGTGGTGCACGGCGGAGCGGGGCTGTCCGCGGTGACGGCATAGTAGCCACCGGAGATCTGCTCGAACTCCTTGTCGTAGAGCTTCGGGAACTGCTCGGCCCAGTACTGCTCCAGATCCGCGATGGCCTGCATCGCGATTTTGTTCACCGGCGCCGAGGCGTCACCGTCGATCTTGACGTCGCTGATGTCGGGCGCACCGCCCGCGGTCTTCTGGGCCTGCGACGACGGCTCCGATTTGCTACCTCCGCCGCAGCCGGCCACGAGCAATACAACAGCCGCCAACGCGGCCACACCAATGCGCATGGGCAAACATTAGCGGTCAAGATCAAAATGTGGGCAGCAAGTGGGTGTTCAGTCGAGAATACGTCGCGCCACGTTGGTCGTCGCCAAGTCGAGCAACTCGTCGGCCCGGCCGGCGAGAATCGTCCGGATCGCGTAAAGCGAGAAGCCTTTTGCCTGCTCAACTGTAATCGCGGGTGGAATCGACAGCTCCTGCCGTGCAGTCACCACATCGATGATGGCGGGTCCGTCGAATTCAAATGCCTCGACCAAGGCGGCCTCCAGACCGGACGGCGCTTCGACGCGCCGGCCGAAGATTCCCATCGCCTCAGCAATGGCGGCAAAGTCAGGATTCACCAGATCGGTTCCGAAGTTGACGATGCCCGCGGCCTTCATCTCCAGTTCGACGAAATTCAACGAGGAGTTGTTGAACACGATCACCTTGACTGGCAGCCGATTCTGGATCAGCGTGAGCAACTCACCGAACATCATCGTCAGCCCGCCGTCGCCGGCCAGCGCCACGACTTGCCGGTCGCGGTAAGCGGTTTGCGCACCGATTGCCAGTGGCAGCGCGCACGCCATGGTGCCGTGGTTGAACGAGCCGATGAGCCGGCGACGGCCGTTCATCGTGAGGTACCGAGCGGCCCATACCACCGGCGAACCCACGTCGGCGGTGAACACCGCGTCGTCGGTTCCCAGCCGATTGGCAAGTCCGGCAACGTATTCAGGTCGAATGGGGGTGCGATCGCGATCGTTGACCGCAAGGTCGTCCATCCGCTTACGGGTCTTGGAGTAATGGCGCAGCGACCGGTCCAGGTGCTCGCGCCGGCTCTTCTGGCTGAGCATCGGCTGCAGCGCGGCGAGGGTGTCTTTGACCGAGCCCACCAGCCCAAGCTCGATCGGGGTGCGGCGGCCGAGGTTGCGGCCGCGTATGTCGACCTGGACGACCTTGGCGTTGTCGGGATAGAACTGCTGATACGGGAAGTCGGTGCCCAGCATCAACAGCGCGTCGCATTCGTTGATCGCCTTGTAGCCCGACGCGAAGCCGAGCAGTCCCGTCATGCCGACGTCGTAGGGGTTTTCGTACTCGATGAATTCCTTGCCGCGCAGCGCATGCACGATCGGCGCATTGAGCGTCGCCGCCGCGGCGATCAGGACGTCGTGTGAACCGGCGACGCCGGCGCCGCCCAGAATCGTCACCGCCTCGGCGTCGTTGAGGATGGTGGCCGCCCGCTGCAGCGACTCGTCGTCGGGGCGCACCACCGACCGTGTCGCAACGACCGGCCGCGCGTTCCACCCGGAGGAGCCGGCGCGCTGCAGGAAGATCTCGCCGGGGACTACGACGACGGCAACGCCGTTCTCCTCGACGGCCGCGCGCATCGCCATCTCGAGGATGCGCGGCGCCATCTCGGGGGTGCTGACGAGTTCGCAGTAGACGCTGCACTCGCGGAACAACTCCTGCGGGTGCGTCTCCTGGAAGTATTCCGATCCGATTTCGGTGCGTGGGATGTGCGCGGCGATCGCGAGCACGGGAACGCGGCTGCGGTGCGCGTCGAACAAACCGTTGATCAGATGCAGGTTGCCGGGGCCGCAGCTGCCCGCGCAAACGGCCAGGCCGCCGGAGAGCGCCGCATCCGCCGCGGCCGCGAATCCGGCGGTCTCCTCGTGACGGACGTGCTCCCAACTGATTTCGCCGGAGCGGCGGATCGCGTCGGTGAAGCCGTTGAGGCTGTCGCCGGGCAGGCCGTACACGCGGCGTACGCCGCTGATCCGCAGGGCCTCGATGACGTGATCAGCAACAGTCGCCACCCGCGCCACACTATGCGATTTCGGTGCGCTAACAGTCGCTCAGCGGTGATTAGCGCACCGAAATCACCGAATCACTTGGGGGCGAAACGCTGGCCGGCGTCCAGACGCAGGCACTGCCCGTTGAGCATCGGGTTCTCGACGATCGCGGCCACCAGCTTCGCGTACTCCTCCGGCTTGCCCAACCGCTTCGGGAACGCCGCATCCTTGGTGAGCGCCTTGGCGAACTCGTCGGGAATGCCTTCGGTCAGGCCGGTGGCGAACAGGCTCGGGGCGATCGCGAGGGCACGGATGCCCAGGCTGCCCATGTCGCGAGCCATGGTGAGGCACATACCGGCGATCGCGGCCTTGGACGCGGTGTAGGCGACCTGTCCGATCTGGCCCTCGAAGGCAGCGATCGACGCGGTGTTGATGATGACGCCGCGCTCCTCCTGTTCGTCGTCGACGAGGTCCTGCTTGCTCATCTGCCAGCCGGCCAGCCGGCTGATGTTGAAGGTGCCGATGAGGTTGAGGTCGACGCACTTGCGAAAGGACTCCAGGCTATGCGGCCCGTCCTTTTTCACGGTGCGTTCTGCGACGCCACCGCCGGCGGTCGTGACGATGATGTGCAGGCCGCCCAGCTGGTCGATGGCCTGCTGCAGGACCTTCTCGGTGCCCTCGAAGTCGGTGACGTCGACCTCATAGAAGGTGCCGCCGATCTGGTCGGCGACTTCCTTGCCCTTCGATTGCGGGCGGTCCAGCACTGCCACGCTCGCGCCGCGCTTGGCCAGCAATTCAGCGGTGGCCTTACCGAAGCCCGAAGCCCCGCCGACGATGATGGCCTTCTTGCCCGAGATCTCCATTTAGTTCCCTTTCCAAAATGAGGTCAGACTGTAAAGCAACTTAGCTGACGTCACTTTTCGTTAAGGCTTTCGGGTCGGTGCGTGGGTAGCTTGGCCTCATGACGGAGCGCGGCGCCAAGGCAATGGCGGGCGTGGCGGCGGCCGCGGTCGCCCTCGGCCTGACCCAACTGCTCGTCGTATTCTTCGGGGCTGAAGCCGACGCACGCAATGCCGTCGGATCGGCGGTCATCGATCTCACGCCGGGCCCGGTCAAGGAATGGGCCATCCAGACGTTCGGCACGGCCGACAAACTGTTCTTGTCGATCGCGGTGATCGCCGTCATCGTGGCGATCGCCGCGGTGACGGCGCAGTACGAGACGCGCCGCGTTCCCGTGGGCAGTGCCGCAATCGTTGCCGCCGGGGTCGCTGGTTGTGCGGCCGTGCTGTCGCGTGCGGGAGCGGGCTGGGCCGACATCGTCCCGACGATCATCGGCACCGTCTGCGGTGTCGCCGTGCTTCGGCTGCTGACGTCCGGCCGGTTTGTCGACGAACCGGAAGGCGATCCCGCGACGGACTCCCCCGATCGCGGCCGACGGCTGTCGCTCGTCACGCTCGGATTCCTCGGGGTGGGAGCGCTCACCGGGGTCGGGGGTGCTGTGCTGTCGCGGCTGACGACGTCCGTCGCGGGCGACCGCAACGCCTTCGCACTCCCGAAGATCGACGTCGCCGCACCGGAAGTCCCGCCGACCGTGCAGCCGGAAGGTGTCGCGCTGCCGTCCTTCGTCACCGCCAACGAGGACTTCTACCGGATCGATACCGCGCTGTCGGTGCCGCAGCTGAGTCGGGCCGACTGGCAATTGAGGATCCACGGCATGGTCGACCGCGAAATCACCTACCGCTTCGAGGATCTCGAACGGTTCGAGGTCGTCGAGAAGCTGGTGACGCTGACGTGTGTGTCCAACCCCGTCGGAGGAGACCTCATCGGGAACGCGGCATGGACCGGCTATCGAGTACGGGACCTGTTGGCGGAGGCCGGTATTCACTCCGACGCGGACATGGTGCTGTCGATGTCGATCGACGGGTTCACCGCGGGCAGCCCCGTGGAAGCACTTTCCGACGACCGTGATTCGCTGCTCGCCGTCGGCATGAACGGTCAGCCGCTGCCCACCGAACACGGCTACCCCGCGCGCCTCGTCGTACCCGGCCTATACGGCTATGTGTCGGCCACCAAGTGGGTCGTCGACCTCGAACTCACCCGGTTCGATCGCGCACAGGGGTACTGGACACCGCTTGGCTGGTCCGCGCGCGGACCGATCAAGACGCAGTCGCGCATCGACGTGCCGCGCAGCGGCCAGGACGTGGCACAGGGGGCGGTGAGGTTCGGCGGGGTGGCGTGGGCTCAAGACCGCGGTGTGCGCGCCGTCGAGGTGCGCATCGATGAGGGCGACTGGGAGCAAACCGAGCTCGGCGCGAGCTACGCCAACGACACATGGCGGCTGTGGAGCTTTCCGTGGCAGGCCACAGAGCCGGGCCTGCACACGATCTCCGTCCGCGCGACCGACAACACCGGTGCCGTCCAGACAGCCGACCTGGCCGACCCGATTCCCGACGGCGCCACCGGCTGGCACACCGTCTCCTTCGCGGTCAAATAATGAGCTGCGGTCGCCGCCTCGGACGCCTACTTTGGCGTGCCGTGACTGCTGCACAGGTGTGGAGAGAATCCCTGCGCGATGCGCTGCTCGCCGCCCGCAAGGAGCGCGACGCCCCCCGGGTGTCCGCGCTGCGCTCGGCCTTGAGTGCCATCGACAACGCGGAAACCCCCGACGCCGTGGACGTCGACGCACCGCAGAGTGAATCCATCGCCGGCGGGGTGGTCGGGCTCGGTGCTGCCGAGGTGGCGCGCCGGGAGTTGTCCGACGACGAGATTCGCGACCTGGTGCGGGCCGAGGTCGACGAGCGGCTGGCCGCGGCCAAGCAGGTGAGCAGCGGCGGGCACACCGAACGCGCCGCCGCCCTACGCGCAGAAGCCGCGGTGCTCACCGGCCTACTCGGAGATGTCTGACACCCGTGCCAGGCTGGAATCGTGCTGCTTCGTGACGTCGTCACCGCCTCCGCCGAAGTCGGCGCCTCTTCGGCCCGTCTGAAGAAGATCGCCAGGATCGCCGACCTGCTGCGCCGTGCTGGCGACGAGGGCGATGCCGGGCTGGTCGCGGTGGTCGTGTCGTGGTTGTCCGGCGAACTGCCGCAGCGCCAGATCGGCGTCGGCTGGGCGGCGCTTCGATCGTTGCCACCAGCGGCGGCCGAGGCGTCGCTGACCGTCCTTGATGTCGATGCCCGGTTCAGCGAGATCGGGACGGTCGCAGGCAAGGGCTCCCAGGCGCGGCGCGCCGAGTTGGTCGCGGGACTGTTCGGTCAGGCCACCGGCGCCGAGCAGACATTTCTGCGCCGCCTGCTCGGCGGTGAACTCCGCCAGGGAGCCCTGGTGGGAGTGATGGCCGACGCGGTCGCTAAGGCGGCCGATGTTCCCGTCGCCGCGGTGCGCCGCGCGGCCATGCTCGGCGGCGATCTGCCCGCCGTCGCGGCCGCCGCGCTGACGGCGGGCGAGGTTGCGCTGCAGGAGTTCAGGCCAAAGGTCGGCCAGCCCGTCGGTCCGATGCTCGCCCAAACCGCCACCGGTGTCGCCGACGCTCTTGAACGCATTGGTGGCACAGCGGTTTTCGAGGCCAAGCTGGACGGCGCGCGGGTGCAGATTCACCGCGCGGGTGACGACGTCCGGATCTATACCCGCAGCCTCGACGACGTCACCGCACGGCTGCCCGAGGTGGTGGATGCGACGTTGGCGCTGTCGGTCACCGATCTGATCGCCGACGCCGAGGCGATTGCGCTGCGTCCCGACGGTCGTCCCCATCGGTTTCAGGTCACCGCGTCAAGGTTCGGGCGCTCGGTCGACATCGCGGCGGCCCGTACGGCACAACCCCTGTCGGTGTTCGTTTTCGATCTGCTGCACCTCGACGGCACCGACCTGCTGGATTTGCCGACCAGTGAACGCATCGCTGCGCTGGACGCAATCGTGCCGAAGGCCCAGCGCGTCGACCGGTTGATCACCGACGACGCCGAGCAGGCGCAGAATTTCCTCGACGTCACGCTGGCGGCGGGCCACGAAGGCGTCATGGCGAAATCGCTGTCGGCGCCGTACGAGGCCGGCCGTCGCGGGGCGGGCTGGCTGAAGGTCAAGCCGGTGCACACGCTGGATCTGGTGGTCCTCGGAGTCGAGTGGGGGTCGGGCCGGCGCACCGGCAAGCTGTCGAACATCCATCTCGGTGCGAGGGACACCCAGACCGGCGAATTCGTCATGCTCGGAAAGACTTTCAAGGGTATGACGGACGCGATGCTGGCGTGGCAGACCGCCCGCTTCCTCGAACTCGCCGACGGCCCGACCGACGGCTATGTCGTCAAGGTGCGCCCCGAACAGGTCGTCGAAATCGCGCTGGACGGCGTGCAGACCTCGTCGCGGTATCCCGGCGGTATGGCACTGCGTTTCGCGCGGGTCCTGCGTTACCGCGACGACAAGAACCCCGCTGAGGCCGACACCATCGACACCGTTCGCGCCCTTTACCAGCGCGCCGACTGATCCGTCGAAGGTCCCATCACGCCGGATCCTTCCGAGACAGCAGCGAGCTAGCCGCTCGCGGCGGCGTGGTACTGCGGTAAGCCGCGTTCGCGGAAGCGACGTCCCGTGATCTTCTCGGTCCGAATGCGGATGAAGTGGTCGCGTCGACCTTGGACCCACGGCTGCACAAAGGTGCCCGCGATCTCGACCAGATCGTCGACGGCCGTGATCGGCTGCGCGTGCCCGACGACGGTCACGCTCCATCCGCTGCGCAGGTCTGGGTCCAACTCGTCGGCCTCGAAGGCGACGACGAGGTTATCGCTCGCGGCGGCCAGCTTGGCCCCGCCGGCGACACGAATCACCACGTCGTCGCGCCATATCCGGAAGTTGACCGGCTGAACTGCCGGCAGTGCGTCCTCAGTGAAGATGAGGCGTCCCACCCGAACATCCTGAAGGAGGTCCAGGCACTGTCTGCGGTTGAGGACGTCGAGTTCTTGGGTGTTCGGCATCGTGTTCAGCCCCCTTGTACGAGTGAGAGCGTCCCCACGGGTGTGGAGCGCCAGTGGCCGGCGCTGACGGCCGTCAAACGTTCGACCGCACGCTCGATGCCGCTCGCCAGCTCATCGACATCAGGTGCGGCGTCGTAGTCGCCGATGATGCCGAACGCGAGGTGGTCCGCGTAGCTCATGATCGCGATGCCCGTGCGCAGGTTCAGTGCCAGCGGCGGAATCGGCAGCAGGCGGATGACTTCTCGGCCCATGATGCGCAAGCGCTTTCGCGGTCCAGGCACGTTCGTCGCCAGTGTGACGACGCCGCGCTGAGGCAGCCGGGTCAAGGTCCGAACGGTCCACGCCGTGAGCGCGAAAGGGATTGCCTTCGCGGCGGAGACGAAGATGTTCCCGGCCTGGCGTTGGCCACTGGCCTTCGTCCGCGTGAGTCGTTCGTGCACGGTCTGCAGCTGCGCGACGGGATCGGCCTCCTCCACGGGTAGCCAGGGCAGCATGACCGAGACGCGGTTGTCCGCTTTGTCGGCCGCATCGGCAGCGCGCACCGAAACCGGAACGAGGGTTCGGAGCGAATCGGGCAGGGGGCGCTCGCCCCGACGGAGCAGCATCATGCGGTAACTGTCCGTAATCGCCGCCAGCGCAACATCGTTGATGGTCACGTCGAACCCATTGCAGATCTTTGTCACCTGTTCCATCGACACCTCGACCGAGGCGTAACGCCGCATGCTGCTCAGCGGTCCGGTCAGTGACGACGTCGCCGCGGGCCGCAGCAGACCGCCCGCGATCTCGGCCGCCCCGTGCAGGACGTGCGCCGCGGCGCTGGTGATGCCGACCGAGGTACGCCACGCCCCGGCGATCCAGTCGACCGGGTTGAGGGTGAGCGCGGGCAGCCGCAGACCACGTGTCGACTCGTGCGCGGCGCAGATTTCGGTCGCGAAGGTGTCACCGGCACCGTCGTCGCAGATTCGGGAAAGCATGTGCGTGGCAGCGATTCCGTCGGCGATGCAGTGGTGGACCTTGATCAGGATCGCCCACCGGTTGTGCGCCAAGCCGTCGACGATCCAGCATTCCCACAGCGGACGGTCGCGGTCGAGGCGCCGTTCCATGACCTCGGCCACCCAGCGGGACAGGGCTGCATCGTCTCCGGGACGGGGCAGCGCCGCCAGCCGGATGTGATGGGAGATGTCGAGGTCGGTGTCGTCGGCCCAGTGCGGAGCACCGAGGTCCAGGGGCTGGGTGTGCAGCACTTGGCCTAACCGCGGCAGCGAAAGCACGCGCTCACCGATGGTCGCGGTCAGCGCATCGAAGCTGGGCATCGGTCCGGCCAGGACGGCCACGGCACCGATCGCCAGGCTGACATGGCGGTCGGAGTCTTCGGCGTGGAGGAATCCCGCATCAAACGTGCTCAATTGCTCCATACGTCCACTGTCGGCTGTTCCGGACCGCAGCCGAAGGGGCCAAAGGTCCCTAGTCGACGGGCCGTCAGTCGGTGACGGCCGCAGATCCGAATCGGAAGCGGCGGCCGCTGATGTCGGTCGGCTCCACCCGCACGTATCGGGGTTTCATCCCGGCCGTCCACGGCAGCAATTGCGCCCGTTCGGCTTCCTCGATCTCGTCGCTGGAGTTGAGCACCTGCGCGATGCCCTTGACGATCACGCTCCAGCCTTCCGCCACGTTGTGGTCGTCGGCTTCGAATACCACGTGGGCGTTCATCACGACGGTGAACAGTTTGGTGGCGAAGTCCGCGGTGCGAAACAGGACGGTCCTGCGCTGGACTACGTAGTTGACGGGAAAGATCTCGGGGTGGCCGTCGACACACGTGACCAGGCGGCCCAACGACCGGCTCGACAACAGGTTCCAGCTCTCTTCTGCCGAAAGGACGTCCATCGGTTCATCGGCCATGAATGCAGTGTAGGGACCGCGTTCAGCTGGACAGCAGCAGAATTCCGCCCACGATCAACGCGATGACCTTCACCGCCTCCAATGCCACGTAGACGTAGTGGGCGCGGGAGCGTGGGGCATTCTCGCCGGCCAGCACCGCGTCGGAGCGGCGTGTCAATCGCGGTCGCACACCGGCAAGTTGAATAATCAGCGCGCCGAAAGCGATGGCAAACGCCACGACGATGCCGGTGCGTGGGTGGTTCAGCGCCAGCCCGACAGCGATACCGACGGCGATCAGCACTTCGGCACTGTTGAGCGCGCGGAAGACCAGCCGGCCGATGCCCAGTCCGATTTGCAGCGTGACGCCGGGTGCCCGGAACTTCAGCGGCGCCTCGAGAAACGAGATGGCCAGCACCATGCCGAGCCAGACGAACGTCAACGCGGTAGCGACCGCGGGACCCGTGCTCATGACGCCTCCTCATCGAGGGTGAGGTGAGCCAGACAGAGGCCCGGCTCGACGAAGGGTTCCAGGCGATCGACGGTGACGGGCGCGCGCCACGTCGCCATCGCACCCTGCATCAGACCGAGGTGAATCGGGCAGACGACGGACCGTGCTTCGTCGACCAGTTCGAGAAAGGGGCAATGACGGAGTCCGACTTGGACTTCGCCCTCGCTCTCCCGCCGCTGTGGGGCAAACCCGAGATCGTCGAGCAGGCTGACCAGCCGATTGACCGACGCCCGGACGCCAGGCCTGGTGCGGGGCGGATGGCTCAGCCTGCCAGCCCATGCGCGGCCCGCCTCGAGCGCCTTGGCGCTGGCGTTGGGGTCGCCCGCCAGCGCCAAGGTGAGGATTTCAGCCAGCATTCGGTACCGCCGCGTCCCACCGGGATCCATCCCTGCGACCGCACGATACAACTGCGGCGGCCGGCCTTGGCCCTTGCGATCCGGTTCGACCCGCTCGGCCCTGCCGTCCGCGACCAGGGCCTCGAGGTGGAAGCGCACGGTATTCGGATGCACCTCAAGCTGTTCCGCGATGTTCGCAATCGTCATCGCGTCGGCCGCACCCCTCAGCGCCGCCAGCACGTCTTCGCGACGGCCGGATGGCTGTGACATGGAGCTCACTGTCCGCGGCCTCGACATACGCTAGAGTTTATACAAATGCCCTTGTAAAAACCAGCAGAGGTCCCGATGAGTGATCTGACCAACCGCGACGACGTCGAGGTGCTGTTGCGGCGCTTCTACGGCCAGGTCTTTGCCGACGATGTCCTCGCCGAACCCTTCAGTGAGCTACGTGCACAAGGACTCGAATCACACCTGCCGGTGATGTGTGACTTCTGGGAAACCGTGCTGTTTCGCGCCGGACTCTATCGCGGTAGCGCCCTGGTGGTTCATCGCCAACTTGACCTGCGGCATCCCTTGCACGCCAAGCACTTCGCGCGCTGGCTCGCGCTGTGGGAGGCGACGGTCGACCTCATGTACGACGGGCCGGCGGCAGATCGTGCGAAGATCCAAGCAGGCAGGATCGCGAGGGCGATGCACCGCAGGCTCAGAGGTACCGACGCGCGCGAACTCGACGCATTGACAGCCGGCTGAGCAGAATTCACCAACCACGGCGAGGCCGATGCGACCCCACCAACTCCTTGCCGGCCGACACCTCACGGCTGCGGTACACGATGTAGGGCCGGAACAGGTAGCCGATCGGCGCGCTGAACACGTGCACCAACCGGGTGAACGGCCAGATGCAGAACAGCACGAGCGCGATCATCACGTGGATGTGGAAGTACAGCGGCGCCTGCACCATCAGATCGCCCCGCGGCTGCAGCACCCAGATCGAGCGGAACCACGGTGAGACCGTTTCCCGGTAATCGTGCTCGGCGCCCCCTGGTGTGGCACCGATCAGAGTGCAGCTGAGCCCGGCGACGATGGCCAGCACCAGCACCAGATACATCAGCTTGTCGTTGACGGTGGTCGCCATGAACACCGGCCCCGTGGTCCGGCGGCGATAGATCAGCAATGCGATACCGGTCAGTGTGGCGAAGCCGGCGATCGCCCCGAGAATTCCCGCCTGTAGGTGATACACGTGGTCCGTCATGATCGCCTTGGTCCAGGATTCCGGGATCACCAACCCGATGATGTGCCCGACGATGACGACCAGCATGCCGAAGTGGAACAGCGGGCTGCCGATCCGCAGCAACCTCGATTCGTAGAGCTGCGACGAGCGGGTGGTCCAACCGAACTTGTCGTAGCGGTATCGCCACCACGTGCCGACGATGACGATCGCGAGCGTCACGTAAGGCACCACATCCCAGAAGATTTCCCAACCGGACATCGTCACCGGCCTCCTTCCGCCCGCCGCGGCGGTACGGTCAACTGAAATGGCTGCAGGCCAACCGCTTCGGCAGGCGGTCCGGAGCGCAGCAGCCGGCGAGCATCCCGTTCCCCGGCGGCGGGCAGCGTCGCAGCCACCGCGGCAACGGTGGGCGCGTATGGCGAGTCGGCATCGACCAGTGCCTGCCGTACGACGTCGATCGGGACGCGGTGATCGGCGAGTAGACGTCGTCCGGCTTCCGGATCGACGGTGGCGGCGAATTCCAGGACAACCGGAAGGTAATCTGGCGCTTCACCTTTCGGCGGCTGGACACCGGCGTTGCGGTAGGACTGTGCGAAAGCCAGCATCTGCGCGCCGCGGTTGCGGGTGTCCCCGGCGGTCCAGTAGGTCAGCAGCATCGTGGAACGTCGCCGCAGATCGAAGGTTTCGACGTAGTCGGCGGCCGCGTGCATCGTGTCGCGCATTCGCAGTGCCGTTACGGTCTTTCCCAGTAAGGTCGCCGCCGGACCGGTGATGTACTCGAGCAATCGGTCGACGGTGTCCAGCCTACGGACCTGTTGTTCATCGGGGTATGCCAGCAGCAGTGACGCCGCTTGCCACACCAGGCGGTCCTGCAGGGGCTGGTTTCGCCGTTTCATGACTTGCCGCCGGGGAACATGTCCGACGGCACTCCCCTACCGTCCCAATTGAGCAGGTTCACGCGCGACGGACGCTCGGCGTTAGCACCCATGCCCTCATGCGTCTGGCGTTGTTGCAGCGCGTGAAACGTCTCCACGGCAACCGGCACCGGCCCGCCGCTGGCCTCCCCGAACGGCCCTGATTCGTACATCCCCGGCCCACCCTCGAATGACAACGAACAGCCGGTTTCCTCCAGTTGCGGACCCGTCGCGACGTACGCCGTCGGAATCACATAGCGCTCTTCGTATTTCGCCAGCGCCAGCAGCCGGTACATGTCATACATCTGCTTTTCGGTCATCCCCACCGCCTCCGGAATGTGGGGCTGGGTTTCGCGGCCGAGGTTGATGTCACGCATGTAGGACCGCATCGCCGCCAACCGCCGCAGCACCGCGTCCACGACGGCGGTGTCCCCGGCGGTGAACAGTCCGGCCAGATACTCAACCGGGATGCGCAGCGCCTCCAGCGCGCCGAACAGGTTGCCGACGTCTTCACCGTCGTGCCCGTCGCGGCTGACCGCGTCGACGATCGGCGAGAGCGGCGGGATGTACCACACCATCGGCACCGTGCGGAATTCCGGATGCAACGGCAGCGCAACCTGAAACGTGTTGATCAGCGCATAGACTGGAGAGCGTTGCGCAGCCTCGATCCACTCGTCGGAGATCCCCTCAGCGCGAGCACCCGCGATCACTGTGGGATCGGTGGGGTCCAGCAGAATCCGCCGATGAGCCTCGTAAAGATCTTTCTCATCCTCGACCGATGCGGCCTCCAATACTCGGTCGACGTCGTAGAGCACCAGGCCCAGATAGCGCAACCGGCCCACACAGGTTTCGGAGCACACGGTCGGCAGGCCGACCTCGATACGCGGATAGCACATCGTGCACTTCTCGGCCTTGCCCGTCTTGTGGTTGAAATACACCTTCTTGTATGGGCAGCCCGACACGCACATCCGCCAGCCGCGGCAGCGGTCCTGGTCGACCAGCACAATGCCGTCCTCGCTGCGCTTGTACATCGCGCCCGACGGGCACGACGCCACGCACGACGGGTTCAGGCAGTGCTCACAGATCCGGGGCAGGTAGAACATGAACGTCTGTTCCAGCTGCAGCTTCACCTCCTCGCTCACCTTCGCGAGAATCGGGTCGCCCGGAACGATTTCGGGTGACCCGGCGAGGTCGTCGTCCCAGTTGGCCGACCACGACACCTTCATCGGCTTGCCACTGATCAGGCTGCGCGGGGGCGCGACCGGCATCTGCTCGCCGAGCGGCGCGGAAATCAGATTCTCGTAGTCGTAGGTCCATGGCTCGTAGTAGTCGTCGATGGAGGGCAGCTTGGGGTTGGCGAAAATCCGGGCCAACTTGGCCAGCCGGCCGCCGTCGCGCAGTCTCAGCCTGCCCCGACGGTCGCGCCGCCAGCCCCCGCGCCAACGTTCCTGATCCTCGTAGGTGCGTGGATAGCCTTGGCCGGGACGGGTTTCGACATTGTTGAACCACACGTACTCGGTGCCGGACCGGTTCGTCCACGCCTGTTTGCAGGTCACCGAGCAGGTATGGCAACCGATGCATTTGTCGAGGTTCATCACCATCGCCATCTGCGCCATGACTTTCACTGGTAGCTCACCTCCTGGGAGCGACGGCGCACCACCGTCACTTCGTCACGCTGGTTTCCGGTCGGACCGAGGTAGTTGAACGCAAACGAATGCTGCGCGTAGCCTCCGGCGAGATGGCTCGGTTTGATCAGCAGCCGGGTCAGCGAATTGTGGATCCCGCCGCGCGTTCCGGTGGTTTCGGTCAGCGGCACGTCGATGGTGCGCTCCATCGCGTGATACACGAAGACCACGCCATCTGGCATCCGGTGGCTGACGGCCGCGCGGCACACCACCACGCCGTTGCGGTTGACGGCCTCGACCCAATCATTGTCGCGGACTTGGATTTTTGCCGCATCGGCCGGACTCATCCACATCACCGGCCCGCCGCGGGATAGCGACAACATGAACAGGTTGTCCTGGTATTCGGAGTGGATGGACCACTTCGAATGAGGGGTCAGGTAGCGCACCGTCAGCCCGACACCGTCGCCGCTGCCCACCGCGGGTTCACCGAACAACCGCGACATGTCCAGCGGCGGCCGATACGTCGGTAGTTGCTCGCCCAACTCCTCGAGCCAGTCATGGTCGACGTAGAAGTGCATCCGGCCGGTCAGGGTGTGAAACGGTTTGAGCTCTTCGATGTTCACCGTGAACGGTGCGTAACGGCGGCCACCTGTCTCGCTGCCTGACCACTCCGGGCTGGTGATGACCGGCACCGGCCGGGCCTGGGTGTCGGCGTAAGTGATACGGCGTTCCTCGCTGCCCTCGGCCAAATGCACCAATTTGCGACCGGTCCGGTGCTCCAGCTGCCGGAACCCCTCGACCGCGAGCCTGCCGTTGGACGTACCCGACAAGGCCAGGATCACGTCGGCCATCCGCTCGGCCGACGTCATGGCCGGACGACCCTGGGCCGCACCCGAATCCATCACGCCGAATTTGGCCGCCAGCTCGCCGACTTCGGTGGTCGGGCGGGTGGTGATGCCCTTGGTGGTGACGCCGAGGGAATCGACGAGGGGACCCAGCGTCACCCACTTCTCACCGATCGCGGCGTAGTCGCGTTCCACCACCGCAATGGGACCCATGGTCTTGCCGGGAATCGGTGTCTCGCCGCTGACGCGCCAGTCGTGTTCCACGCCACCCGGATACGCCATCGCCCCGGGTGTGTCGTGCTGCAACGTGCCGAGCACCACGTCGGTGCGTGTGCCGAGGTGTTTGGCGGCCAGTGCGCTGAACGTCCTGGCGATTGCACCGAATGCCTCGTAGTCCGAACGTGTTTCCCACGGCGGGTCGATGGCCGGGCTGAAAGCGTGGATATACGGATGCATGTCGGTGCTGGACAGGTCCGCCTTCTCGTACCAGGTGGCGGCGGGCAGCACCACATCGGACAGCAGAGTCGTCGACGTCATCCGGAAG
Source organism: Mycobacteriaceae bacterium (assembly GCA_019749805.1). GTDB lineage: Bacteria > Actinomycetota > Actinomycetes > Mycobacteriales > Mycobacteriaceae > Mycobacterium. The sequence continues at coordinate 68,278 of JAIEPH010000006.1, read as the reverse complement.
TCGATCGACATCAACAGGTCGAGCTTGCCTTCCGGAATCTCGTCGGTGTACACGATGTCGCGCGCGCGCACGTCGGTCGGTTGGCCCTGCAGGTTAGAGGTGGTGCCGAGCAGATGGCGCAGGAAGTATTCGTTGCCCTTGCTCGACGAACCGAGCAGGTTGGCCCGCCAGACGTTCAGCACCCGTGGCCAGTTCGCCGGATTATCCGGATCTGTGACGGCCAATTTCAGTGCGCCGCTTGCCAGTTGTTCTGCGACATAGTTCGGGATGTCCGAGGTGGCGCGTCCCGCGGCCAGCGCATCATCGGCGACATCCAGGCTGGACCGGTCGAACTGCGGAAAGAACGGACTCCACCCCATTGCGGTGGCCGAGGCCAGCACATCCATGGTGTGCTTGCCCGCGAACCGGCCCCTGCCGAGCGGGCTGGCCAGCGCGTCAGCGCGATATCCGTCGTAGCGCCACTGATCGGTGTGGGCATACCAGTAGGACGTGCCGGTCATCTGCCGCGGCGGACGCGACCAGTCGGTGCCCATCGCCAGTGTTGCCCACCCGGTGATCGGCCGGCATTTCTCCTGCCCGACGTAATGCGCCCAGCCGCCGCCGTTGCGGCCCATCGACCCGGTGAGCAACAGTAGCGCCAGCACAGCGCGGTAGGTGGCGTCGCCGTGGAACCACTGGCAGATGCCGGCCCCCATGATGATCATCGACCGGCCGTTGGTGTCCTCGGCGTTGCGTGCGAACTCCTTGGCCACCCGGATAGCTTGGGCGGCAGCGACTCCGGTGATCGATTCCTGCCAAGCCGGCGTGTAGGGATGCTCGGCGTCGTCGTAGCCGGTGGGCCAGTCTCCGGGCAGCCCGAACCGGGCTACCCCGTACTGCGCGAGCATCAAGTCGAACACCGTGCATACCAGGTGGTCCCCGACGCGGCGCACCGGAACTCCGCGCTCAAGCGTCGCGCCGTGACCGTCGACGGTGTCGAAGCAAGGTAATTTGATGGCGGCGACCTCACCGTCGTCGGTCGCCACCGTCAGCGCCGGCACCAGGGCCTCGAGATCGAGATTCCACTGACCCACTCCCCCGTCCCCGAAACGGAACCCCAGCGACCCTTGCGGCACCGCTACCGTTCCGGTCGCGCCGTCCAGCACGGCCGGTTTGAACGCCGAGTTCTCGACGTCTTGTCCGAGATCGGCGGCGGTGAGGTTCTTTCCGGGCACCAGCGTCCCGTTTCGTTCCTCCAGCTTGATCAGGAACGGCAGATCGGTGAACTTACGCGCATAGTCGACAAAGTACGGAACACGTCGGCGGACAAAGCATTCGGACAGGATTACGTGGCCCATCGCCATCGCGAGGGCGCCGTCGGTGCCCGCCGCGCACGGCATCCACTCGTCGGCGAACTTGGTGTTGTCGGCGTAGTCCGGGCTGACACTGACGACCTTGGTGCCGCGATAGCGCACCTCGGCCATCCAGTGCGCGTCCGGGGTTCGGGTGACGGGGACGTTGGAACCCCACATCATCAAATAGGCAGCGTCCCACCAATCACCGGACTCCGGTACGTCGGTCTGATCGCCGAACACCTGCGGTGAGGCCACCGGCAGATCGGCGTACCAGTCGTAGAACGAGGTCATCGCTCCGCCGATCAGCTCGACGAACCGGGACCCCGCGGCGTGGCTGACCATCGACATGGCCGGGATGGGCGAGAAGCCGGCCACCCGGTCGGGGCCGTAGGTCGTGATCGTGTGCACGTGGGCGGCGGCGATCATCTCCGTCGCCTCGGTCCACGTCACCCGCACCAGCCCGCCTTTACCGCGGGCCCGCTGGTATCGGCGGCGTCGCTCCGGATCGGCCTGGATGTCCGCCCACGCCAGAACCGGGTCATGAAGTCGCGCTTTGGCTTCGCGGTACATCTCGACCAGGACGCCGCGGGCATAGGGATAGCGCACCCGCGTCGGCGAGTAGGTGTACCAGGAGAAGGCCGCACCGCGCGGGCAGCCACGGGGTTCGTACTCGGGACGGTCGGACCCCACCGAGGGGTAGTCGGTTTCCTGGGTCTCCCAGGTGATGATGCCGTCCTTGACGTAGATCTTCCACGAACACGAACCGGTGCAGTTCACTCCGTGCGTGGAGCGCACCACCTTGTCGTGGCTCCAGCGGTCGCGGTAGAAGGCGTCGCCCTCGCGTCCTCCGCGACGCGTGACGGAGCGCAGGTCGTCGGAGAACTCGCCGGGCGTGAAGAAGCGCCCGCTGCGTCCGAGCAGTTCCTCGATCGGGCCGCCGGTGTGCGGTGTAGTCGTCATGTCCCGCCCTTGCTGGGTTGAGCCGCCGGTTCGTGCGCGTGCAGTCGCAGCGCGGTAAAGGCAAGGGCGAACAGTGCGGTGGCCACCAAGAGCAGCAGGCCGACGCTGTAGTCGTTGTCGGTCGCGTCGTACGTCGCACCCATCACCAGCGGCGGGAAATAGCCGCCGAGGCCGCCTGCCGCGGCCACGATTCCTGTGACTGCACCCACCGACTGTGCGGGCGCCCGGCGTGCCACCCATGCGAAGACGCCGCCGGTGCCGATCCCGAGGAAGATCGCCAGCGTGATGAACGTCGCCGCGGACCACACGTCCGGCGGCGGCTGGAATACCGCGACGAACGCCATCGCCGCCGTCCCCGCGAAAGACGTCAGCACCACGTACTTGGGTGCGATCCGGTCGGCCAGCGCTCCGCCGACCGGTCGGGCCAGCACGGCGGCCAGCGCGAAACCTGCCGTACGCGCGCCTGCGTCGACCGCTGAGAACCCGTAGATCGTCTTGATGTAGGTGGGCAGATAATTGCTGAATGCGACGAAGCCGCCGAACACCACCGCATAGAGGAACGACATCTCCCACGTGACGGGTAACCTCGCGGCGGCAACCAGTTTGGGCACCACAGGCCCGGTGTTGGGGGTGAAGTTCGGCGAGTTCCGCATGACCAGGACACAGGCTGCCGCGGTCAACGCGAGCGCGACCGCGACGATCACGTGGGTGGTGAGCAGACCGAACCACCGTACGAATCGCGGTGTGAAGAACGCCGAAAGCGCGGTGCCGACCATTCCCATCCCAAAGACGCCGGTGGCGAAGCCGCGTCGCGAAGCCTCGAACCAACTGTTCGCGAACGGGATACCGACGGCGAATATCGTTCCGGCGATCCCCAGGAAGAAGCCACAGACGAGCAACAAAGGGTAGGACCCCGCCGCCCCGGCGGCACCCACCGCGAGCACGGGGACGATCGACGCGACGGACACGGCGATGAACATCGTGCGGCCGCCGAACCTGTCGGTGAGCGACCCGATGACGATGCGGCCCAGCGACCCGACGAGGATCGGTGTCGCAACGAGCATCGACGCCTCGGTACTGCTCAACGACAGGTCGCCCGCGTAGGTGGTGGAAAGGGGCCCGATCATGTTCCAGGCCCAGAAGTTGATCGCCGAGACCCACGTGGCCAGGACCAGATTGACAGATCTGCCGGTGCCGATGTCCGGTGTGGCCGCCGTATTCACATCCCCAGACAACCACCCGGCCGCGAATGGAGTGCGGCTTTCGCGGAAACGGTTGCGGTAAAGGCGGAGTCGCGGCCGCCGCACGCGAACCGCGCACAGCCGTTCACCCCAGCGAGTTAGGTGACCCTGACCATTTTGCTGGTATGTCGGGCCGTGCCGGCATCAGGGAGTGATGACCGTTCCGGGATCTGGTTGGGCCGCCGAATCCAGCGAGGTGTCCTTGGTCTCGCGCATGACGAGAATCGCAATGAAGCTCAGGCATGCCGCGACGAACAGATACAGGCCCACCCAGCCGACACCGTAGGACGTCGCCAGCCAGGTAGCGATGAACGGTGCCACCGCGGCGCCGAGGATGCTGGCGACGTTGTAGGAGATTCCCGACCCCGTGTAGCGGACGTTCGTCGGGAACAACTCGGGCAGAACCGCGCTCATCGGCCCGAAAGTGAACCCCATCAACGTCATTCCGATGATCAAGAAGAGCAGCATCGTGTTTTCGGAGGTGTTACCCGATCCGAGCATCGGGGCGAACAGCGCGCCGTACGCCATGATGCCGATTGTGACGACCAGCAGCGAGCGCCTGCGGCCGAAGCGGTCGGAGACCAGACCCGAGAGCGGCAGCGTCGCCGCGAAGAACAGCACCGCGATGAGTTGCAGCTGCAGGAAGTCGACGTAGGGGAACCCGAGTCCCTTACCGTCGGGCGGCCGCTTTCCGGTACCGAAGCTCAGCGCCCAAGTCGTCACGATGTAGAAGATCGTGTACGTCGCCAACATGACAAAGGTACCGATGATCAGCTGACGCCAGCTGGTCCGAAATACTTCGGTCAGCGGCGTTTTCACCTTTTCACCGCGCGCGACGGCGCGGGTGAACACCGGCGTCTCGATCAGCCGCAACCGCACATACAGACCGATGGCCACCATCACCGCGCTCAGCAGGAACGGAACTCGCCAGCCCCAGGTGAGGAACGCCCCGTCGGGATCGGGATTCAGATTGCTGTGCCCGAGCCACAGCAGCAGTCCTACGAAAAGCCCGTTGGCCAACAGGAATCCGAACGGGGCTCCGAGCTGGGGCCACATCGCCGCCCATCCCCGCCTACCGGGTTCTGCGGTCTCGGTGGCGAGGAGCGCCGCCCCGCTCCATTCACCGCCGAGGGCCAAACCCTGCGAGAAGCGCATGATTGCCAGCAGTGCGGGAGCGATGACGCCCACCTGGGAGTACGTCGGCAGCAACCCGATGACAAAGGTTGCGATCCCCATCACCAGCAGGGAGGCGACGAGGGTGGCCTTGCGGCCCACCCGGTCGCCGAAATGGCCGAACAGGACCGAGCCCACCGGGCGGGCCACGAAGGCGAGACCGAAGGTGGCCAGCGAGGCCAGCAGCGCCGTCGTCGAATCACTCTTGGGAAAGAACAGATGCGGGAACACCGAGACCGCGGCGGTGGCATAGATATAGAAGTCGTAGAACTCGATCGTGGTACCCACCATCGAGGCGATCACGATCCGGCGACGCGGAACCCCGCCGACCAGATCAGTGTCTGCGGTCTCTGAGTTCATCTCGCGCCTCTCTGCCGACGATTAGGCAAAGGCACATCATGCCAGCGCCCCACACAGTTCGAGGTTGTACACGCAAACGGGATTGATGCGGCATTCAGGGTGCTGACCTGCGGCAACTAGCCGGAGGCGACGACGCCTTCGGAATCCCACGGCGCCAGAGGCGAATCCGATGTTTCACGGAAAGCGTCGGGCACATCAGCGGTGACGCTCCATGTCGCCGCCAGCCGGCCCATTCCGACCATATAGGCGCAGTGCACACCGAGTTCGACGAGTTCATCTTCGGTGAAGTGCCTGCGCAGATCGTTGTAGACAGTCTCGTCGATCGCCAGATGGTTGGTGGCGAACAGGTCTGCGTAGCGCAGCGCGCTGCGCTCGGCGTCGGTGAGGTTGTCGGCGTCGGCCGGCTGCTCGAGCGAGCACACGAGGTCCTCGGTGAGACCGTCGTCGATCGCACTCTGATAGCGCACCGACATACAGCTGCGGCACTGGTTGTGGAACGCGATCCGCAGCCGCACCAGTTCGACGAGCCGCGGGGGCAGCGTCCCGCTAGAGGTAAGCGCCGCCTTCAGCGATCCGAGCGCACCGGCCACCTCCGGCCGATGCCCGAGGATCGACGCGACTCCGATGTTGATCCGGTCGCCCTGGCCGAGGTCGTCCACCGGTATCGCAGCGAATGCCGGGGAAGGGGTAATTCGGGACTTTGACACTCTGAATCACCTCGCATCGCCGTAGGTTAGCGCTGGGAACACCGTAACGCGTCGACCGCGACAGCTAAACTGTTGGTCATACGGTAAGCAACTACAGAGGAGCACCGCCGTGAACAAGGACGACATGATCCTGATCAGCGTCGATGATCACATCGTCGAACCACCGGACATGTTCAAGAATCATCTGGCCAAGAAATACCTCGACGAGGCGCCACGGCTGGTTCACAACCCAGATGGATCGGACACCTGGCAGTTCCGCGATGTGGTGATCCCCAACGTCGCGCTCAACGCGGTCGCCGGCCGGCCCAAGGAGGAGTACGGGCTGGAACCGCAGGGTCTCGACGAGATCCGGCCCGGCTGCTGGCAGGTCGACGAGCGGGTCAAGGACATGAACGCCGGCGGCATCCTCGGTTCCATCTGCTTCCCCACCTTCTGTGGTTTCGCCGGCCGATTGTTCGCCACCGAGGATCCCGAGTTCAGCCTGGCGCTGGTACAGGCCTACAACGACTGGCACGTCGAGGAGTGGTGCGGCGCCTATCCGGCCCGGTTCATCCCGATGACTCTGCCGGTGATCTGGGACGCCGAAGCCTGTGCCAATGAAATTCGCCGCAACGCCGAGCGCGGCGTCCACGCACTCACATTCAGTGAAAACCCCGCCGCGATGGGTTATCCGTCGTTCCACGACGACTACTGGACCCCGATGTGGGAGGCCCTTGTCGACACCGACACCGTGATGAACGTCCACATCGGCTCCTCGGGGAAGCTCGCCATTACCGCAGCGGACGCCCCGATGGACGTGATGATCACGCTTCAGCCCATGAACATCGTGCAGGCCGCCGCGGACCTGTTGTGGTCCAAGCCGATCAAGAAATATCCCGGCCTCAAGATCGCCCTGAGCGAGGGCGGCACCGGGTGGATCCCCTACTTCCTGGACCGTGCCGATCGCACCTATGAGATGCATTCCACCTGGACGGGCCAGGACTTCGGCAAGCAGAAGCCTTCCGAGGTGTTCCGCGACCACTTCTTGACCTGCTTCATCTCCGATCCGGTCGGCGTGGCACTGCGCAACCAGATCGGTATCGACAACATCTGCTGGGAAGCCGACTATCCGCACAGCGACTCGATGTGGCCCGGTGCCCCGGAGCAACTCGACGAGGTCCTCAAGGAGCATCACGCCACCGACGTCGAGATCAACAAGATGACCTACGAGAACGCCATGCGCTGGTACAACTTCGACCCGTTCAGTCACATCTCCAAGGAGCAGGCGACGGTCGGCGCCCTGCGCAAGGCGGCGGAAGGACACGATGTCTCCGTCCAGGCACTGTCGCACCACAAGAAGGACTCGAGCCTGGGCGCGACGACGTTGCAGGACCAGCTGGACCGGGCGACCGCGCAGCAGAAGTGAGCGCTCAGATCATTTGAGCGAGTAGCGGATCGGCAGGTGTTTGGGTCCGCCGACGAAGACCGTCGCGGTGTACGCCGGATCGCCGGTCAGTTCTATCGAGTCCAGTCGCGGTACCAGCTCGGAGAAGAAGCTGTTGACCTCCATTCGGGCCAGCGCCGCGCCCAGACAGAAGTGCACGCCGTAGCCGAACGCGTTGTGCTTGTTGGGCTCACGTCCCACGTCGAATGTGAACGGTTCGTCGAACACGTCTTCGTCGCGATTCGACGAGACGTACGACAGCAGTACCGACTCCCCTGCTGCGATCGGGACGCCGCGCACCTCGGTCTCTTGCTGCGCAGTGCGCATGAACTCCTTGACCGGCGTGACCCACCGGATCATTTCCTCGGTGGCCAGCGGCATGAGATCCATGTTGTCGCGTAGGCGCTGCAACTGATCTGGATGGTCGATCAGCGCGTGAAGTCCGCCCGAGATCACAGCGCTGGTGGTGTCGTGTCCCGCGGTCGCGATGATCAGGTAGTAGGACACGGTGTCGATGTCAGACAGCGGTTCACCGTCGATCGTGGCGTTCGCGATCGCCGAAGCCAGATCCTCGGTTGGCGTCGCACGCCGCGCCGCGGTCAATTCGTTGAAGTAGGCGAACATCTCGAGCAGCACGCCCATGGATTCCTCGATGGACGAACTACGCTGCATCTCCTCGTCGTCGGTTCCGAACAGCTCCTGTGTGTACTTCAACATCTGCGGAAAGTCGGATTCGGGAATACCGAGCATCGACATGATCACGTAGAGCGGATAATTCACCGCGACTTCTTGGACGAAATCGCATTCCGGTCCTGCCGCAACCATCTGGTCGACGTAGCGCCTGGCGAGCTCGTCGATGCGCACCTTCAGCGCACGCATGGCTTTCGGCCGGAACCAGTCGGCTCCGATGGCCCGGATGGCGCGGTGCTCCGGATCATCGTGGTGAATCAGGGTTTTGACACCAATTGCGGCCTGCTGATCATCGCCGGCGGCGGTGGTCAGCACCGGACGCGGCGAGTTGGTGAACAACGTGTTCGCCCGTTCGATCGCCATGATGTCGGCGTGCTTGGTGATCGCCCAGAACGGGCGGTAGTCCGGTACGTCTACCCACGACACAGGAGCGTTCGCGCGCAGATGCGTCAGTGCGGCGTGCAGCTTGGTCTCATCGGTGTACGCCTGCGGGGTCGCGAACACCTTCGCGGCTTCATCCATGATGCGGGTGGCCATAGCCGGTTCCTCACTGTGCAGTCGGCGCGCGCAGCTCTGTCAATACCGCCGAGATTGTTGATTCCGAAGTCGTACGCGGAAAGCCCACCATGACGCGGTCGATCAGACCATCGCAGCGGTCGCGAATCTTGGCCGCCAGCTTGTCGATTGGCGCAACGACTGCGAAGGTATCGAGAATCTCGTCGTCGATCAGGGCACCCATACCGTCCCAGTCGCCCTTCAGCGAAAGGCCGTGCAACTCGTCGTGCAACGCTCCCCAGCTGTGCAGATCGAGCACTTTCTTGTACGCGGGTGTCGAACCGTAGAAGGCTATCTGCTTGCGGGTGCCCACGGCGGCGGCGTCCAACTCGGACTCGTCGGAACCGGTGACGACGAACAGCGGAGCCGACACCTGAAAGTCGTTGCGCGCCCGGCCCGACTTGGCCATCCCCCGCATCAGTGCGGGAGTGGTCACCTCTTCGAAGTACCGCTTGGTCGTAAAGGCGTGCGCGAGAATCCCGTCGGCGACTTCGCCCGTCATCTCCGTCATCGCCTCACCGACTGCGGCGATGAACACCTTCGGGACGCCGTACTCGTGCGGTTCCGGCACGAACATCGGCGTCATGATCTTGTGTGTGTAGAAGTCGCCCTCGAATCGCAATTTCGAGCCGTCGTGCCAGCACGCCCAGATCTCGCGCAACGCCAGCACGAACTCCCGCATCCGCGGCACCGGCCGACTCCACGGCATGGAAAAGCGCTTCTCGATGTGCGGCTGGATCTGCGAGCCGAGACCGAGGTTGAGCCGGCCCCTGGAGTACTCCTGCAGATCCCAGCCGACGTTGGCAACGGTCATCGGGTTCCGCGCGAACGCGACAGCGATGCTGGTGCCCAGTTCGATCGTCTCGGTGTGCTCGGCGGCGAGCGTCAGCGGCAGGAACGGGTCATGGTTGACCTCGGCGGTCCAGCAGCCGTCATAGCCCCGCCGTTCCAGGGTCACCGCGGCGTCGACCACGGCATGGAGCTGGCTGAACACGCCGCCGTCGACCTTGAGGCCGGCGCCGCTACCCATGCCCGCAGACGCTACAGTAAGCAATTCAGTATGGTCAACGTGAACATGCCGGTGCGACGATCGCCTTTCAACGACAGGAAGAGCGCATGACGAACGAGCAGGGTTGGAAGGAGACGCTCGAAGACCTCGATCTTCGACGGGAGAGGTCGCGCGCGATGGGTGGCCCGGAGCGACTGGCCAAGCATCACGGCAAGGGCAAGCTCGACGCTCGCGCGCGGCTGGACCACCTGCTCGACAACGGCAGCTTCCGGGAGTTCGGCACGCTGGTTGGCGGTGAGATCGCCGCCGACGGGATTGTGGCCGGTTCGGGCCTCATCAATGGCTCACCGGTAATGGTCGGCGCGGAGGACTTCACCACGCTGGCGGGCAGCATCGGCCCCGGTGGTAACGCGAAGCGCTATCGGCTTGCGGAGTTGGCGCTGCGGGACCGGATCCCGTTGGTGATGCTCCTGGAGGGCGCGGGCTTCCGGCCCAGCGGCGAGCACTATGGCCGCACCCCAACCGATCTGCTCGCTCAGGCGCAATGTTCCGGCAAGGTGCCGATGGTCGGAGGGCTGCTCGGCCCGTCGGCGGGCCATGGTGCACTGGTGGCGCCAGTGTGCGACTGGACCATCATGAGCAACCAGGGCGCGATCTTCACCGCGGGCCCGCCGGTCGTGAAAGAGTCTACGGGCGAGGATATTTCGAAAGAAGATCTGGGCGGTCCGTCGGTAGCGCTAGCCAGCGGGGTGATCCACAACCTCGCCGAGGACGATGAGGCGGTGCTCGACGACATCCGTCGTTATCTGTCGTACTTCCCGCCGAGCGCGTGGTCGTATCCGGCGTCACTGCCCGAGGACGAGGCGAGCGAACCGCGCTCGACGCCTGAACTGCTCGACATCGTCCCGCGCGGCAACCGGCGCGTCTACGACATGCGCGCCGTCCTCGACGCGGTGTTCGACGACCGCGGCTGGTTCGAGGTGCAGCCGAAATTCGGGCAGGCGATGATCTGTGCGCTGGCGCATCTCGGCGGTCATCCCGTCGCCGTCGTGGCCAATCAGCCCAAGGTGATCGCCGGATCGATCGACGCCGATGCCGCCGACAAGGCAGCGCATTTCATCAATGTCGCCGACTCTTTCCACCTACCCATCGTGTTCCTCGCGGACAACCCGGGAATGTTGCCGGGCAGCCGATCCGAGAAGAGCGGCGTGCTGCGCAGCGGTGCCCGGATGTTCGCCGCCCAGACCGCGGCCACCACGCTGAAGCTGCATGTGACCCTGCGCAAGGCCTACGGATTCGGGTCGATGGTGATGTCGCTGCTGGGCTTCGACAACCAGAGCGCCACCTTCGCCTATCCGGGTGCGACGATGGGCGCGATGAGCGCGGCCGCCCTGAGCAAGGCCTCCCACGCCGCCGAGGATATGGAAGCCAAGCTGCGCAAGGCGGAGGTCGAGGCGTCGTTCCGCTCGGCCGGCCACCTCGGGTTCGACGACCTCATCAGCCCGGAGGAGACGCGCAATGCGTTGCTCTCGGCGCTGCGACGCGGGCTCTACAGCAGGCAGGCCGCGGCAGAACCGGTGAGCCGCACCGTCATCACGCCCTAAATCACGGCGATTTCGGTGCGCAAGCGATCGCTGAGCGACTGTTTCCGCACCGAAATCACACTGTGTTGCGGTATTCGGCGACGATCGGTTCGAGTTCATTGGGAGTGGCGCCGTGCATGATCACCGCATCGGCGCCGTAATCGAACTCTTTCCGTATGCGGTCCACACACTGCTGCGCCGATCCCGTCGCAGAGGGCTCGAGCCACTCGTCGGGGATGAGCGTGGCGATGTGCTCGATCTGCTCGGCAGTGGCCTTGTGGTCGATGCCGCCGCCGATGGACTGCACCACCGCGTCGTCCCTGAAGCGTTGCAGCACTGAGAGATCCCAGCCGTTCGTGTTGAGCAGAAGTTCGCCGTATCCCTGCAGATAGGTCGCCAGTCGCGCCACCGTCTTCTTCAGGCGGAGCTCCTCGGGCAGATGGTCACCGACGGTCGCGAAGCACGACCAGACCCGCACGTCGTCGGGGTTGCGGCCCGCCTGCTCCGCGGCGTCTTTGACAATCTTCACCGCGCGCTGCAGGGTTTCGGGCGTGAAGTAGGTGTGCAGAATGACGTCGTCGAACTCGCGCCCGCCCAACGCCAACGTCTTGGGGCCGAACGCGACGATCGCCAGCCGGATGTCCTCGTCGAAGTCCGGATCCAGGAACAGCAACTGATACTTCCCGATCGGTCCGTCGTGGTTGAAGATGAGCTCCCCGTGCCAGAGCCTCCGCATGACCTGGGCGAAGTCCTCCATCTGCGCGGTCGTGACAGCCGGCACCCCGAAGGCACCGTACATCGCTGCGATACCGCGGCCGATCCCCAGCGTGAAACGGCCTTTCGACAGCCGGTGCATGGTGGTCGCGTATGAACCGGTGATCAGCGGGTGCCGGGTGTTGTGATTCGTCGCGGCGGTGGCGATCTGCATCCGGTCGGTGACGGCCAACGCGGCGCCGGTCAACGACGAGGCTTCCTTGACGTTCCAGCGCTCGGAGATGAATCCCGTGCCGAAGCCCAACTCCTCACCGCGGCGCGCCTCATCCATCAACCCGGCAGGCCCCTCGCCGCCCGCTCCCGCGAGCAGGTAGTAGCCGAGTTCGTCCAATACGCGTTCAGTCGCCGTCATTGCCAGATCCCCTGTTTGTAGCCGCAATTCCACACTTCGACGATCCGACCGTCGACTACCCGGAATATCTCGATACTGCCGACGTCAGTCTTGGTGCCATCCTTCAGTTCCATCGGCGACTGGTAGACGATGGCGACGTGCTCGCCGTCGTCGCCCGCCACCACCAGGTTGAGGTCGAAACGAATCGTCTCGAACATCGCCCAGTGGTCCACGATGCGCGCAACCGCCTGCTCGTGAGAGAGCACCGTCGACTCGCCGACGTCGTGGCGAATCACGCTGTCCCCCATCAGCTCCTCGGCGAGGTTGAAGTTTCGTTCATTCCAGACGACGAGGTTGTACAACTCCACCACTTCGCGCGCCGTACGCGTCACTCGAACACCTCCAGTGCGTCGATCTCGTCGATGGCGGCGACCGCACGATCGGTGAGTGTGAGGCAGAGTCGGCGCGACCGTTCCGGCACGATATCCCAGGTCAGTAGTGCGACGACGGGCATCAATGTCAGGTACACCGCAGCGGTCCGGTAGTCGCGCCACGCGGAGTCGAATTCGTAGTCGACTCCTCTATCGGCCAGATGGCCTAGATACTCACGGAGCAGGGCCTCGTCTTGACCGCTACGCTCCTCGATCGGCAATCCCTGGGTGAGCAGGTAGGCCACGTCGGCTACACCGGACCCGCGGGCCGCGAATTGGAAGTCCACCACTTTGAGTGCGTCACCGTCGAAGAACAGATTGTCGGCCCGGATGTCACCATGTATCAGCATGTCGTGTTCGGTCAACGCGGAAAGCGCCGCCGGAGCGCGATCCGAAAAGTGCTCGAAGAACTCGGCGAGCTCTGGCGGCACAGCACTATCGCGCTTCTCGAGGTACAACTGCCATCCGTAGCCGAAGGCCGGCACCATTGCTTCGCGGATCATCGGATTGTCGATACTCGGAAACTGCTGCAGCACATCTCCGTTGGCCTGGCGCGAGGACCACGCGTGCAATCCCGCCAATGACTCGAGACACGTTCGCGCTCGGTCCATCGACAGCCCTGCCAGATGATCCGCGTTGTCCCAGCCGGCGAGATCCTCGAGCAACAGCACGAAGTCGACACCATTGTCGGCGATCCGGGCGACGTGCACGTCCGGGGTTTTCATCGGCGTCCGACCGGCGATGTCCCGGTAGAAGGCAACCTCCCTGCGGTAACCACCCATCAGATCCATCGCACCACGGGCTTCGGAGAGCGCGGGCAATTTCGCGATCAACGTCGATGGGAGACCATCACCGGTCAGGTGCAGCCGGTAGAGCAGCGACGAGAAGCCGCTGTCCATGGCGATCTGTTCGGCACGAACACCCGTCACGTCGGAGCCGAGCACATTGGTCAACCACTGCGGGGTCACGGCGTCGATCCCCAATGGGACGTCGGTCGCACCCGCACTCTTCATCGAGTTCCTCTGCCACTTACTTGACGAGACGCAACTAACATAGTTGTCGATCGTCTAATATGCAATGCGTGCCGTCTCCCACTCGTCGCCTCACCCAGCCGGAACGGGTCGAGATCTCCAGTCGGCGGCTGGTCGAGGCAGCCGCCGACTTGATCGTCGAAAAAGGCTGGGAAGCAACGACAGCCGCCGAAATCGGCCGCCGAGCGGGTTACAGCAGGGCCATGGTCCACGCTAGGTACGGCAGTAAGGACGCGATTCTCGACGCCTTCTTTCTGCACGACTACGTCAAGCAGCTCAGTCCGGACGCCGACCCCAATGCCACGGGCCTGCAGGAGGCAATCGGCCACTTCGACCGGGTTCGTCGACTGTTCTCCGAAGATCAGGCCTTTTTGCGCGCAATGTTTGTTGCCACGTTCGAGGGCGTCAAGAGCACTTCGCCGTTGCGCGAACGCGTTCAGCGTTGGCTCCAGCGTGGAGTCGATAAAGTCGAGGCCGGTTTGCGACGCGGGGTTGACGACGGATCAGTTCGTGATGACGTCGACATCGACCGTGCGACAAGCGATCTCAGCGCGGCGATCTTCGGCGCCGCGTACCTGTGGACTCTGCTTGGCGATGGTTACGATCTCGATCGCGAGTTGGCTTACGTCCGCGACCGGTTCATTCGCGAATACGGCTCGACTCGCTGACTCCGCGTAGAAACCGCTCCGACGCCTGCTGGACTCCACCTGCGAACAGATGTCCGACGTGACTTCCCGGGTGCCAGTACAACTCGCCACCCCACCGCGCGTGCAACCGCTGAGCGGGTTCGCGCATAGCCATCCGGTCGTGCCAGGCGCCCACGATGAGCCTGCGCGACGGGGGCGGAGTCGGCTCGACATTCAGGTGGTCGACCACGGAGGCCACCGCGGCCACGTTGTCGGACTGCAGTAGCTCGATCGTGTCGCGTACCGACGATCCCCACCGGCCGAGGTGCGCAGCGATCATCCCGTTGAGCCCGGAGATCGGCGTGTAAACCGCTACCCCGTCGACCTTTTCGAGATGTGCGACCAGCGCTGCTACTGGACTTCCCATCGACACCCCGGACACCGCGATCGCACTGGATTGGGGGCCCAACCACCGGACCAGCGCGCGGACCTCGGACACCACCCGCATCATGCCCGCGACATTGTTCAGCGGATCCATGTCGGGATAGGTCGGCCACGCGTCACGGCGGGCACCGTGACCGGGCTGCACCGGCAGCGCGATGTTGAAGCCCAACTTCTCCTGAAGTCGACGCGCGCGCGAGAACAACATGTCGATCGGCTGCCCCTGACCCGCGCCATGCACCCAGACGAGCCAGGGACGCTTGTCGTCTCCGGTCCGACAAAGATGAACCACAGCGGTAGCGGGACCTCCGAACCCCTCGGACACCAGCACCTGCGCAAGCTGCGGATCGTGATCGAACGTCATCTGTTCGTAGATCAGCCGTCCGATTCGGCGCCGGCGAACCGACTTGACCTGCAACGGTTCCGGATCCGCGTTGGCCTCCGCCACGGTGTGGCCGGACAGCTCCTGCGCGGCCGCGGCACAGGCGTCGATCGTGCGTTCCAGTTTGGGCGGCGGAGCGGTCAAGGTCATGCCGGACAGCGCGAGTTCGTCCAGCACCACCTCACCGAGTTGACGGGCTCCGCGCTGCGACAACGGCTTCCAGTCCGCCGAGCTCGAGACCGCGGCGTGTGCCCTGGGCACCACACCGGCGAAATCGCGGCCGATGAGCCGTGCCCGCTCGGACGCCCTCATGCGAGCTTGAAACCCGAGTAGCCGGCGTCCGCGATTTCGTCGCACCGCCTCCGGTACTCTGGGATGCCCGCCGTGTAGCCCATGTACATCCGCTTCTTCCCGGGGACGTTGCCGCCGTTGTACCAGGAGTTGCACGACGGATCGACCAGGACCGTCGGCGCCACCAGCGCTGTGGTGTGCTCGATCCATTCACGCTGCGCATCCGGCAACGCCTCGATGGTGAGGTAGCCGTTGTCGCGGAGATATTTAATGCAGTCGCCGATCCACTCGACGTGCTGCTCGAGTGCTGCGACGAAATTGGTTGCTGCCGAAGGGCTTCCGGGCGCCTGCACGATGAACAGGTTCGGGAAACCCGCGACGGCGATCCCGAGATAGGTGTACGGCCCTTCGGACGTCCAGAAGTCCGCCAACGACAAACTGTCGCGGCCCCGGACATTGATCCGAGTGAGCGCTCCCGTCATCGCGTCGAACCCGGTGGCGTAGACGATGACATCGAGGTCGTGGTGTCCCTGCTCGGTACGGATACCCGTCGGCGTGATCTCGACGATCGGCCCCTTGCGCAGGTCGACCAGCGTCACGTTGTCGCGGTTGAACGTCTCGTAGTAGCCCTGGTCGATGATCGGCCGCTTGCACCCGAAGGGGTGGCTCGGCGTCAGCGAGGCCGCGGTCTCGGGATCCTTGACGATGCGGGCGACCGCCTCGCCGTAGAGTTTCGCGGCCATCCTATTGGCTTCGATGTCGAAGAAGACGTCGCCCCAACTGAGCGCGCCCATCACGCCGCCCTCCTCGATGGCTCGCAGCTGGTCCTGCCGCGAGGCCGACTTCAACGGCGGCTTGGCCATCATGTCGAACAACACCGAGAACGCACTCAGCCGAGCAGCCCCTACCGCGTGTTCCCTTTGCGCGGCCCGGATCTCGGCGTAGTTGGCCTTCAGCTCGTCGAGCTCCCCGTCGTCGAACGGACGCACTTCCCACGGCAGCGTGTAGGCCGGCGAGCGCTGAAACACCGTGAGGTGTTCGGCCTGCTTTGCGACCACGGGGATCAGCTGAACGCCCGTCGAGCCGGTGCCGATGACACCGACCCGCTTACCCGACAAGTCGAAGCCGTCCTTCGGCCAGTGACCGGTGAACAACGACGCCCCGGTGAACGTGTCCATTCCCGGAAAGTCGGGGTCCAGCGGCACCGACAGGATGCCCGATGCGGCGACCACGAACGAGGCGACCAACGATTCACCGGCCTCGGTTTCGACCAGCCATTCGGCCGCCGCCTCGTCGAAGGTCATCGCGACGACCGTGGTGTTGAAGCGGATATCGCGGCGCAGGTCGAGTTTGTCGGCCACGAAGTGGAGGTAGGCCTCGATTTCCGGCTGGGCAGGCATGGTCTCCGACCAGACCCACTCCTGCTGGATGTCGTCGGAAAAGCTGTAGGAATACTCGATGCTCTCGATGTCGCATCGAGCACCGGGATACCGGTTGAACAGCCACGTCCCACCCACGTCCTCGGCGGCCTCGAGCACGCGCGTCCGCACGCCGAGTTCGCGCAACCGGTGCAGTGCGTACAAGCCGGAGAATCCGGCGCCGATGACGATCGCATCGAATCGGGAAGGGCTGGGCTCGGTCACGTGTCGGCACCTCGTGTTCGCTCCGACGGGAGATACTGTAACTATTACAGTATCAGGCGCCAGCAGCGTCGGTGACGCAGATTGCTGCGGACTAGCGCAGGAGGTCAGCCGCCGGCATGCGCTCCTGCGCCCGCGAGCCGCTCCTGGCGCCGCCGCTCGTAGTGACTCGCCTTGTCCTCCACGAGATCCAGGAAGGCCGCCATCTCATCTCGTGCACGCGCCCCTTCGCCATCGACATCGTCGCGTTCGAACACGCGCCAGAACCGCAAGACCGGCCGAACGACGTCGTCCAGATGTGAACGCAGGTCGTAGATGCCCGCCTTGGCGATCACCAGAGCGTTGTCCGCGAATCCGGGCATGGCGCTGCCGGGCATCTGGAAGTGGATGACCTCGTGGGCGATCGCCTTCATCGTCTCGTTGGGCGCGATGTCGAAGGCGGCGTCGACCAGGTTTCGGTAGAAGACCATGTGCAGGTTCTCGTCGGTGGCCACTCGGGTCAGGAGTTGTTCTGCGAGAGGGCAGCCCGACGCCTTGCCAGTGTTGCGATGGCTGATTCGCGTCGCGAGTTCCTGGAACGACACGTAGGCCAGGGCCTCCAGCATCGACTTGTCGCCCGAGTCGTAACCGGCCTTCATATGGATCATGCGGCCTTCCTCGAGCGCCACCGGATCGACGCCGCGGGTGACGATGAGGTAGTCGCGGATCGCGATGCTGTGCCGAGCTTCCTCAGCGGTCCACTGGCCCACCCACTGCCCCCACGCCCCATCGGGCCCGAAGCGCACCGCGATCTCGCGGTGATACGACGGCAGATTGTCCTCGGTGAGCAGATTGACAACCATGGCCGCCTTGGCGACGTCGTCGAGAGGCGAATCCTCCGGGACCCAGTCCTCACCGCCCAGAAACGCGAAGTCACGACCACGGCTCCACGGCACGTAGTCGTGCGGATTCCACGGCTTCGCCGAGGCCAGATGGCGGTTCAGGTTGCTCTCCACCACTGGTTCCAGCTCGGTGAGAAGTGCACTTTGGGTTGTCGTCATCGAGACTCTCCAGCTGTCCAGTCCTGCTTACGGCTGCGTAACCTACGCTACCGTAGGTTCACGGGGAATCAAGCCTAAAGCATGGCGCCGAACCTGGAGTTGGATTCGAACGACAGACAGCTCTTCCCCAGCCGCTGTCGTACGCAATCGGTGGGCACGCCTCTCACCCATCGCTGCCGAAACCTCTACTGTAATATCTTCCGTTGGCTACGCTTTGCCGTCAGAGGAGGCGACGTGAGGGTCCCGTTCACCTGGAAGGTCACCGGCTGGTTCATGGTGGGCTGGTCGGCCGAATTCCCGCAGGGCGAGGTCCGTCCCCTCCGATACTTCGGTGAGGATCTCGTCGCTTATCGCGACGACTTGGGCGAACTCCATGTGATGCAGGCGCACTGCAGACACCTCGGCGCCCACATCGGACACGGCGGCAAGGTCGTCGGCGACTGCGTGGAGTGCCCCTTTCATGGCTGGCGGTGGGGTCCCGACGGGACCAATCGCTACATCCCCTATCAACCGGAGCGACCCAACCGCGCACTCAAGCTTCGCGTGTACCCCGTCAACGAGCAGCACGGCTGCGTCTTCGTCTGGCATCAACCTCAGGGCAAGGAGCCGCAGTGGGAGATGCCGGACATCTTCACTTCGTTCCCGCAGTTCGAGACCGACCCGTCGGCGTATTACCGCCCGTACCCGGAGTTTTCACGCCGCGCCGAGAACGAGCCGGTTCACCCGCAGATCGTGGCCGAGAACGGCCCGGACAGCTCGCACTTCCACTACGTGCACGGCGCTACGGTGACACCGGTGAACCTGGAGTGGAAGATCGTCGACGAGCAGTGGCAGTTCCTCACCGGCTGGCCGGATGCCCGCAGCGACGACCCGAACAAGATGGCGCTGCACATCCATAGCCATATGTTCGGGCTCGGAGGCGCGATCAGCGTGTTCGAGGGACAGTCGAATCACCGGCTGATCTTCGCGGTCACCCCTGTGGAGGACGGGCTGTCGACGATGTTCTACTCCGTCTGGTGGCCCAAGCTCAACGGTGAGACGTCCGACATCCCGCCCGCCGAGGTGCGCGAGCGCGTCGAGAAGCAGTTCATGGGCACGGTCTGGGAGGACCTGGACATCTGGCGATACCAGGAGTACGTCGAGAACCCGCCGCTGGCGAAAATCGACGCGAAACCGTATATGGCGCTGAGGAAGTGGGCACAACAGTTTTACGAGGTTCCTGCATCTGTATGAGAATCGACCTCGCCGAACTCGCCGCGCCCGCGCATACCGCGATCGTCACCCAGGAATGCCAGGGCGCGGTCGTCGGACCGAACGCCGGACTGGGCGCACTCGCACACGAAGCCCGTCGTGAGGCCCTGCCGAACATCGAACGGCTGCTGCCCGCAGCGCGGGACGCCGGCGTCAAGGTCGTGCATTGTCTCGTGCAACGCCGGCCCGACGGTCTCGGCGGCAATCACAACGCGAAGATCTTCGCGATCGGCGACGGCTCCGGCGGCGAGATCGCCATCACCCCGGGCACACCGGGTGCCGAGCTGTTGCCCGAACTCGGCCCGGCACCAACCGATCTCGTGCTGCGCCGGTGGCACGGTATCGGTCCGATGGGCGGCACCGACCTCGACGCCGTCCTGCGAAATTTGGGTGTCACGACGATCGTCGCCGTCGGCGTCTCGGTGAACCTGGCCATCACCAATCTCTGTATGGACGCCGTGAACAAGGCCTATCGCATCGTCCTGCCACGCGACGCCGTCGCCGGCATCCCCACCGACTACGCGAACACGGTCATCGACAACATGCTGTCCCTGCTCGCGACCATCACCACCACCGACAAACTGATCGAGGTTTGGAAGCAGCTGTGACCGACACCGACCACCAAAGCACGGCCTTCCCCGAGATCAAACCCGTCGACACGGGCCCCGAGTTGGGCCGCTTCATGACCGCCATGCGGCGACTGCAGGACATCGTCGTGTCGACCGATCCGGACCAGGAACTGTGGGCCGACGCCGCCGGCCAGATCGAAGAACTGTGCGCGCGCCTGGAAGTCCACCGCGCACCGCAGGGTGTCGCCCCCGCCGGGCGCGGACCGCACTTGCCGGGTCTCGGGCATCCCCTGATGCCGCCATGGACGATGACGGAGTTCGGGCCCCACGGCGTGGTGATGACGGGCCACTTCAGCCGCTTCCATGTCGGCGGCAACAACGCCGTGCACGGTGGCGTGATACCGCTGTTCTACGACTGGCATTTCGGGATGATTGTTTCCGCCGCGGGCCGCGCCAACAGCCGTACCGCGTACTTGCACGTCGACTACCGCAAGATCACGCCGATAGACCAACCACTTGTTTCTCACGGTCGGATAGATTCGATTGATGGGCGGAAGGCCTTCGTCACCGCGACGATGACAGACTCTGACGGCAATGTCCTCAGCCAAGCCAACGGCCTGATGGTCCGCCTGCTCCCCCACCAGCCATGAGAGGCATGATGTCCGACACCGCGCCGCAGTTCACCGTCCCGGCCACCGCCGACGCCGTCGCCGCGGTGATCGGTGACCGCGAATTCGTCGTTCAGGGCAACCGCCGGTACACATACGCCCAGATCGTGGAACGGTCCAACCGGCTGGCCAGGTATTTGCACTCCCGCGGATTGGGAGCCAAGACCGAACGGTCCGAGCTTGCCGGGCATGAGGTGGGCCAGGACCTCCTCGGCATCTACGCCTACAACGGTCCCGAGTACGTCGAGGCGATGCTCGGTTCATGGCGGGCCAGGGTCGCGCCGTTCAATGTCAACTATCGCTACGTGAAGAACGAGCTTCAGTACCTGCTCCAAGATTCCGGTGCGACCGCGCTGATCTACCACGCGACGTTCGCGCCACGCGTCGCTGACGTCAAGCGCGCGCTGCCGCGCCTGCGCGTCCTCATCCAGATCGCCGACGACTCGGGCAACGACCTGGTCCACGGTGCGGTCGATTACGAGTCGATCGTCAGGTCGGGCTCGTCGGAGCCGCCGCCGGTTGAGCCGTCCCCGGACGATCTCTACGTCCTCTACACCGGCGGTACGACCGGAATGCCCAAGGGCGTGCTGTGGCGTCAGCACGACATCTTCATGACGTCGTTCGGCGGTCGCAACATGGCGACCGGCGAGCTCACCCAGTCTTACGACGAGATCGCCAAACGCGTCCAGGAGAACCCGGGCACAAAGATCTTCACGCTCCCGCCGCTGATGCACGGCGCCGCACAGTGGAGCGTGATGACTGCGCTCACCACCGGGCAAACGGTCGTGTTCTCGCAGAACCCGAGCCGGTTCGACGCCGATGAGGTCGTGCAGACCGTCGAGAAGGAAAAGGTGTTGGCGGTGCAGGTGGTCGGCGACGCGATGGCGCGTCCACTCGCCGACGCCCTCGAGCGTTCGTCGGCTGATCTGTCGTCGATGGCCGTGGTCGCCAACGGCGGTGCGCTGCTGACACCGACCGCCAAACAACGGCTGATCGACGTCAAGCCGGGCCTGATCGTCATGGACGGCGTCGGATCCTCGGAGACCGGCATCCAGATGAGTCATATGTCCACACCCGGTGCGGTGTCCACGGGCAAGTTCACCGCGGGACCGGACACCTTCGTCGCGTCCGAGGACCTCGACTCGATTCTGGAGCCGGGCCATGAAGGCATAGGCTGGCTGGCCCAGCGCGGCTTTGTGCCGTTGGGTTACAACGGCGATGAAGCCAAGACCGCCAAGACATTTCCCGTCATCGACGGCGTGCGGTTCTCGATTCCCGGCGATCGCGCACGCCAT
The DNA here is from genome assembly GCA_019749805.1 of Mycobacteriaceae bacterium. Lineage (GTDB taxonomy): Bacteria > Actinomycetota > Actinomycetes > Mycobacteriales > Mycobacteriaceae > Mycobacterium. The sequence goes on along the minus strand of JAIEPH010000006.1, from coordinate 46,473 downwards.
CTCGCCGACGGCGGAATCGAACTACTGGGCCGCGAATCCCAGACCGTCAACTCCGGCGGCGAGAAGATCTTCGTCGAAGAGGTCGAGACCGCGCTGCTATCGCACCCCGCGGTGGCCGACGTGGTGGTCTCAGGCCGACCGAGCGAGCGATGGGGCCAGGAGGTCGTTGCGATCGTGGCCCTGCTGGACGGCGCCGGCGCAGACGCCCAGGAACTGATCGACCACGCCTCGAATTCCATTGCGCGCTACAAGCTGCCCAAGGCGGTGGTGTTCCGCCCCGTCATCGAGCGCAGTCCGGCAGGCAAGGCGGACTACCGCTGGGCCCGCGAGCAGGCAATCAGCGGGAGCGAATGAGTGACGCTTGCGCGCGGTTGCGCGCCGGAGCCGCGAAATCAGGTTCCGGTATAAATAGCCGGCAAACGTGTATAAGTCTGGTCCCGCCTATCAGCGGCTGCAGCCCCTGTCCAGCTGATATAGTCTACTGTAAGATTTACAGTACCGTTCGCAGGACCAAGCCGGACCCGGAGATGCTGGAGCATTCGTGGAGAGCTCAGTGCACAACGTCACGGTCGAGGAGGCGGCTGACCTCGTCCGTGACCCCTATCCTCTGTTCGCGCGGCGGCGGCAAGAGTTCGGTGTCTTCAAGGGCAGCGTCATGGACTGGTCCACGACACCCGAATCGATGCTTCCCGAGAACCTTTACGCCGCGGTCTCTTTCGATGCGGTCAACCGGGTGTTCCGGGACAGCAAGGTCTTCAATTCGCACATCTACGACAGCACCATCGGCCTGTTCATCGGGCCGACGATCCTGGCGATGGAAGGCAAGAAGCACTGGGAGCACCGCAATCTGGTCTCGGCAGCCTTCAAGACGAGATCGCTGTCGCGGTGGGAACCCGAGATCGTCCGCCCAGTCGTCCAGGGGCTGATCGACGAGTTCATCGACGTCGGACACGCTGACCTGGTCAAGCAATTCACCCTTGAGTTCCCCACCCGGGTGATCTCGAAGCTGTTGGGGCTTCCCGAAGAAGACTTGCCCTGGTTCCGCAAGCGCGCCGTCGAGCTGATCAGCTACACCGTCAAGTGGAAGCGGGCCTTCGAAGCGTCGACAGCACTGAAAGACTATTTCCTGCAACAGATCGAGTTACGCAGGCGCAAGCCGACACCGGACATCATCGGCGACCTGGTGACCGCCGAGATCGACGGCGAAAAGCTCACCGACGAAGCCATTTATTCTTTCCTGCGTCTGCTGCTACCCGCCGGGCTCGAGACCACCTACCGATCGTCGGGCAACCTGCTGTTTCTTCTGCTGACCCATCCCGAGCAGTTCCGCGCGGTGCAGGCCGACCGCGATCTCATCGGACCCGCGATCGAAGAGGGGTTGCGGTACGAGACGCCGCTCACCACGGTGCAGCGCTACGCCACCGAGGAGACCGAACTCGAGGGCGTCACCATTCCACACGGCGCGGTGATCGACGTGTGCATCGGGTCGGCGAATCGCGACGAGCAACGATGGGAACGGTCGGAGGAGTTCGACATCCACCGCAAACGCGTGCCGCACATATCGTTTGCGGCCGGCGAACACACCTGCATGGGGCTGCATCTGGCCCGCATGGAGACCCGCGTCGCCGTCGAATGCCTACTCGATCGACTGACCGACATTCAACTGGTCACCGACGACAACCCCACCATTCACGGGCAGCCCTTCCGCTCCCCGACCGCCATCCCCGTGACGTTCAACCCTGTTGGTTGAGTTGTGGGCGCCAATGCGAAGGCCGACACCCGAAAGCGACGGGACCGCGGCTCGATCAGTGCCGACGAGATCCTGCAGGGTGCCTTCGACGTAGCCGCACAGGTGTCGATCGACAACCTCAGCATGCCGTTACTGGCCAAGCATCTGGACGTCGGAGTCACCAGCATCTACTGGTACTTCCGGCGCAAGGACGATCTACTCGACGCGATGACGGATTGCGCGCTGGAGCGGTTCGAGTTCACCGTGCCGACCATCGACGCCTCCAACTGGCGTGAGTCGCTTCGTGACCACGCACATACGATGCGCAAGCACTTCCGCGACAATCCGATCCTGTGCGACCTGGTTCTCATTCGCAGTCAGTTCGGCGGCAGCGCCGTACGTGGAGCTTTGCAGAAGATCGAGCAGCCCGTCGGGGCGCTGATCGAGGCGGGACTCGATGCGAGCCAGGCCATCGCCGTTTACGGCGCGATCTCCGTGCACACTCGCGGGTCGGCGGTGCTGGAGCGCATCCAGGACAAGACCGAAGGATTCCCCGCTCCGCGCTCGAACGGCAAGCGCTACATCGGCTTTGCCGACGACATCGACTACGACTACATCCTGGAAAGCATCCTCGACCACGCGCAAACGCTGATCGACGCCTCCTGATCGGCCATTTCGGTGCGCGTACGATCGCCCAGCGAATGTTTGCGCACCCAAATCACTTCGGCCGGGGGATCCGGTGTCCGATGGTTTTTGTCTCGAGGTACTGCTGAAATCCCTCGATTCCGCACTGCCTCCCTACGCCGCTGTTCTTGTAGCCGCCGAACGGAGCGTCCGCGCCGTAGAACATCCCGCCGTTGACGCCGAACGAGCCGGTCCGGATACGACGGGCGATGTTCATGCCGCGCTCCATCGACCGCGAAACCACCGCGCCGGCAAGGCCATACGCGCTGTCGTTCGCGATGCGGACAGCGTGGTCATCGTCGTCGAACGGCATCACGATCAGTACCGGGCCGAAGACCTCTTCCTGTGCGATCGCGGCGTTGTTGTCGACACCGACGATCACCGTGGGTCGTACGTAGTGCCCGGCCGCAAGGTGTTCGGGCAGCCCCTCGACCACACCTCCCCCTGCGATGATCTCGGCGCCGTCCGCTCGCGCCCGCTCGATCGCGGTGAGTACGCGGTCCTTCTGCGCAGCGCTGATCACCGGCCCGACAAGGATTTCCGGCCGCACGGGATCGCCGACCGGCACCCCTTGGTACGCGTCGGTGACGGTGTCAACAGTCTCGTTGTACAGGGACCGATGCACCAGCATGCGGGTGGTCGCCGCGCAGGCCTGCCCGGCATGCACGCACACGCCGATCGCGGCGCCCAGGATCGCGGCGGGGTTGGCATCCTCGAGCACGATCGCGACAGACTTGCCGCCGAGCTCCAGGAACATTCGCTTCATCGTGTCGGCGCCTCGCCGCATCAGCAGCTTGCCGACTGCCGTTGATCCGGTGAACGAGATCATGTCCACGCGCGGATCGGTACCCAGCACACCCGCAACGTCGTTCGATGCGGTCGTGACGACGTTCAGCACGCCCGGCGGAATGTCGGTGCGCTCGGCGACGAGCCTGCCCAGCCGCGTGGCGTTCCACGGGGTGTTCGGATCGGGCTTCAGCAGCACTGTGTTGCCCGCCGCCAGCGCAGGTCCCAGCTTGTTGAGGATGACCTCGATCGGGAAGTTCGACGGGGTGATCGCTGCAACCACGCCGACCGGTTCCTTGACCACGGTGCGCACGTTGCGGTCGCCGAACAGGCCGCCGCCGTCGAGGGTGCGCTCCCATTCGAAATCGTCGATCAGACCGGCCGGATAGCGCAGCGCTTCGGCGAGCGGCCAATCCAACTGTGCGGACTGCGTCGTCATCGCGGGACAGCCGACCTCGGCGATCAGTTCCTCGCGCAGGTCCTCCTTCTCGGCCTCGATCGCCGACTGCAGTTGCGCCAGGCACCGCTTGCGTAGCTCACGGTGGGTCGACCAGTCGGACTCGTCGAAGGCGCGTCGCGCGGCCGCGATCGCTCGGCTCATATCATCGGCGTCGGCGGCGGCCGTGGTACCCAACAGCAGACCGGTCGCGGGGCTGACATTGTCGAAGGTCGCGCCCGAGGTCGATTCCACGAGCTCACCGTCGACGAGCATGCGGGATTCGGCACGTGCCGCCGCCCGTCTGCCGACGTCGACGCTCGTTTCGGTCACGGCTACTGAATCCTCGGTGGTGCTCACCCTGCAACCTCGTACAATCAGATCGATGCTGGAGGATCAACTGTAACTATTACAGTAGGTGAATACAACGAAGTGTGAGCAGGGAGAGGGTCGACTTGATCAAGGTGATGGAGGGCGTTCGCGTTCTCGAGGTTGCACAGTTCACGTTCGTCCCCGCCGCCGGGGCGATCCTCGCCGACTGGGGCGCGGACGTGATCAAAGTCGAGCACCCGGTGCGCGGTGACACCCAGCGCGGCTTCATCAACATGGGCGGCTTCCAGCTCGACCCCAACCGCCACCCGCTGATCGAGCATCCCAACCGCGGCAAGCGCAGCGTCGGTATCGATGTCTCCACCCCCGGCGGTCAGGAAGTCCTCTACGAGATCGCCAAGACCGCGGACGTCTTTCTCACCAATTACATGCCCGCCCAACGGCAGAAGAACAAGTTCGACATCGAGCACATCCGCGCCGCCAATCCGAACATCATCTACGCGCGCGGCAGCGCTTATGGAGACAAGGGGGCCGAGCGCAACACGGGCGGTTTCGACGGCACCGCATTCTGGACGCGCAGCGGTGTCGGCCACGCGCTGACGCCCGAGGAGATCGGCGGGGCACTGCCACAGGGCATTCCGGCGTTCGGTGATTCGATCGGCGGGATGAACATCGCGGGCGGGATCTCCGCGGCGCTGTTCCACCGAGAGCGCACAGGCGAAGCCGTGGAACTCGACGTGTCCCTGCTGAGCACCGCGTGGTGGGCCGCCGGCGCCAGCGTCACCCAGGGTATGGAGACCGGCGAGACCATGCGTTCGCTGATGCCGGGAACCACCGCGTCGGTCAACCCCTTCATGGCGAACTACCTGACGTCGGACGGCGGCACGATAAACCTGTGCATCGTCAGCCCGACCGGATACATCCGGGATGCGTTCGAGCATCTCGGACTGCCCGAATTGGCGGACGATCCACGCTTCTGCGACGTCATGCCACTGATCCAAAACGCCGAAGCGGGTGTACAACTCATCGCCGAGGCGATCCGCAGCAAGCCCTTCGAATACTGGCGTCAGCACCTCAAGACCATGAAGGGCCAGTGGGCGCCGTTCCAGAGCCTCATCGACCTCACCTCCGACGAGCAGGCGATCGCCAACGACATGATCGTCGAGGTGGAAGCGAGCGACGGCGGCGCCCCGTTCAAGGTCGTGCGCGGCCCCGTGCAGTTCAACCACGAGCCGCTGGAGACGACGCGTGCCCCGCAGGCCTCGGAGCACACCGAGATCGTGCTGATGGAACTAGGGCTGGATTGGGACCGCATCGAGGCGCTCAAGGACTCCGGCGCCATCGCCTGAATCGTTGGATAGTTCGGGCTATTGGCTGACGGGGTCCTGCCCGCTGACCCCGTTCGTAGAGACATGGGGGGTCCAGCGGACGCCGTCCCAGTACCGTAGCTGGTGACGCCGATACGGATCCGGGTACCAGTTCGGGGCGGGTCCGCCTTGGGACGCTTGCGTTGAGGCCGCCGACTGCAGCCAAGGTGCCGACTGGTGACGACCCGACCTCAATTCCGTCAGCCACTCTGCGGTCGGGCCACCGCACGCGATGGTCGTGCCCTCCAGCTTCGGCCACCCAAGGGAGATTCGTTTCCTTTCGATGTTCATCGTCGGGTATTCGACGGCCTGCAAATCCTGGACGGTTCCGTCCTCATGCCGGCTGAACCAGACCCGGCGGTTGGTTGCGACAAGCAGGCGCACCTTGGCCTTGGTCCCGCTGAATCCCACAGTGGAGTAACCGGATGCGTGCTTCACGTCGATGAGCGCCTCGTCGGCGGCGACATGGTGCGCGATGGCGCCCATCAACTCACGGCTGGCTTGGTACACGGCAGGAGCGGCTGCTTCTCGCGCCATTCGATCGTCTACGTCGCGGTCCGACTTGTTGGGCGGCTTCAGGTGCGCATCAGTCACCCGACGCGCCACCAGTTCGACTTGTTCAGACGTGATCGCCACTTCGAGCCCTTTCGCCGTTACCCCGCCGATCGGCTTCGCTTCAACTTACGACGCCGTCGACCGTTGTATGGCGGTTTTATGCCTACGCCGGGACAGCGATCTACTTGGGCTGACTCTGCGCTCAGGGCGCCTCTACTCGACTTCTTGCGGCGCGGCCTCAGAGTCAATTCGATCGACGCGCACGGGAACACCTGTGAGCCAGGCCATTCCGGATACCGACTCGACATCGCCGGGCGCACTGGAGGTCAACCGGTTGACGTTCGCGCCGCCCGCGCGGTTGGCCAGCTGCCATCCTCCGGTGCCTTTGTGACCCCACCCGTGCGGTATCGCGACCACGCCGACGACGAGGTCCTTCGTCGAGGTGATCGGCACGGTGATCTCGCCGTAGGGCGAACTGATCCGCACGACATCGCCGTCGGCGATCTGCAACTCGGCGGCGTCGTCGACGTGCATCAGCGCGTGGTGGCGGCGCTCGCCGCGCATCAACAACGGCGAGTTGTGCATCCACGAGTTCTCCGAGCGCGGCTCTCGCATGCCGATCATCCGCAGCGGGTAACCCTCGGGATGTCCGCCGCGGGAGAGCTTGTCGACCTCCTCGGAGATATCGGCATGGACCAATCGCACGCGACGGGACAGATAGGCGACCACATCGCGCAGAACTCCCGTTCGGATGTGCGGTTCCAATACGACGCCGTGTGGGTATTGCTCGGTCAGGCGGCGCAACGACAAACCACCGCGGCGAAGGCCGAACCGGTCGCCACCCTGGGACATCCGGACCAGCGCATCCATCATGATGCGCGGTGTCAGCGTGGTCCCGAAGACGCTCAATGCTTTTCGTGCGGCACCGAAGACCGCGAATGCCGGAATCCGCCGTCCTAGTCGCGTTGCGAGGTCGGCGGCGATATCCCACTCGGGGCGCGATTCACCCGCCGGCGCTACAACGGCCTCGGTGGCCTGACGGAACGGCGTCGCCTGAAACGCTTGGAAGGTATACGGAAAGTCGTCGCGCTCGTACATGGTGGTGACGGGCAGGATGTAGTCGCATCGCGCGGTGGTCTCGGTGATATAGAAGTCGAGCGCCACCGACAGATCCAGGGTTTCGAACGCGGCCTCGAGTTCGTCCCCGTTCGGCACCGACAGCACGGGATTGCCCGCCGATACGAACATCGCCTTGATCTGTCGGTCGCCGGGTGTCGTGATCTCCTTGGCCATCATCGCGGCCGGCTCGGAGCCGATCGCGCTGCGAATCCCACTGACACGTGAGAGTTTCCGCCGCCGGGACCGCCGCATCACGGCACCCAAGATCGTGCTCTGCCATTTCCCGCCGACGGTCTGCATCGTGCTGAAGACCGAGCCACCCGGCGCATCGAGATTGCCGGCTATGAGGTTGACCGCATCGATCAGGTACGTGGTGAGCGTGCCGTACCGGCCAACGCACGTACCGAGCCGACCGTAGATCGCGGCGCGTGGCGTATTCGCCAGGTCACGGGCGAGTGCCTTGACGCTTTCGGGGTCGATGCCGGTCTGGGCGACGGTCGTTTCCGGGGTGAACGGTGCGCTCAGCGAGCGTAGCCAGTCCACACCGTCGGCTACCCGATTCACCCTGTCGACATCGACCAGGCGCTCGGAGAACATCACCTGTAACAGCGAGAGGAGCAGGTACGCATCCGAGTCGGGGACGATGCCCAGCCATTCGAATGCAACGGCAGTCTCGGTCCGCCGGGGATCCACCACGACGACGCGCCCACCGCGCTTGACGATGTCCTGCATGCGGTCTTTGATCCGGGGCGCCGTCAGGAAACTGCCGTGGGAGACAACTGGATTGGCACCCATCAACACCAGCAGATCGGTGCGCACAAGGTCGGGGATCGGCACCGATGTCGGTACGCCGTAGAGCAGCTGGCTGGCGATCAGCCTGCTGTTGGTGTCCTGCGACGAGGCGGTGAAATAATGGCCGTGGCGACCCAGACCCTTGGTGAAGAGCAGTGCCGCGAACGTGTGCGCGTAGCTGAAGGCGCCCGGATTACCCATGTACCAACCGACGCCACCGGAACCGTGTCGACGCAGCACGCCCGACAACCGTGCCGCGATGTCGGACATCGCCTCGTCCCACGTGACCGGTTCGAATCCGTTCGGACCGCGCCGCAGCGGAGTCGTGACACGGTCAGGGTCGTTCTGCACCTCCGTGAACGCGATGCCCTTCTGGCACGCGAACCCGGCGGACAGCGGATGTTCCTTGTCTGGCCGCAAAGCGACGAGGCGGCCGTCCTCGACGGTCGCGATCATGCCGCACAGCGGCTCACAGATCCGGCAGAACGTGGGCTTGTGTTCGATCACCGGTGCCACGCCGATTACAATACTGTAAGAGTTACAGTTGGCATAGGCCAATGGCCCGACTAGGAGGAAAGCCTCACATATGACCAACGACGTCGCGATCATCGGTGTCGGGCTGCACCCGTTCGGCCGCTTCGAGGGCAAGTCGGCCATGGAGATGGGGGTGGACGCCATCTTCGCCGCGGTCGCCGACGCCGGTGTCGAGTGGAAGGACATCCAGGCCGCCACCGGTGGCAGCTGGACTGTCGCCAATCCCGACGCCATCGTCGGCATGGTCGGGTTGTCCGGGATCCCATTCACCAACGTGTTCAACGCCTGCGCCACGGCGGCGAGCGCCGCCAAGGTCTGCGCCGACGGAATCCGGTTGGGCGACTACGACATCGGCATCGCGGTCGGACTGGACAAGCACCCTCGCGGCGCGTTCACCGAAGATCCGGCGCTGGTGGGCATGCCGAGCTGGTACGCCGAGAACGGCCAGTACCTCACCACGCAGTTCTTCGGCATGAAGGCCAACAAGTATCTGCACGACCACGGCATCTCGCAGGAGACGCTGGCCCGGGTGGCCAACAAGAACTTCCGCAACGGGGCGCTGAACCCGAACGCGTTCCGCCGCAAGCCCATCGCGGTGGAGGACATCCTCCATTCGACGATGCTGAACTATCCGCTGACTCAGTACATGTTCTGTGCGCCCGATGAAGGAGCAGCAGCCGTGGTCATGTGTCGCGCCGACATTGCCCACAAATACAGCACGAAGCCGGTGTACCTGAAGGCGGTCGAGGTGAGGACCCGGCGGTACGGCGCCTATGAGGTCAACACCACCTTCGCGCCGGTCGCCGAGGACGTGGCCCCCACGGTATACGCGGCCAGGTCCGCATTCGAAAAGGCCGGTGTCGCACCAGAGGACGTCGATGTGATCCAGCTGCAGGACACCGATGCCGGCGCGGAGATCATCCACATGGCCGAGTGCGGATTCTGCGCCGACGGCGATCAGGAGAAGCTGCTGGCCGACGGCGCCACCGAGATCGGTGGCGCGTTGCCCATCAACACCGACGGCGGGCTGATCGCCAACGGCGAACCCATCGGCGCCTCGGGCCTGCGTCAGATCCACGAGTTGGTGCGCCAACTGCGGGGCGAGGCGGGAGACCGGCAGGTGCCCGGCGAGCCGAAAGTCGGCTTCGCCCAGCTCTACGGTGCGCCCGGCACCGCCGCGGCGACGATCCTCACGATCTAGAAGATTGCCGAGCAGACGCGAAGCCCCCGACCATTGGTCCATTTCAGGGGTTTTCACGTCTTCTCGCGGGAGAGGGTAACCCAACATCGTGACCATGACCCAGTTCACCGGCGCACCGATCTTCGACGCCGACCAGCACATGTACGAGACGCCAGAGTCGCTGACGAAGTTCCTGCCCGAGAAGTACTCGCGTGCTGTGCAATTCGCTCAGTTCGGACGACACACGCGGATCGTGATCAACAACAGGGTCAATGACTTCATCCCAAACCCGACATTCGAACGCGTCGCGGCGCCCGGTGCGCATGAGAGGTTCTTCGCCGGCGAGAACACCGATGGGCTTACTTTGCGCGAAATGCAAGGACCCGCCATCGATGCGCCCGCGGCGACGCGGAACCCCGTCGACCGCGTCGTCGAACTCGACCGCCAGGGCGTCGTCGAGGCGTTGAACTATCCGACGCTGGCCAGCCTCATCGAGCACGCGACCGCCGACGATCCCGAGCTGTCGCTGGCCGTCATCCATGCGCTCAACCGGTGGATGCTCGAGCAGTGGACGTTCAACTACGAGAACCGCGTCTTCTCGACGCCGATCATCAACCTGTCCGAGGTCGACGGGGCACAGCGTGAACTGGAGTACCTGCTCGCCAACGACGCCAAGGTCGTTTTGATCAAACCCGGTCCGGTCAACGGAATCCGGGGCTGGCGGTCACCCGCGTTGCCGGAGTTCGACCCGTTCTGGCGCGATGTCGAGGCCGCGGGCTTGCCGGTCGTCCTGCACGCCAGCTACCCGCTGCTCGACGACTACGTCGCAAAGTGGGAACCGCCGTACACCCAGAACTTCATGGCGCAAAGCGCGTTCCGCTGGATGGTGCTGGGTCACCGGGAGATCTCCGACATGATCGCCGCGCTGATCTGTCACGGCACCCTGACCCGATTCCCGAAGTTGCGAATCGCCAGCGTGGAGAACGGTAGTTCGTGGATCTTCCCGTTGTTCAACGACTTCGAGGATCTGTAAAAGAAGATGCCGCAGAACTTTCCCGAGCACCCACACGACGTGTTCCGCCGCAACATCTGGGTGAGCCCGTTCTGGGAAGGTTGCGTCTCCGATGTCGTGACAACGGTCGGCTGGGACAAAGTACTGTTCGGGTCCGACTATCCGCATCCGGAGGGACTCGCCGAGCCGAAGGGGTTTTGGAAGTACGCCGAGGGCATGGACGAGCGGCGTACGTACGACTTCATGGGCGACAACGCGCGCCGCTTCATGGGACTGCCGATCGCGAACCCGGATCCAGCGGCGCTCGAGCCGCCCGTGCTGTCGAACGCATAGCCGGCTATCCCGCCGGTTCGCGGCATGCTGGCCGGCTCAGCCCCGGCGGGCTACATCCTTGGCATGGTCGACGTGGAACCGTGCCGCCTTCCGAATCGATTCGGCGGCAGGGCGCGGCTTCCAGCCGAGTTCCCGCGTCGCCTTACCGTGGTCCGCAGGCGATGTGGTGTGTAGGAGTCGCACCCCGGTCACATCGATGACGGGATCGCGTCGCAGCAATCGAGATACCAATCCAGTGACGAAGCCCGCGGCGTACATCACCGCGAGCGGGATGCCGAAACGCGGTTGCCGCGCACCGACCTCGTCCGCAGCGGTCGTCAGCAGGTCCCGCATCGACATGTATGACTCGGAGATGATGTAGCGCTCGCCGACCCTTCCGCGCTCGGCGGCGAGCAAGAACGCGTCCGCAACGTCCTCGATACCCACCACCTCGGTGGACACACCCTTGACATAGGCCGGAAGTTGACCGTGAGCGGCCATTTTCACCATCAGCCCCTGACTCGGCTGCCAGTCCAGTGGGCCGTACGGGTTGGACACGTTCAACGCGACAGCGGGCAGTCCCCGGTCGCGGGCATAGGTCAGGACCAGTTCCTCCGCCTTGCGGCGCGATTCGATATAGGGCCCGCCTACCCCCGGCCAGTTGAACGCATCGTCTTCCGTCGCCGGCCGGCCATTGCCGAGGGCGATCGTGCCGATGGTGCTGCAGAACACGAATCGAAACAGATCGGCCTCGTTGGCGATGTCCAGCACCCGTCGCAGGCAGTTGACGTTTGTTTCGAAAAGCGGTGCGGGGTCATGCAAGTGGAATCGCGTGTCCACCACGCAGTAGTAGACGACGTCGCGGTTGGCCATCGCAGCCCGCAAGGCCGCCTCGTCGTACAGGTCGCCGTAGCACCGTTCGACGTCGAGGTCGTCGATCCCCAGCGTCTTGCTGGACTTGCGGAGGTACACCCGCACGTCGTCGCCGCGCTCGACGAGCTTGCGAGTGACGTGGGAGCCGACGAACCCGCTCGCGCCCATGACGAGAGCCCTACGCGGCGAGGGCATACTACGACGCCTTCTTGGTGACCGGTGCGTATGCCGGTTTACCGAGGCCAAGCGCGTACTGCGCGATCATGTTTCGGAACACCTCGAGGGTGCCACCGTAGATGCCGACCAGCGGCGCGAACCGGTAGACGTACTCGGCGGCGCCATCGTCGGCCGCCCCGTCCGTGCCGATCGGCAGCGAGGCCGGCGTGCCGAGGATGTCCATCAGATCCGGTGAGATGTCGCGCATGGTCTGGGCAAGCGCGACACGTCCGAAGATGCTCGGCGCGCTCAGGGCCGCCTCCATCCGGGCGACGCTTCGGCCCAGCCGGTAGGAGACCGCGCCGTCGTCGATCAGGCGACGGCCGTCGGGTCCCGTCTCGGCGACCTTGGCAGCCGCCTTGTCGACCGCGGTCGCCATGAATCCGGCCTGGTGCATCATGATCGACACGTCCTGCAGACCGTCCCGCGCGGCTTCCACCGCACCGTGCTCGACGTTGAGCGGTTCGCGCACCACGGTCCAGCCGTCATTCACTTCGCCAAGCCGGTATTTGTCGTCGACGCGGACATCGCTGTAATAGACGATGTTCGTGCGGTCGCCGTCGACGGTCCGCACACCCTGGATCTCGATACCCGGTGAGTCCAACGGAACGAGAAACATGGTCAGGCTCTTGTGTTTCGGTGCCGTCGGGTCGGTATTGGTGATCAGGAAGACGTATTGGCAGTTGTGTGCGCCGGTGGTGAACATCTTCGATCCGTTGATCACCCACCCGTCGCCGTCACGCACCGCGCGGGTCTTGCAAGTTGCGACGTCGGAGCCGCCCTCGGGTTCGGTGTAGCCAAGGCAGAGTCGAGCATGGCCGCTGTAAACCTGCGGCATCACCTCGGCTTTGAGCTCGGGTGAGCCGAACTTCTCCACCGAGCGCGCGATCATGGCGGTGGTGCCCGAGGTGACCCACGGCACGTGGGCGCGGCGCTTCTCCAGGGCCCAGATCCGGGCCCGGAGGCGATCGAAACCGCCCTCCGATTCCGGCTTCCATTCCTTCTCCAGGTAGCCCGCTTCACCGAGCGCCAAATGCACGCCCTCGTCGAAATTGTCGCCGGTCTCGCGATCACGGCGGATCACCTCGTCCGTGACGTGGGCGCGCAGGAAGGCGCGCGCCTCCTCGAGGAAGGCCTGATCGTCGACGGAGAGTTCGACCCGTGAGAAATCCATTGCGCTGATTACCTATCCTTCACTCTTCGCGCGAGCGCTCATCGGTGTTTCCCGGGCCGCGACGATCTCCGCGATGTATTTGGCGGTGACGCCGGGGTCGCCGCCGGCCAACGACCACCCGCGTGCCCGCACCAGATAGGCGGTGGCGGCTGCTTCAGCCGAAACACCAAGACCGCCTTGAACATGAACCGCCATCGTCGCCGCCTTCGAGGCCTCTTCGGCCATGAACACGAACGCCGACGGCGCCAGCTCGGGACGCTCGTCGGGCTCGTTGTCGAGGAACCACGCGGCGCGCCGCGCCAGGTTGCGTCCGCCCTGCACCGTGATGGCGATGTTGGCGAGGGGATGCGAGATACCCTGCAGCGTCGAGATCGGGACACCGAGTGTGTAGCGAGACTTGGCGAACTCGGCGGCGATGGTCATCGTCTCCTCGACGAGTCCGACCAGCGCTGCAGCGGCGAGCACCCGCCATTCGTCGAGTGCCCGTTGATATTCGGTCAACGCCTCCGGACCGCTGCCCAGGACGGTACGGTCATCGGCCGCACTGGGATCGACCCATGCCATTGGCATCTTTCCGATGTTGTCGACCTTGGCCGGACGGGTTCCGAACGTCAGGCGCACCACGTCGTCGCCGTCGCGGACGATGATGTGATCCGCGATCGAGCCGGTCGGGATCAGGCGGACACCCGACACGTTGTCGTGTCGAGGATCGAGCGCGACGAGCTGCTTACCGTTGACCACGTCGGGTTCCACCGTGCCGAGCCGTGCGTGCAGGCGTGCCGCACAGACGTGATCGATCCACGGAACCGGGGCCAGCGCCCGGCCGAGTTCCTCAGCCACCAGCGTCAGGTCGACGAGTGTGGCGCCGTCTCCTCCGCGGGATTCGGGCAGCGCCATGCTGGTTGCACCCATGGCGCACAGGCGTTCCCACAGACTCTTGTCGAATCCGGATTCCTCGGCGGCGCGGACGGTTTCGATCGGGCAGTGCGTCTTGAAGAATTCCCGATACGCGGACTGTATCGCCTCGTGGTCGTCCGACAGGCTGTAGTCCAGCCTCCGCAGTTCGTAACGGTCCATCGTCAATGTTCCCCTTGCTGTTCGCGTCCGCGGCGATCCTCTCGGACCCCGAAAAAGAAATCCTGTGCGTTGTTGTAGAGGTAGTTGTCCAGCACCTCGGCAGGCAGGTCCAGCGCCAGCGCCTCGGGTACCACCCGATGCATTCTCAGTACCGGCCAGTCCGAAGCGAAGATCACCTTGTCGGGCCCGCGGGTGCGCATGAAGTGCAGCAGGCTGTCCGGCAGCCGCTTCGGCGACCACGCCGACGTCATGAGTCGCAGGTTGTTGTACTTGATCATGAGTCGGATCGCGACATCCCACCACGGGTCGGCCCCGTGAATCATGCAGAGTTTCAACTCGGGGAATCGCACGCAGACCCGGTCGAGGTGAATCGGGTTCTGCGCCTCCCCCGGGATCGGCGGCCCCGGCAGCCCGGTGTTGACGCACAGCGGCAGCCCGAGCTCAGCGCATTTGGTGTAGAGCGGGTAATACACGGCGTCGCTCGGCGGGTATTGGCCGTCGCCCCAAAAGCTGGGTCCCACTGCCGTATACGCCACCGGCATATCCCGCACGACGGCGGTGAGTTCTCGCAGCGACGGCATGGGCCGCAGCAGATTCACCCCGCCCATGGCGAGGGCGAATTTGTCGGGTCGCTGATCGACGAATTTGCGGGCCGTCACCGACGGCTTCGTCAGGTTGTCCATCAGGATGGCCTTCTCCACGCCGCGCTCGTCCATCTCCTCGAGCAGCTGCTCGAGTTCGACCTGGTCGTAGAGGGACTGCGGTCCCTTGAAGTAGTCGTCGCGCACCTTGAGCATGAACTCGGGCTGCTTCTCGGTCTCGCCAAAGTGGACGTTGACCAGGCAATCAATCGCTCTCTGGCTCATGTCAGCGACGCCTCTTGCACGGCAGTGGCTTTCGCCCAGCGGTAGTCCGGTTTACCGTTTCCGAGCCGACGAACCTGATCGACGATGATGAACGCCTTCGGCGCCTTGAATCGCGCGAGCTGCGACGTGCACTGACGATGAAGCTGTTCTGGTGTGACGTCGACGGCCTCCCTCAGGGCCACGAGGGCGACGAGTTCTTCACCCCAACGCTCGCTCGGACGCCCGACCACCAACGCGTCGGCCACCCCCGAATACGCGCGCAGCACTTCCTCGACTTCTTCGACGAAGACCTTCTCACCTCCGGTGTTGACGACGAGGGAATCTCGGCCGAACAACTGCAACGAGCCATCGGCAGCCAGCGAGCCACGGTCCCCGGAGATCACCACCCGCCGCCCCTCGACGACGGGGAACGTCTTCCGGGTGGCGGCCTCGTCGTCGAAGTACCCGAGCGGGATACGCCCCGCGCGCGCGACGAAGCCGACCTCCTGCTCCCCCGGTTGCAGGAAGCGGCTGTAGTTCTCAGACAGGACCAGCGCACCCTCCCTGAGTACGAAAGTGTCCTTCTGGTCTCCGTGCTGGCTGCGCCCGAAGCCCACGTTCCCGGTCTCCGACGAGCCGTATCCGTTGATCAGGGTGATCTGCGGCAGCAATTCCAGAAGAGCCTCTTGGTGTTTCGGATTGGTCGCCGCTCCGCCGGTGCCTATCGCATACATCGACGACAGATCGTAGGAACCGGCGCGCAGCTCCTCCACCAGCGGGCCCGCGTAGGCGTCACCGACCATCGTCATCATCCCGACCTTCTCACGCTCGGCAGTCTCGAGTACCGCAACCGGGTCGAAGCGTGTCTTGTCGTAGAGGACGATCGGCAACCCGTTGAGGAGTCCCGCGAATGCCGTCCACATGCCCGCCGCATGCATCAGCGGGGATACCGCGAACCACGGCTGACCTTCGAATCCGAGCTTGGCGTGAATCTCGTCGACGGTCTCATGGTCGGCGCCGTTCATGGACACCACGTAGGTGTCGCTCTGCCGCCACATCACACCCTTCGGGCGGCCGGTGGTCCCACCGGTGCACACCATCATCACGTCATCCGGTGAAGGCGCGAGATCGTGATCCGTATCGCCCTGTGCCAGAGCGTCTTCGAAGCTGATGGCGCCGGGCAGGAGCGGGGCGGTGCTGTCGTCGTCGACCGCGATCATCACGTCCGCCGCGGCAGGCGGGAGCACGTCGGCGAACTTTGGTCCGAACGAGCGGTGATAGATGACTGCGCGGGGGCGCAGATATTCGAGAAGTTCGGCAACCTCGCGCGGGGCGTAGTTGTAGTTCACATTGACCGGCACGGTTCGCGCCTTGAGCGAGCCGATGACCGCGTCGGGGTAGAGATCGTTGTGCATGACAAGTGCGACGCGATCCTGTCCGCACTCCCAGTTCTGCAGCTCGTCCCGTTCTCGGTGTGCGCCCAAGCCCTGGGCGGCCAAAAAATTGGCCAGTCGACGGGTCCGTTCCGCCGACTGGCCGAACGTGCTGCGACGCGTGCCACAGACGGTCATCAGTCGGTCGGGTACGGCCTCGGCGATCGCGTCGAGCACCGCCCCGATGGTCCATTCGCCCATGGCTAGGCGGAGGCCGTCACGTTCGCACCAAGCAGCTCGAGTGCGTTGTCGCGCATCACCTTTCGGGTGTCCTCGTAGCTGAACTCGGGAAACTGCGGGATATCGGCGGTGAAGGTCATCGGATCGGCCAGACCCTCGCCATGCGGCCAGTCCGAGCCGAACAGAATCTTGTCGACTCCGATCGTCGCGGCGAGCTCTTTGACGTCGTCCTCGTAGTACGGCGCGATCCAGACGTTGTTCTTCAGCTGTTCGACCGGATCTTCTTTGAAGTGGTACGGCGCGGTGTTGGCGGCCTTCTTGAGCCGTTTGATCAACCGGTAGACGAAATACGAGCCATTCTCGATGCTCGCGACCTTGAGCTTCGGGTGCCGGGTGAAGACCTGATGCACGATCATCGAGGCCATCGCGTCGTGGATGGCGCGGTCGTCGAGCAGCACCTGGTCCAACGGATCCTTCTTGCCGAATCCCTCGAAAGTGGCCTTACCGCCCCACAATGCCGCGATCGCGAGATAGCCGCTGTCGGACAGGTGGAAGATCACCGGAACGCCGGCCTCGGCCAGCCGGGCCCACACTGGATCGTGCAACGGGTCACCCAGTGAGCGTGGCTTGACCCGGCCCGGGACCGGCGCGGGCCGCACACAGACGTTCTTGGCGCCGCGGGACAGGACGAACTCGACCTCTTCCACAGCCTTGTCAGGATCGGCCAGCGAGATGATCGGCGCCGACAGGAACCGGTGATCGGGGCGATCGAAGCCCCAGTCCTCGTCCAGCCACAGATTGAACGCGTGCACCGTGGCCATGGTTGCGTCGATATCGTGCTTGAGGGCTTCCTCCACGCCGCATGCGAAAGTCGGCAGCATGAATACGGTTTCGAGGTTCTGCTTGTCCAGGACCTTCACCCGGGCGTCGCGATTCTGATACTCGGGATGATCGGGCAACCGGTCGACCTTCATCAGTGATGCCGGGTCAACGCCTTCGGGGATTTCCCCGCGAAACAACAGATCCAGGCAGCCCGGTTCGATGATCGGATCAAATGTCGGATTCGGGATGAAGTGATTGACCACACCTCCCATGACGGCGAACGTGCGCTTGCCCTCGGTCAGCATCTGCACGCCGCGACGCTTGAACTCCTTGGGCAGGTGGCGAGTGCACGAGTCGATCGTCTCGTAATAGTGGTTGTCGACGTCGATGGCCATGTAGTCCAGGGTTTTCACGACTCCTGTCCTTTCAACGGTTCGTTGGCCGGCCCTCGGGCCGGCGGCGGGAAGTTGGGCCGGCGCTTCTCGAAGAAGCTCGTGATGCCTTCGATGAAATCGGGACGCTGCATGGATTCGTGCATCAGCTTCTCGGCTTCGTCGCTGGCGTCGAAAACTTCGCGCATGGTGTCTGCGTACACCTGTTGCTTGATCACCGCCAGCGAGCTGGGCGCGCAATTGGCCGCGATGTCCTCGGCATAGGCGATCGCCCGCGGCAGCAATTCTTCGGGTGCGACGACCTCTTTGACCAGGCCGAGGTGCGCCGCCTCGTCGGCCAGGAAGACGCGGCCGGACAGCAGCAGGTCCAGCGCAACACCCTGACCGACAATGCGCGGCAGGATCCAGGAGATCCCGTACTCCGCGATCAGTCCCCGTCGGGCGAAGGACGTGGTGAATTTCGCGCCGTCAGCGGCGAACCGCACATCGCACATCAATGCCATCGTCATACCCATGCCTGCGCATGCGCCGTTGATCGCCGCAATGATCGGCTTGCGCATCGTGGTCGTGAAGTGAGGGTGACGTGCTCCGACCAACTTGCCGACGTCGGTGTCCGCTGCGGCGTCGACGGTGGCGGCGCCGATCGAGTTGAGATCACCCATGTCCGCGCCTGCGCAGAAGGCGCGGCCCTGGCCGGTGACGACGATGGCACGAACATCGGGATTGGCCTCGGCGTCGTCGAGACGGAGGTAGAACGTCGTGGCCAGACCGCCACCCCAGCCATTCATTCGCTCTGGCCGGTTGAGCGTCAGGACAGCGACGCCGGTATCGAGGACTTGGTAGAGCACCGGTTCGTTCCGGTCGGTGGCGACAGGGTCAGCGACGCGATCTCCAACGCTCACCCGTCGGCCCTCCTCAGGCTTCTCGAACTGGATGTATGTGCATACTGTACACCTATCGGTAGCGCCTTCCGCAAGCTCACAGCGGGTCAGCCTCCCACCAGACCGAACCGCCGATACGCAGCGTCAATCTGGGCTTTGGCCTCTTCAGGCACCTCGGCCTGCGGTGGCCGCGAGTGAGGGTACGACCCGATGGGCAGCCCGAGGACTGACGCGGCGTACTTGAAAGCCCCACCCCAGTGCGTGAAATAATCCGGCCGGCCCGGATAACACGTGAAGCACCCACCGATGTCGACGGTGAACTGGTCGATCCCCGTTTTCTCCGCGTAATCGATCGCCTCGGACAGCTTGTCACTCCACACGAGCTCCCAGTATTCGGAGAACACCCGACGTTGCGGGGTGTCATACAGATAGCCGGACGTGCCCAGTTGAGCGGGGCCGACGATGCCGGCGCGTAGCCAGCCGGCCCGGTAGACGATCGTCTCGCATTCCCAGATCGTCAGGTCGGGAGCTAGGTTGTGAAGCTGCCGGCTGGCCGTCGGCCGGAACGCGCCTTCCTTCGTCGCGCACACCGCGGGGATCTCGTCATAGATTCGCGCTCCCTCATCAGGTGACAACACGTATCCCGACGACGGCGAGTTGAACATCCCCAGCGCGATATCGCTGCGGTCGGCGATGTACCGAAAGAACTTCAGCACGCCCTCGCCGCCGTGTGCCTCCATCATGGGCGTCTGGATGTAGACGATGTCGGCCCCGGCCTGCTGCGCGTGCAACGTCAGTTCCAGGCAGTCCTTCGCCGACATCGCGGCAGTGCAGGCTTGCACGACGACACCGGGGTCGGCGGCGCGCCCCTCTTCGATAGCGATCTCCAGCAGCCGCTTTCGCTCATCGATCGTCAACGACCAGAACTCCGCGATGCCGCTGGTGCACCAGAGCATGGGGTGGTGCAGTTCACCTACGCAGTAGCGCACCAACGTTCGGTAGGCATCCCAGTCGATGTCATCGCCGTCGTCGCCACAGAACGGCGTATAGAGGGAATTGCCGATCCCGCGCAGATTGCCGCGGGCCCACTCACGGGCCTCTTTGGCTGTGGCCACTGCTGCCTCCTCAGGTGAAGTCGCTGGTGAAGTCTCAGGTGAAGTCGGAGCCCCCGTCGACGTTGACGTTGGCACCGGTCATGTACGAATTTCGCCGCGACGCGAGAAACGCTACGACGGGACCTATTTCGTCGGGCAGACGCGCGCGCGCGGTAGGTGCACCGGATGCCCGAAGTGCTCGTCGATGGCTGACATCAACGCATACGGATCGCTGCCGTCGACTCCGACCGACGACGGCCAGTCGACCAACGCCTCGGACGCGATGCTGCCCGGCGAGACGACGTTGACCATGATCTCGTCCTTGGCCAGCAACAGCGAGAGTTTCGGTGAGGTCGTTTAACGTGCCGACAGACGCCGGGCCGACCGCGTTGACGAGGATGTTGAGTTCGCCGCCCCACCGCGCACTCAACTCGGCGAATACCCGCTGCACCTGCGCGGCATCGGAGGTGTCGGCCACCAGCCCAACCGCGTCCGGACTCCCCCGTTCGGCCAAATCCGTTGCGGCGGCGTCGAGTATCTGCTGCGTCCTGCCGACGACGGCTACCCGAGCGCCGTCCGCGGCAAGGCAGCGGGCCGTGGCAAGCCCCATGCCGCGGCCGCCTCCGACGACGACCGCGGCCGAATCGGCCAACCCGAGATCCATGTCGTGCGCGCCGTCAGGTGCCGGTCCAGTTGGGTGTGCGCTTCTCCGCAAACGCGATCGCCCCTTCTTTCGCGTCGTTCGACGAGAAGATCGGAACGATGTACTCGCGCTGCTTCTTCCACATCTCGTCCTCGCTCCAGCCGACGGACTTGACGAAGATCTCCTTGGTGGTGGCGACCGCCAGCGGGCCGTTGGCCGTGATTTGTTCGGCCAATTCGATTGCGCCGGTGAGCGCGTCGCCCGGTTCGGTGAGCACGTTGACGAACCCCCACGCTTCTGCCTGCTCGGCGGTGAAGCTCTCACCGGTGAGCGCCAACTGAAGTGCTTTCTGGTACGGGATCCGCTTGTGTAGACGTAGCAGTCCGCCACCTGCAGCCACGAGGCCGCGCTTCACCTCGGGGATGCCGAACTTCGCCGTCCTCGATGCGACCACCAGATCTGTGGCGAGCACGACTTCGGTGCCACCGGCCAGCGCGTAGCCCTCGACTGCCGAGATCAGCGGTTTGCGCGGTGGCCGCTCGGTGAAGCCGATGCCACGACCGGGAATCGCGACCATCTCACCTGCGGCGAAGGCTTTCAGATCCATGCCCGAACAGAAGTTGCCGCCTGCCCCGGTCAACACGGCGACCGATAGATCCTTGTCTGCGTCGAGTTCGTCGACCGCGTCGGCCAGGCCCTGGCTGACGGCCAGATTCACCGCATTTCGCGCTTCCGGTCGATTGATCGTGATGACGAGTACGCGTCCCCGGCGCTCCGTCAGGATTTCGTCCGACACCCTTCGCCTTTCGCTGCCACGCTAGAAACACTTACTATAGGGCTTACAGTAAAGAAACGAAACGGTGGAACGGTACGGTTGACGGCAAGGGCGGAGGGCCGACACACCTGCGTAGACGCAGATCAGAGGGCAATTGCCGGTACATTCAGTCCACCAGTCGAAATGGAGGTGCCGTTCGTGGCAAGGCAGGCGACCGCCGAGAAGCGTCCACGGCGCGAGCGCGGGTCGATCAATCCGGACGACATCATCAAGGGTGCGTTCGAACTCGCCGAGGAAGTGGGCATCGACAACCTGTCCATGCCGCTGCTCGGTAAGCACCTCGGGGTCGGCGTGACCAGCATCTACTGGTACTTCCGCAAGAAGGACGACCTACTCAACGCGATGACCGACAGGGCGCTACGCCAGTACGTCTTCGCCACGCCGTACGTCGAGGCGAAGGACTGGCGCGAAACACTGCGTAATCATGCCCGCTCGATGCGAAAGACGTTCCTGGGCAACCCGATTCTCAGCGATCTGATTCTCATCCGATCCGCCCTGAGCCCGCGTACTGCACGGCTCGGCGTGCAGGAGGTCGAGAAGGCGATCGCCAGCCTGACGGAGGCGGGCCTGTCCGCCGATGACGCCTTCGATACGTATTCCGCGGTGTCGGTGCACGTCCGCGGTTCGGTGGTGCTGCAGCGCCTGCGCGAGAAGAACCGCGCGACGGATGACGGTCCCGCCGACATCGACGAGGCCATGGCGATCGACAGCGAATCCACCCCGCTGCTTGCGCTGGTCACCGAAAAGGGCCACCACCTCGGCGCGGCCGACGAGAAGAACTTCGAGTTCGGTCTCGAGTGCATCCTCGACCACGCCGGTCGGCTGATCGACGAGGCCAAGAAGCCCGCGCGCAAGCGGTAGCTAGTTTGCGATTTCGGTGCGCGTACGGTCGCTCAGCGAACGTTTGCGCACCGAAATCGCAAGGGGTTAGACCTCGACGATGACCGCGCCGCCCTGGCCCCCACCCGCGCACATCGCGGCCATACCGATGCCACCGCCGCGGCGCTGCAGTTCGTAGATCAGGGTCGTCACCATGCGCGCACCGGAGGCGGCGATGGGATGGCCGAGGCTGCAACCGCTTCCGGAGAAATTGACCAGTTCCTCGTCGATGCCGTACTCGCGGCATGCGGCGATCGGCACGGATGCGAACGCCTCGTTGATCTCCCACAGCGTGATGTCCGACGGCTTCAAGCCGGCGCGGTCGAGCACCTTGCCGATCACCTTCACCGCACCGAGCCCGCAGTCGCGTGCGGGGACACCCGCTGCGCCCCAAGCCCTCACGGTGGCCATCACCGACAGGTTGTTGGTCTCGGCATAGCCGCGCTCGACCAGCGCGACGCCAGCGGCGGCATCGTTGGTGCCGCTGCTGTTGCCCGCGGTGATCGAGAAGCCCTCGATCTCCGGGTGCAGCACCTTGAGTCCGGCGAGCTTTTCGACGGTGGTGTCGCGGCGGGGATGCTCGTCGACGCTGAAGTCGACCACCGATCCGTCGAACTGCTGGATCTTCATCGGGATGATCTCGTCACCGAACTTGCCGGCATCCTGCGCGGCGACCGCCCGTTCGTGGGACCGGGCCGCCCAGGCGTCCATTTCCTCACGGGTGATGCCGACCGACTGCGCGGTGTTCCAACCCACTGTGATGGACATGTCCTTCGTCGGCGCATCGGGTGTCTCGACGTGCGTGGGCGGCATCCACCGCTCCTCGAACTTCAGCTCGGGTCCCGGGATCCGCCAGTTGGTCAGCGGGGTCATCGACAGCGATTGCACGCCGCCTGCGATCAGCACGCGCTCCATGCCCGAGCCGATCTGCGCGGCTGCGTTGCCGATCGCGGTGAGGCTGCCTGCGCAGTGTCGGTTCACCGACTGGCCCGGAACGTGGTGTAGCCCAGCCGCGTCGGCGGCGTAGCGCGCCAAATCGCCGCCACCGTAATGCGACTCGGCAAAAATGATGTCGTCGATATCCGCGGGATCCACACCCGACCGACGGACCACCTCGGGCAGCACGGTGGTGATCAGAGTCTCGGGCGGGGTGTTGACCAGCGTCCCCTTGAAGGAGCGGCCGATCGCCGTCCTGGCTGCACCGACGATGACGGGTGTGGACATGTTTTCAACCTCGGGTTTCGGCGTAAGTAACTTTACAAAAGTAGCAGAGAGTGTTGCTTTCCCAGTAGGTGAGGATGCTCACTCCGGCTCGGGTACGTAGAAGTGCTCGTCGCGCAGCCGGAACGCCTCCTTGGTGCCGTGCTGCGCACGGGTCTTGACGAAGTTGAACTCACCGGGCGCGAACTGCAGGTTTGTCCCATAGGCGTGGAACAGATAGCTGGCCACCTCCTCGCCCTGATAGGCCTGGCTCTGTTCGACGAGGCGGAACGCCTCCTTGGCGATGACGACCCCGTCGGCGGGCATCTTCGCCGCCTTCTCGGCCCAGTACCGCGCCCGAACGGTGACCGAACCGGGGTCGCAGGTCTCGGTGAACACGCCGAGGTGTTCGACGGCGCCGGCCTCGATGATGTCGCCGGTGAGCAGGAGTCGCCGCGCCAGCACGGGGCCGAGGCGGTGGAAGAACATATGCAGGCTGCCCAGCGCCGGGCCGAGGAACCGGGTGGCGGGCATGCCAATTCTTGTGGTGCGACCGATCACGGAGATATCGGTCATCAACGCCATCTCGAAGCCCCCACCGAGGGCGTAGCCGCTGATCTCGCCAACCGTGACCTTCGGGAAGCCCATCAGGTTGTGATAGAAGCCGAACGACTTACGGTCGACGGTCAGGCGACGCCGCTGGCTCGGACGGCGCTTGGCTTCGGGCGCGTCCTCATCGCCATACCAGCCGTAGGCGTTGTTCATGTCCGCGCCGGTGCTGAACACCCCCTCGGCGCCACGTAACAACACGACGGTCAGATCGTCGTCCTCGGCCACCTGGTCGAGATATCTGCCGACCGTCTCGCGCATCGCCGCATCGTAGGAGTTGCGCTGGCTCGGGTTGTTGAACGTAATCGTCGCTATCCGCCTGTCGCGGTCGACGTCGAAAATCACCCGGTCGTCGGTCATCGGAAGTCCTTCACTCGGCATTCGAAATCAATTTGGCCTCAATGGTTTTGTCCGCACCAACCGCGAGCGTGTTGCGCCGGGCGGCGAACAGATGGTCCTGCGCGAGCTTCACTGCGCGCGCCTCGTTTCCGTCGCGGATCGCATCCAGCAGCCGCTGGTGATCGCGAAGAGCAGCCCGCATGGTCTTGTGCTGCATCGGGTCACCCTCGTCGCTCCACACCGATGACTCGTGGGCCGACCAGATCAGCTCCAACGAGCCGATCAACAGGATCATCGGCTCGTTGCCACATCGGGACACGATGGCCTCGTGGAATCGGCGGGCGTTCGGGACGTAGCGTGACAGGTTGTCGAATTGCTCTGTCTGCGTTTTGATCTCCGCCTCCAGATACGGGACGACCTCCGTCATGCGATCTTCCCGGGCGGCACACAAACCCGCGCAGATCGGCTCGATATGTATCAATGCGCCGCTCACGTCGGCGGGTGTGGCCGATCGTGTCTGTAACACCATGCTGATCATGTGCGCCGTGCGCTCGGCCGAGGGCGGATGAACGACGGCGCCGCCCATGTTCCCGCGTCGCACGGAGATCAATCCGTCCGTCTCCAGGATGTGAATCGCCTCGCGCAGCGCAGGCGGGCTGACGCCGTACTCCGCGAGCAGAGTGTCCTGCGACGGGAGGACGTCGCCTTCCTTGATGCGCCCGGACAGGATCTCGTCACGCAGTCGCGATGCGACGATCTCGGCGACCCGTGGCTGACGAATCCGCTGCACGCTGGTCATCGGTCCGTCGCCCGCCGGCGACCGAAGTCGAAGACGCTCAGTTTGTCGGGTGATGAAGCAACCGTGCTGAATTCGCCGGTGCACAACACCTCGTCGCCGTACCGCAGGCGTGCCGTGCTGGTGACACGGCCGTCAGCTTCCGCGCGAGCGACGTCGAACCCGAGCTCGACGAGGACCGGGGTCGGCCGCCGAAACGTCACGGTCAGCGAACGGGTCTTGCCGGTGCGCCCCGACGCGCAACTCTGATGTTGGGTGATGCAGTCGAAGAACACCGCCAGGAAGCCGCCGTTGACCAATCCCGGCGGCCCCTCGTAGACCACGGGGAAGGTGACGCGGCCGGATGCGGTGTCGGCGTCGAGGTGATCGAAGCTGTACTCGGGGAAGCACGGGTTGTACGCACCGACGTCGAAAGCGTGGTCGAGGTACACCCGTTGCTGCTCGGTGCTTTGCGGACCGATACGAGGCGTCAGATCGGACGGTGCGGCAGGGGCGAGTTCACGTTCCCACTCGGCGATCTGGGCGACCACGGCGTCGACGGTCGGGTGCTCGTGTTCCAACGACAACAGCAGCCCGGTCAGCCGGCGCAGCGCTGCCGCGGCGGCCACCGTCTGCGGCAGCGGTTGCTCGCCGAAACGGGGGGTGCTCTTGACCATGAGTCGCCTTCCGCCTGCCGCCTGTTCCGTCAGCACGCTTTCCTTGCTAACTTGTACAAGATAGCAATACTGTATGCCTAACCGTATAACGATGGAAGGGCGGAGGCAACGGTGACCGACGACGGGGCGGTGACAACTTCCCGCGTAGGCGACGTCCTGCACGTGACGCTCGAGCGTCCGTCACGGCGCAACTCATTGAGCCCGCCGATGGTGAACGCGTTCGTCGACGCACTGACCCATGCCGCGACCGATGATGCGCTTCGCGTCGTCCACATTCGCGGCGGCGGAACCGATTTCTGCGCAGGGGTCGACTGGATTTCGGCCCCCAGCGGTGAGCGTCCCCGCACCGGTGACCTCGTGCGCCGCGTCCCACACGGTGCGCATCGCGTGATCGAGCTGGTCCACTCCATCCAGCTGCCCGTCGTGTGCAGCGTGCGCGGCTGGGCCGCCGGCCTGGGCTGCAACCTCGCACTGGCCGCCGATTTCAGCGTCGCCAGCACCGACGCCGTGTTCTGGGAACCGTTCGTGGAGCGCGGCTTCAGCCCGGATTCGGGGTCGACGTGGCTGCTCCCCCGGTTGGTCGGGTTGGCGCGCGCGAAGAGCATGCTGCTGCTCGGCGAGAAGGTCAGTGGAGCGGCCGCCGCGGAATGGGGGCTCATTCACCGTTGCACCGACGATTCCGAACTCGACGACGTCGCCGCGGAGCTCTTGACCCGATTGGCCTCCGGTCCCACCGTCGCGATCGGGCTCGCCAAACAGGCCATCCATTACGGGCTGGACGCGACGCTGCCGCAGACGATGAACCAGGAACTCTTCAACCTGGAACTGTCCTGTCGGACAAAGGATTTCAAGGAAGGCCTCGCGGCGTTCCGCGAGAAGCGCACACCGGAGTTCGGTGGCCGGTGACCCAGACGGAAGGAAAAGCAATGTCATCCTCCATTTTTGAGGACATCACCTACGAGGTCGACGGGCACAAAGCCACGATCACGCTGAACCGGCCACAGGCACTCAACGCGCTGAGCCCGCACATGATCACTGAACTGCGCTCCGCGTACGACGAGGCCGAATCAGACGACAACATCTGGATACTCATCGTGACCGGCACCGGCCGCGCATTCTGTACCGGGGCCGACGCGAAACAGATCCCGGAGGACGGCAAGGTCATCAACGAAAGGGCATACCTGTCGACCTACGACCAGTGGGAGGCACCCCAGGAGGGCACACCGCCCTTTCGCCGCATGGCCAAACCCGTTCTGGCTGCGATCAACGGCATCTGCTGCGGCGCAGGCCTGGACTGGGTCACGACGGGCGACATTGTCATCGCCTCGGACACGGCGACATTCTTCGACCCGCACGTCAGTATCGGCCTGGTGGCCGGACGTGAGATGGTGCGGCTTGCCCGCGTACTGCCCCGCAACATCGCGCTGCGCATGGCGCTGACAGGTAAGCACGAACGAATGGATGCCCAGCGCGCGTACGACCTCGGAATGATCTCCGAGATCGTCGACCACGACCGTCTTCTCGAACGCGCGCACGAGATCGCCGACATGGTGAACTCGAATGCCCCTTTGGCTGTCCGGGGCACCCGGTTGGCCATTCACAAGACACTGGACCTGCCGCTCAACGAGGCGGAGATTCTCGCGGAAGCCTTTCGAGAGCGCAATCTGCACACAGCGGATTCGCTAGAGGGACCCAGAGCATTCACGGAGAAACGCGCGCCGATCTGGCAATGCCGATGACCCCGAACAGGTTCGAGACGATCCTGCTCGACGTGGACGCCACCGCACATGTCGCAACGATCACGCTGAACCGGCCGGACTCGCTCAACGCGTTCAACAGGGCGATGTGTGACGAAATGGCCCAGGCATGGCGGATCGTCAAGCTCGACGACACGGTCCATGCCGTGGTGGTACGCGCGGCGGGCGATCGGGCATTCTCCGCAGGTCTGGACATCAAATCCCCCTATGGTCAACCGGAGAACGTGTGGAATCACGAAGATCCGGGCGAATACCTCAGCCCCAAGTGGCAGAAGATGTGGAAGCCCGTCGTATGCGCGGTGCAAGGCATGTGCACCGCGGGCGCGTTTTATTTCGTCAACGAATCCGACGTCGTCATCTGCAGTGACGACGCGACGTTCTTCGATTCGCATGTCAGCGCGGGTCTGGTGTGCGCTCTGGAACCGATCGGCCTGATGCGCCGCGTCGGTTTGGGTGAAGCACTGCGAATCGCGCTGATGGGCAACGACGAACGTGTTAGCGCCGGCACCGCGCTGCGGATCGGTCTGGTGTCCGAGGTCGTCTCCACCGACCAGCTGTGGGCCCGCGCCCACCAGATCGCGTCCGCGATCGCGGCCAAGCCTCCGACAGCAACCCAGGGCACGGTGAAAGCCATCTGGGAATCTCTGGACAAGCCCTACCGCGCCGCCATGGAACAGAACCTGATCTACACGAGGTTGGGAAACCCCCTCGGGCAGGCCGAACTCGCCGACCGCTCTCCCGACGACACATTCACACCGAGGCTGCGCTGATGGCCGCACATCCGCTCAGCCGGCGCATCAGCGATGTACTGGATCTGCGGCCTGAGGGTCCCGCGATCGAGTACGACGCCGAATGGCTGACGTGGGGTGAGATCGCCACGTTGGCGCGTCGCATCGAGGCGCTCGATGACGCCGGGCGTCAGGTCGGAATCCTATTGCGTAACACAGCTTCTCACGTCGCCGCGTTCCTCGGCGTGCTGACGGGCGGCGGGACCGTCGTGGTCATCAATCCCGCGCGCGGCGACGATCGCATCCGAGCTGACGTCGCATCACTGCGCCTCCCAATGATCATCGGTACGGACAAAGATCTGTCGACGCTGGTCGCACCGGCGACGCACACCACGGCCGTGGCGATCGCCGGGCTCACGGACGCGCCTGCCGTGACCGCGGCGGACGAGCCGGCCGGCGATGCCGGCCGCGCCGGCGTCGCGGTACGGATGCTGACCAGTGGCACGACGGGTCCGCCGAAGCGCATCGATCTCACCTACGACATGCTGGCCCGCAGCGTGATCGGCACCGACTTCGACGCCGCGCCCTCACCGACCGAACCGCGACGCGGCGTGGCTATCGTCAATGCCCCGCTGGTGCACATCGGCGGCGTGTTCCGAGTACTCCAATGCGTGTGCGAAGCACGGTCATTCGCACTGCTGGATCGCTTCGAGCTCGACCGGTGGGTCGATGCGGTCCGCCGACACCGCCCGCAGGCGGTATCGCTGGTTCCCGCGGCCCTACGCACCGTGCTTCATTCCGACTTGACCCGCGACGACCTGCACAGCATCCGCGCGGTCACCTCGGGTACCGCGCCGTTGTCCGCAGAGGATGCCGACGCGTTCACCGATAAGTTCGGCATTCCGGTCCTGACGTCCTACGCCGCAACGGAGTTCGGCGGGGGGGTCGCCGGCTGGTCACTACGTGACTACCAAAAGTACTGGGACACCAAGCGTGGCAGCGTCGGCAGGGCCACGCTCGGCGCACAACTGCGTGTCGTCGACGACAACGGCACGCCTGTCACCGACAATCAGCCAGGGCTGCTCGAGGTGCGGCCCGGTCAGCTCGGGCCGACCGGAGACTGGATGCGGACCACGGACATGGCACGCATCGACGCGGACGGGTTTCTGTGGATCCTCGGCCGCGCCGACCAGGCGATCATCCGCGGCGGCTTCAAGGTGATGCCCGATGACGTGCGCACCGCGTTGGAGAGCCATCCGGCCGTGCAGGGTGCGGCGGTGGTCGGACTACCCGATCAGCGGCTCGGCGAGACACCGGTGGCGATGGTCGAACTGCGCGAGACTGTCGGGGTGGCGACGCTACTGGACCACCTGCGAACGCGGTTGGCACGCTACGAGATTCCCACCGACATCGCGATCGTCGAACAGATCCCCAGAACACCGTCGGGCAAGGCCGACCTGACCGCCGTCCGCGGACACTTCGACGCCGTCGACCATGCCTGACAACACCGTCGCCGCAGTGCTGCGCGAACAAGTGCGCCGCCGGGGCGACCATCCGCTGCTGATATGCGACAGCGACCGACTCAGCTACGCCGAGGCCCATCACCGCTCGACGAAGTTGGCATGCGGGCTGATCACGCTCGGCGCAGGTAAGGGCACTCACGTCGGAGTGCTGTACCCGAACGGGCCGGACTTCATCGTGGCAATGCTGGCCGCAGCCCGCATCGGCGCCGTCGTGATCCCCTTCTCGACGTTCGCCACCGCTCCCGAGATGGCGACGCAGCTCGCCCACGCCGACGTCCAGATCCTGCTCGCCACTGCTTCATACCGCGGTCACGACTACCGCGAGAGATTGGCCCAGATCGATCGGGCCGGTATGCCGCTGCTACAGCACACGTTCTTCGATTCCGCGCCGCCAGTGGCCGTCGACTCGGAACTGCTGGAGGCGATGGAGGACGACGTCGACGCCTCGGACACGCTGGCAGTCGTCTACACGTCGGGTTCGACGAGCGCACCGAAGGGTGTCATGCACACGCATGCGTCGCTGCTCGACCATCAACGGGTGCTCAACGAGATACGCGGGTTGGGCGCGACAGACAAATTGTTCTGCAACTCACCGTTCTTCTGGATCGGTGGCATCGCATTCTCGATTCTGGCCGTAATGCTCGCCGGCGCCACGCTCGTGTGCTCCAACGCCCTCGACCCGGGCGAAACCCTCGACTTGCTAGAAGCCGAAAAACCCACCATTACCAATGGTTTCGTGGGCGGAATCACCGCGCTGGCCAGTCATCCCAGCCTCCCGACGCGAGATCTGTCGTCCATGCGCCGCGGCAACCTGTACCCGATCATGGCCCCCGATGTGCGGCCGGCGGACCCCGAGCTGCGGCACACGATGCTCGGGATGACCGAGACCGGAAGCGTCATCACGCTCAGCGAGGACGAATTCGACCAGCCCGAACATCGGCGTGGGTCGTTCGGCCGGCCGGCACCGGGATTCGGCACCAAAGTCGTCGACGACACCGGCGAACCTGTCGATGCCGGGGAGATGGGCGAACTGTGCGTCCGCGGGCCATTCATGATGCAACGCTATTACAAGCTCAGCCGTGAAGAGTGCTTCGACGCCGACGGCTGGTTCCACACAGGCGATCTCGTCCGCACCGATGCCGACGGCTTCGTGTACTTCATCGGCCGACGCGGCGCAATGATCAAGACCGCGGGCGCCAACGTCGCGCCCGCCGAGGTGGAAAAGGCGATCGCCAAGGTCGCCGGATTCGCGGCGCACGTCGTCGGACTACCCGATCCGGAGCGCGGACAGGTCGTGGCCGCGGTCGTTGCGCTGGACGAAGGTGCCGAATTCGACGAGGACGAGCTGCGTGAAAGCCTGAAGAGCGAGCTGTCGTCGTACAAGATTCCGAGGCGCTTCGCTGCGGTGCCCGCCGCAGAGATTCCGGTGATGTCCAGCGGAAAAATCGACATGCCCCGTCTCACAAAGGTGTTCGATGCCTGACACGATTGACCAGCTGGTGCGACTTCGAGCCGCCGACCACGCGGGCAAGCCGATGGTCATCGACCCCGATGCCCGGCTCACGTACGCCGAACTCGACGCCACAAGCCGGGACCTGGCCGCCGCGTTCATCGCCACCGGTGTCGCCAAGGGCGCACGGGTGGGGCTGATCATGCCGAACTGTGCACAGTGGGTGCAGATCGCTGTGGCACTCACCCGAATCGGCGCGGTGCTGGTGCCGCTGAGCACGCTGCTGCAACCGCCCGAGCTCGCCGCCGCGCTGCGCGCGGCCTCCGTCCAGTGCCTGATCACCGTGAAAGAATTCCGCGGCCACCGTTACCTCGACGACCTCGAGCCGTATCGGGTGGATCTCCCCGCACTCCGCAAGGTATGGACGGCCGACCGGCTTCCACGCCCCACCGACAATGCACCTGTTGATGCGGTCGCCGAAACCGTCACGCCCAGCGACACACTGGCGATAATGTTCACATCAGGCAGCAGTGGCCCACCCAAAGGTGTCATCCACTCGCACGGCAACGCGCTGGGCGCGGTGCGATCAGGCCTGGCGGCCCGCTGCATCGATGCCGACACCAGGCTGTATCTCCCGATGCCCTTCTTCTGGGTCGGCGGATTCGGCAGTGGTGTGCTGTCGGCACTGCTCGCCGGCGCCACGCTGGTAACCGAGCAGATCCCCCGGCCCGAGACCACGTTGCGGCTGCTCGAGCGCGAACGCGTCACCTTGTTCCGCGGGTGGCCGGATCAAGCAGCGGCGCTGGCACGCCATACTGATGCAGTGGCAGCCGATCTGTCGTCGCTGCGTCCCGGTAGCCTCGAGGCGTTGCTACCCGCCGATCAGCGAGCCGAACCCGGCGCCAGGGCGAAGCTGTTCGGGATGACCGAATCGTTCGGCCCATACTGCGGCTATCCCGCCGATACCGACATGCCGCGATCGGCGTGGGGCAGCTGCGGAAAACCGTTCGACGGCATGGAGGTTCGGATCGTCGACCCGGACGACGGCACGCCCGTCCCCCGCGGCACTATCGGGATGATCCAGCTCCGCGGACCTCACATGATGCGAGGCATCTGTCGCCGCAGTCACCATGAGCTGTTCACCGCTGACGGCTTCTACCCCACCGGCGATCTCGGGCACCTCGACGACGCCGGCTTCATGTTCTACCACGGTCGCTCCGACGACATGTTCAAGGTCAGCGGCGCGACCGTGTACCCCAGCGAGGTCGAGGATGCGCTGCGCACGATCGACGGGGTGGGCGGAGCGTTCGTCACGGAGGTAGACGGCGCCGTCGGCGCGGTCGTGATCTCCCGACTGGCTGCCGAAGCACTCCGTGACGCAGCGCGCCAGCGGCTGAGCGCCTTCAAGGTTCCCTCGGTGTGGCTGGCCGTCGACTCCGACGACGCGGTTCCCCGCAAGGCGACGGGCAAGGTCGATGTGCCCCAACTGCGCGAGCTACTGCGCGAGGCTACCGGACCACACCGCGCGACGTGAGGTGCTCGATCAGCGGCTTGGCCCCGGCCGCCAGATGCTCGGACATCGCTGTGCGAGCGAGGTTCTCGTCGCGCTTCTCCAACGCGACCAGCAACCGGCGATGGTGCTTGTTCGACTTCTCCGGCCAGCCCGCGATGATCGGGAACACCGATTCGGGCGCGTAGCGGGTGATCTGCGACATCAGCTGGGCGAGTTTCGGTGAATCCGAGGCGACGTTGATCGCACGATGGAACTCGTGGTTGAGCCGCACCGCGCGTTCGTCGTCATCGGCGGCGTACGCGTCTTCCAGATCGGACTGGACCAGCTGAAGTGCACGTAATTGGTCGTCGGTGATGTTGGTTGCTGCCCGCGCGGCGAGTTCACCCCCGATATAGGCCTGCACGTCGGACACGTCGGTGAGGTCCCGACCGGTCACCGGCAGCACCACGAAGCCGCGGTGCGGCTGTTGGGCTAGTAGGCCCTCGGCCTTCAATTCGAACAGCGCCTCGCGCACCGGGGTGACACTGACGCCGAGATCCGCCGCAAGTTGGTCCAGTCGCACGTAGGTCCCTGCGGCATAGGTACCGTCGAAGATCCGCTTACGCACGATGCGCGCGACGTCTTCGGCCAGTTGAGTCCTGGCCAGCGCGTGGGGAACCTCGGGAACGGACACGGATCAGATCCGATAGTCGGCGAGCAGTCGCTTGCTGATGATGTTCTTCTGGATTTCGCTGGTCCCCTCGCCGATCAGCAGAAATGGCGCGTCGCGCATCAGGCGCTCGATCTCGTATTCCTTGGAGTAGCCGTAGCCGCCGTGGATCCGGAAGCTCTGCTGGGTGACTTCCGAGCAGAACTCGCTCGCAAGGTATTTCGCCATTCCCGCCGCGACGTCGTTGCGTTCGCCGGAATCCTTCAGCCTCGCGGCGTTGACCATCATCAGGTGCGCCGCCTCGACCTTGGTCGCCATCTCGGCCAACTGGAACGCGATGGCCTGGTGTTCTGCGATCGGCTTGCCGAACGTCTGCCGCTGCTGCGCGTACTTGACGGCGAGCTCGAACGCGCGGATCCCCACCCCGCACGCCCTGGCAGACACGTTGACACGGCCCACCTCGATGCCGTCCATCATCTGGAAGAAACCCTGCCCGGGGGCTTCACCGAGGATGTCGCCCGCCTGCGCGACGTACCCGTCGAAGATCAGCTCGGTGGTGTCGATCCCCTTGTAGCCCAGCTTGTCGATCTTTCCCGGAATCGTCAGTCCCGGAGCGACTTCGCCGAAGCCCGTCGGCTTTTCGACTAGGAACGCGGTCAGGTTGCGGTGCGGTTTGTCCGCTCCCTCATCGGTGCGCACCAGTGCCGCCACCAGAGTGGAGCTACCGCCGTTGGTCAGCCACATCTTCTGACCGTCGATCGTGTACGTGCCGTCGTCGTTGCGGTTGCCCCGGGTGCGGATCGCTGCGACATCGGACCCGAGCTCGGGTTCGGACATCGAGAACGCGCCGCGGGATTCGCCGGTGGCCATCCGCGGCAGGTAGTGCTGCTTCTGCGCATCGGTGCCGTGCTGGCGGATCATGTACGCCACGATGAAGTGGGTGTTGATGACGCCGGAGACACTCATCCAGCCGCGGGCAAGCTCCTCGACGCACAACGCGTAGGTCAGCAGCGACTCACCGAGCCCGCCGTACTCCTCGGGAATCATCAACCCGAACAGCCCCATCTCCCGCATCTGGTCCACGATGGCCTGCGGGTAGGTGTCTGCGTGCTCGAGTGCCTGCGCGGCGGGAATGATCTCCTTGTCGACGAATTGCCGTACGGTGGCGACGATCTCAGTCTGGAATTCGGTCAGGCCCAGCGTCTGAGCAAGCTTGGTCATGCGCCCACCCTCTCGAAAACCGCGGCCAGACCCTGTCCGCCGCCGATGCACATCGTTTCCAACCCGAACCGCGCCCCGCGGCGGTTCAACTCGCGTGCGAGTGTCGCCAGCATTCGTCCGCCGGTCGCACCGACCGGGTGGCCCAGCGAGATACCCGAACCGTGGATGTTCGTCCGGTCGTGATCAGCGGCGGTGAATTCCCACGCCCGCATCACCGCGAGCGCCTGTGCAGCGAACGCCTCGTTGAGTTCGATCAGGTCGATATCGCTGAGCGACAGCCCCGCCTTGGCGAGCGCCACTTCGGTCGCTGGGACGGGCCCGATGCCCATGATGTTGGGGGGCACTCCCGCCGATCCCCACGACACCATTCGCACCAGCGGCGTCAGTCCGAGCTCGGCGGCCTTCTCGGGCGTGGTCACGATACACATCGATGCCGCGTCGTTCTGTCCGCTGGCATTGCCCGCCGTGACGGTTGCATCGGGATCACTTTTCAGCAGAACAGGTTTCAGCTTCGCCAGTGACTCCACCGTGGTGTCGGCGCGGGGGTGCTCGTCGATGTCGATCACTTCCTCACCCTGACGGGTCGAGACGGTGACGGGGATGATCTCCTCGGCGAAGATCCCGTCTTTCTGCGCGGCGACCGCCCGCCGGTGCGATGTCACCGCGAGCTCGTCCTGCTCCTGCCGGGAGATCGAGTACTGCTTGCGGAGGTTCTCCGCGGTCTCCAGCATGCCGCCGTGGACCGGGTAGTGCTTGCCGCCGGCGGTGGTACGTCCGCGTGCCAGCGCGTCGTGCACCTGGACACCGGATCGGGCTCCGCCCCAACGCATGTCGGTCGAATAGAAGGTGACATTGCTCATGCTCTCGGCACCGCCCGCGACGACGAGGTCGTTATCGCCGTTGGCAACCTGCAGGCACGCCTGGATCACCGCCTGCAAACCCGAGCCGCATCTGCGGTCGACCTGCATACCCGGCACCGTCACCGGCAGACCGGCATCCAGCGCGACCACGCGGCCGATCGCGGGCGCCTCGCTGCTCGGATAGCAGTGCCCGAGGATGACGTCTTGCACTGCGGCGGGATCGATCCCGGTGCGTTCGAGCAGCCCGGTGAGCGCCGTGACACCGAGGTCAACCGCGGTCAGCGATTTGAACATCCCGCCGTAGCGGCCGATCGGCGTACGAACTGGCTCGCAGATCACAGCGTCTCGACTCATACGTGCCTCCCACCTGTGACCTCGAGGACGGTGCCGGTCATGTACGAGGACAGATCGCTGGCGAGAAACAGCGCGACCTTGGCTACCTCGGCGGGTTCGCCGGCGCGGCCCATCGGTACCTCCGCCAGCTTCTGGTCCCAAATATGTTGGGGCATGGCCTCGGTCATCGCGGACCTGATGAGCCCCGGCTGGATCGCGTTGACCCGCACCCCGAGGTGGGCCAGCTCCTTGGCGGCCGCTTTCGTCATACCGACGATGCCCGCCTTGGCCGCCGAGTAGTTGGTCTGGCCGATCAAACCGACCTTGCCCGAGATGGACGACATGTTGACGATCGCGCCGCGCTTGTTCTCGCGCATGATCGCCGCCGCCGCCTTGGTGCCGTTCCACGTGCCTTTCAGGTGGACGGCGATCACCTGGTCGAACTGCTCCTCGGTCATCTTGCGAAGCGTCGCATCGCGCGTGATCCCGGCGTTGTTGACCATGATGTCCAGGCCACCGAACCGTTCGGTGGCGGCGGCGACGAGCGCATCCATCTCATCGGCCTTCGTCACATCGCAGCGGACGGCGAGCGCATGTTGCTCTCCCCCGAGTTGTTTCGCCGCGGCCTCGGTGGCGCCGAGGTCCAGATCGCCGAGCACGACACGCGCACCCTCGGCGATGAACTGCTCCGCGATCGCGTACCCGAGGCCCTGCGCGCCTCCGGTGACGACGGCGGTCTGACCGGTCAGCAACGACACCTGATCACCCCTCTTCAGCTGGTGGGGCCCAGCAGGGGCCCGCTCAGACCGACATCATATTTCATATATGATTTCCGCGGCCGCGGGGCACTTGCCGAAGAGGAGGATCTGCCGATGACGACGTCCGAAGTCAGTGACGAGGACTTCCAGGAGATCCTGGCGCAGACACGCACCTTCGTACGCACTGCCGTCGTTCCGCGCGAGCAGGAGATCCTGACCGACGACCGCGTGCCCGACGACTTGCGCGACCACGCCAAGAAGATGGGATTGTTCGGCTACGCGATTCCGCAGGAGTGGGGTGGGCTCGGTCTGAACCTCGCGCAGGACGTCGAACTCGCGATGGAGCTGGGCTACACCTCGCTGGCTCTGCGGTCGATGTTCGGCACCAACAACGGCATCGCCGGGCAGGTTCTCGTCGGGTTCGGCACCGACGAACAGAAGGCGCGTTGGCTCGAGTCGATGGCCACCGGCGACGTCGTCGCGTCATTTGCGCTGACCGAACCAGGCGCCGGTTCGAATCCGTCCGGCCTCCGGACGAAGGCGGTCCGCGACGGCTCAGGAGACAACACGGACTGGATCATCAACGGCCAGAAGCGTTTCATCACCAACGCACCAACCGCGAACCTGTTCATCGTGTTTGCGCGCACCCGCCCGGCCGACGACGACGGCGCGGGCATCGCAGTGTTCCTCGTGCCCGCCGACGCGCCCGGCGTGGTCGTCGGCACCAAGGACACCAAGATGGGTCAGGAAGGCGCATGGACGTCGGACGTCAGCTTCGACGACGTTCGCGTGTCCGCCGCCGCGCTCATCGGCGGCAGTGAGGACATCGGTTACCGGGCCGCCATGATCTCGTTGGCCCGTGGCCGCGTCCACATCGCCGCGCTGGCCGTGGGCACCGCGCAGCGCGCCCTCGACGAGTCCGTCGCCTACGCGGCGACGGCCACCCAGGGCGGCACACCGATCGGCAACTTCCAGCTCGTGCAGGCAATGATCGCCGATCAACAAACCGGCGTGTTGGCCGGCCGAGCACTGGTGCGGGAGACCGCACGGGCGTGGGTCAGCGGAGAAGATCGTCGGATCGCGCCGTCCGCGGCGAAGCTGTTCTGCACCGAAATGGTCGGCCAGGTAGCCGATCTCGCGGTCCAGATCCACGGCGGAAGCGGCTACATGCGCGAAGTGCCCGTCGAACGCATCTACCGCGACGTTCGCCTGCTGCGGCTCTACGAGGGCACCAGCGAGATCCAGCGGCTCATCATCGGGGCGAACCTCGTCAAAACAGCACAAAGGGACAGCAAGTGAACGACCGACTCACCGGCAGGGTGGCATTCATCACCGGAGCAGCGCGTGGCCAGGGCCGCGCACATGCGGTCCGGATGGCCACGGAAGGCGCCGACGTCATCGCCGTCGACATCGCCGGCCCGCTGCCCGCATGTGCGCCCTATCCGTCGGCGACACCGGAGGACCTCAAGGAGACGGTGCGGTTGGTCGAGGCCGCCGGGGGCCGCGTCCTATCGGCCGCGGTCGACACTCGCGACCATGACGGGCTGCGCAAGGTCGTCGACGACGGCGTCGCCGAGTTCGGCAGGCTCGACATCATCGTCGCCAACGCCGGCATCACCGCACCGCACGCTTGGAACGCCATCACTCCCGAGGAGTGGCGAGACGTCATCGACATCAACCTCACCGGCACCTGGAACACCGTGATGGCGGGCGCGCAGCACATCGTCGACGGTGGCCGCGGCGGGTCGATCATCCTGATCAGCTCTGCTGCCGGAGTCAAGTTCCAGCCGTTCATGATTCACTACACCGCCAGCAAGCACGCTGTCACCGGGATGGCCCGGGCATTTGCCGCCGAACTCGGCACGCATTCGATCCGCGTCAACAGCGTGCACCCGGGCCCCGTCGTCACGGAGATGGGTTCCCCTGAGATGGTTGACGCGATCGCCAAGGCGGCGGAAGTCGTCGGCAACCACGCGCTGTTGAACGTGCTGACGCCGTTCCTGCCGACCTGGGTGGCTCAGCCCGAAGACGTTGCCGATGCCGTCTGCTGGTTGGCCAGCGACGAGTCGAAAATGGTGACAGCCCAGGTGATATCGGTCGACC
Organism: Mycobacteriaceae bacterium; assembly: GCA_019749805.1. Classification (GTDB taxonomy): domain Bacteria; phylum Actinomycetota; class Actinomycetes; order Mycobacteriales; family Mycobacteriaceae; genus Mycobacterium. Next base: position 7,798 of record JAIEPH010000006.1, on the reverse strand, counting down.
AGGGTTCGACGCAGTTCTGATGCGTGGCGATCTGGGGCCGACGCGAAGCCCGGGACTACGCCAGGAAGCGGACGATCGATTCCGCCACGGCGGCAGGCTTTTCCGAGCCCTCGATCTCCACGGTCGTCGTCATCGTCGCCTGCGCACCCCCGTCGAGCTGATCGACCTTCGTGAGCTCTGCGCGCGCCCGGATCTTGGCGCCTACCTTGACCGGCGTGATGAAGCGAACCTTGTTGTAGCCGTAGTTGATTGCCATCGTGATGTTCTCGACCGTGTACAGCTGGTGGGAGAAATGCGGAATCAGTGACAGCGTCAGCAATCCATGAGCGATCGTTCCGCCGAACGGGCCGTCGGCCGCGCGTTCGGGGTTGACATGGATCCACTGATGATCATCGGTGGCGTCCGCGAATGTGTTGACGCGATCCTGCGTGACCTCGAGCCACTCCGTCGGACCGAGCTGGCTGCCTTGTGCCGCGATCAACTCATCAAGCCCACTGAAGGTTTTCACTGCCGCTCCTTTGAAATGCCACTGTCTGGTTGCCGTATCGAATGATCCGGTCCTCACAGTGCCACAACGCCGGCGGCGACAATACGAGGCGTTCCACATTCGAGCCGAGCCGCACCAGATCGTGCACATCCTGGCGATCATCGACCCGCACCACGTCCCGCTCGATGATCGGGCAGCCGACGTCGCCGAGAAACCGCGACCAACGGGCGACGGGAAAGAGCTTGTCAGGCCGATTCTTCGGATTCCCAGGCGCCACCGGAGGGGCGATCCAGGACTGCCAGCGCGGGCGAAAGGACCTGTCGTACCCGATTTCCGCCTTCGCGGCGGGCTTCACGCATCGCCGTGGTGGCGATGGCGAGGAGTTCGTCGAGGACGTCGTACGGAGGGTGACCCGCCAGCGGGCTCAGCGGGGTGCTCACCACGCCGATGCTGGCGGTCAGTCGACTGGGCGACGTTGCGATCGTCGCCCGCACCCGCTCCACGAAGGGCGATGGATCGTCGCTGGTGAGGATGTCGGCGATGAAGAACTCCGCATCGGCTACGTGGGCGAGCACAGCGACGCGGCGGACCGTTTCGCGCAACTGCTGGCCGATGGCCACTCGCGCCCGATTGGCCGCCACGACGCCGGCCATGTCCTGTAGGAGCGAGAAGCTGTCGAGATTCACCACGGCCACCGCGAGGTACCGGTCATCGCCGCGGGCTCGCGAACTCATGAGCGTCGCGACCTTCTCGGAGAAGGCATCCCGGGTCAGCAGGCTGGTCAGTGGTTCGACATCGTCGAACATCGACTCACTGTTGATCGACCGCAGCAGCGTCCGACAAGCGAACACCACAAAGGCATTCACCAGTGCGACAAGAAGTGCGCCGCAGACCGCCAACGCAGGATAGGTCTCGGCTATCCGCACCGCCAGAATCACGATTGTCGCGCCGCCGACCAACCACATGAAGATCAGCAACCGCATCGAATGGAACAGTGCGGTGAATCCGCCCACGATTGCGAACGCTGTCGATCCCAAAAGCCCGACAACAGGGTCGCCTTGAATCAGGGTGGCGATCGCAATGTAAAGGGACCCGACGACGACACACACTTCCGATGCGATCCGAGTGGGCCAACGACTCCGCAGCCAGGATGCGGCCATCGCGAAAGCGGCCGCCCCGCCGACCACCGCCACCCATCGGTCCCAAGCGCCGGACGCGCTGGGGGAGCCAAATGCCAACGCCACCGGAATGGCCCCGCAGAAAGCTATGAACGCTGCAATTGCCCGACACGTCGTCGTTTGCGCTCCGCGAGCCGCGAGAAACGCTGTCAGCCAATAGTAATGATCGCGGCTGCGTTCTTTGCGCCCGCCAGCGGTCATCACCGGTCACCCCTCATGGATGGCACGCGGACCTCGGCATCGACCAATGTTAACGCCTGGCAAATGGTCGCGGGGGCAGTAGCTGACGAAGTTAACGGGCATGTCACCTTCATCCTGACCTGGAACAATTTCATCTCGTTGCTTGATTGTTTGGGCTCAGTGAAAGTGCCAGTCCACCGACCGACCGGGGACACGATCAGCCGCTTGCCAGAACAGCGCTCAGATATGAATTGGGTCATTGTTGATCAATCGTCCGCTTCGCAAGATGATCCCCGTCAGAATCGCGCCGACGAGGAACAGCACACCCGCGATGTGAAAGGCCACGGTGTACCCGTGGATGGCCCCGGTTGCCGTAACAGTGGAGCCGCAGCCTACGGGCAATCAGGGGGTCACAAAGTTGATTCGGAAACTAATCAGGCGGCCGGTGCGAGTATCACCGCCGAGTTGTGTCCGCCCATGCCCAGCGACGTTTTCAGCGTCAGCGCACCGGGTTTCAGAGGCGTGGGCCCATCCAGCAGTCGCGGGTGACCGGGAGCCACGGTCGGCGGCGCAGGAACGGTTCCGTGCTCATAGCCGAGTGCGGCCGCGGCGAGCTCGACGGCCGCTGCGGCGCCCTGGCAGTGCCCGACCATCTGTTTGATGGAGTAGATGTCCGGCGTGCCGTGCAGCACCTCGTCGACGATTCCAGCCTCTGCGGTGTCACATTGCTGGGTGCCGGGTCCGTGAGCGTTGAGATAGGAGATCTCGTCGGTCGACGTGTTCGCCGCACTCAGCGCGTTACGGACACACTGATCGATGTACGTACGGGCGGGGTCTACCGACGTCAGGTGGTGAGCGTCGTGGGACATGTCGCCACCGAGCATTTGTGCGTAGGGCCGCTCGGCGCCTGTGGACAGGACGAAGGAAACCGCGGCTTCGCCCGCCGGAAACCCTCGGCTGCCCTCCTGGAACGGGCGGCATGCGTCGAGCGGTTCGACGTCGACGACGCCGACGCCGAGGCGTACGAAATGTTCCACGTTCTCCGGCGTCAGCGACAGGTCCGTGGATACGAACACCACGTCGTCGACGAAGCCGCTGTCCAGCCACATCTTCGCGGTGATCAACCCGGCGTTGCCCGACGAGCACATCGCCGAGACGTTCATCGCGGGCCCGTGGAAGTCGTATTCCTGCATCAGCATCGACACCGGCGTGGACGGCATCAGGGTGAGGTAGTCGCGAATTCTGCGATGGGCCGAATCCTTGAGGTAGAAGTCGCGCCACCCCTCGACCTCGGAGATCACGACGGCGTGCAGCAGCCCAACCCTGCGGCCGGGCACCCAGCCCCGCTCGAATGCGTCGGTCACGGCTTCGCGAGCGGCCCCACGCATGGCACGTGAAAACCTGGTGAGCCCGTCGAGCGGATTACCCTCGTCGGCGATCTTCGCCACCCACGCATCCTCATCGCCGCTCGAACCGAAGCCACCGACCAATTTTGCGGCGGGCTTGCCGCTGAGCAGTCCGGTCCACAGCGGCTCCGCGCCCCAGCCATAGCCCGTTACTGCACCGAGCCCGGTAATGGTCATCGGTCCTACCATGATTTATTGCCTTTCTATTTGCCCATTGCTGAGAAAGTTCCCATTCAATTAACGCCTATTCCGCCGGAGTTGACCAGGCAAAATGTCACACATGGGACAGTGGGTGCAGTGACGACGCACACGGTTAAGCTGCGTGATCCACCAGCTAACTGGGATCGAGGAGCCGTCGATGACGGCCGGTGACGACGACGTGGGCAGAAACGACGCGTCGTCTCTACCGCTCGATCCGGTAGAAGAGCGATTCCGACGGCTGTTGGAACACAGCCCCGACCCCATGTGTGTCCACGCCGAAGGGCGTGTGGTCTACGTGAATCCCGCCGGTCTCAGGGGGATCGCCGCCAAGAGCGCGGATGACCTCGTGGGGCGCATGATCACGGATTTCGTTCATCCCGACTCCATCGCACCGATGCTCGGCCGCATTGCCTCACTGCACCGGGAGGGTGACAGCACGCCGGCCGCGGAAGCGGTGATGCTGCGCCTGGACGGCAGCCCGGTGGACGCCGAGGTGGTATCGGTGCTGACGAGCTGGGACGGCAAACCTGCCTACCAGGTGATCTTCCGCGACCTCACGATCGAGAAGGCCGCCGAGGCCACCCTGCGATATCAGGCCGCACTCGTAACTCACGCCACGGACGCAATCATCGCGACAACGTTAGCTGGGGCGATCACCACCTGGAATCCTGCGGCCGAAGCCATTTACGGCAGGTCAGCCACGGACGCCCTGGACCTCCCCATCACCGAGGCGGTCGGCGCCGCCGTCGATCCCGCCGCAATCGTCGCCGACGGAGGCGTCGAGCACTCGATTCACTACTCGGCGGACGGCACGGCGCTCATCGTTCGGGTCGCAGCCGCGACGATGGACGACGGTTACGTCCTCGTCTGCTCGGACCAGACGGCCCTGCGACGAGCCGAGCGCAGATTTCAGACCGTCGTGGACTCACTCGTCGAAGGCGTGGTTGTGCTCGACGCGGACGGCCAGCCGGAGTGGATCAACCCCGCCGCGCGCCGCATCCTCGGCCTGCCGTTCAGCGGCAAACTGCCCCATTACGCAGACCTCTCGAAGGCATTCCCGCTGTATGACGCCGACGGCAACAAGCTCGAAGACTGGCACCCGTTCTTCGTGAGCTCACTGACCACCGGTGTCGTGCCCCGGCACGTAGTCGTCGGCTTCGACCGGCCGGACGGCGCGCGTCGCTGGCTGTCCGTCAGCTCCCGCCTACTCGACCCGGCCGAGACCGGCCGGCAGGCGCTGCTCGCGTCGTTCACCGATGTCACCGACCAGCGCGATGCGCAACTTCAGCTCAAACACCAAGCTCATCACGACTCACTGACCGGGCTCCCGAACCGCGCATACGCCGAGGCGCAGGCGACCCAGGCGCTGCAGGCCGACCCACCCACGCTGGCGGCGGTGATGTTCATCGATCTCGACAACATCAAAACCGTCAACGATGCGTTCGGCCATTACGCTGGCGACGCCGTGATCAAGACCGCGGCGCAGCGGTTGCGAGCCACCCTGCGCGCCGAGGACTTGATCGCCCGGCACGGCGGAGACGAGTTCGTCGCACTGCTTTTCGGCAACCCCGACTACTCCGCGCTGGAACGCCTGGCCGAGCGACTGCATGCCGCCCTCGGCGCACCGTTGGATGTCGCCGGCATCGCGTGCAGCCTCACCGCGAGTATCGGCGTGACGCAGGTGGCTCCTGAGGATTCGCGTGACGCGGCGGAGATTCTGCGCGACGCCGACGCCGCGATGTACAAGGCCAAGGTCTACCGCGCCACCACGCACTTCATGTCGCCCTGAAGCGCACCACCGCTTGCATCCCACTTAACTAACTAGGTTTACTCTGTCCGTAGCGTCCTGCAGACAGGGGATCAACCATGGACCTCACGTGGTCGTCGGCCGATGTGGCTTTTCGCGACGAAGTACGCGAATTTCTCGACGACAAGCTGACACCGGAACTGCGCCGCGCCGGTCGCCTCATGACGAGCGTCTACGCCGATCACGAAGCGAGCATGGAGTGGCAGCGCATCCTCCATGGACGCGGTTGGGCGGCACCAGCGTGGCCCGTCGAGCATGGCGGCTGCGACTGGACCCTGACCCAGCACTACATCTTCAGCAGAGAATCCCAGCTGGCCGGAGCGCCGTCGCTGTCTCCGATGGGCATCCGCATGGTCGCGCACGCGCTGGTCAAGTTCGGCACGGACAAGCAGAAGGATTTCTTTTTGCCTCGCATCCTGACCGGCGAGGTGTTCTTCTGCCAGGGCTATTCCGAACCCGAAGCCGGCTCCGATTTGGCGGCGCTGTCGATGGCCGCCGTCGACGACGGCGACGACCTCATATGCACGGGAAGCAAGATCTGGACGACCCACGCTCGCGAGGCGAACTGGATGTTCGCGTTGGTGCGGACCTCGAAGGCCCAGAAGAAGCAGCAGGGCATCACGTTCGTGCTCATCGACATGACAACGCCGGGCATCCAGATCCGCCCTCTCGTCATGACCTCCGGTGAGGAGGTGCAGAACCAGGTCTTCTTCGACGAGGTTCGGGTGCCCAAAGCGAATGTGCTCGGCAAGATCGACGACGGCTGGACCGTCGCCAAGTACCTGTTGGAGTTCGAGCGCGGTGGCGGGGCGTCCTCGCCGGCGCTGCAGGTGATGGCCGACGAGATTACCTCCGTCGCCGCCGATCAGCCCGGTCCCGCCGGCGGGCACCTGCTCGACGACCCCGCCTTCGCGCGCAAGCTCGCCGACGCCAGGATCCGCACCGAGGTGCTGGAGATTCTCGAATACCGAGTGCTCGCCGCGGTCGCCGAGGGCAAGAATCCGGGCGTGGCGTCGTCGATGCTCAAGGTGATCGCCACCGAGCTGAGTCAGGCGCTGACCGAGCTCGCGATGGAAGCGGCCGGCCCACGCGGACGGGTGTACCAACCACACGCGACCTGCCCGGGCGGCCCGGTGACCGAATACGAGCCGCCCGCCGACGATTACATCAGCGGCGACGAGTGGCAGGCGGTCGCGCCGCTGCGCTATCTCAACGATCGCGCCGGCTCGATCTACGCGGGCAGCAACGAGATTCAGCGCAACATCCTGGCCAAAGCGGCTCTCGGACTTTGATAGGCGGCATCACATGGATTTCAACCTGAGCAAGGAACAGGAACTGCTGCGCGACGGGCTCGGCAAGTTCCTGTCGACCCGATACGACCTCGAGAAGAGCCGCGCCGCGGCGAAGACGGGCGCTGGCTGGCAGCCCGACATCTGGAGTGGTTTCGCCAATGAACTCGGCATCCTCGGCGCGGCACTGCCGGAGGATGTCGGCGGCATCGGCGGCGGCCCGGTCGAGATCATGGTGATCGCTGAGGCGCTCGGGCACGCTCTGGTGGTGGAGCCCTACGTGGACACCGTCGTGGTCGGGGGCGGATTGCTGCACCGTGCGGGCGGTCCCGTCGCGACGTCGCTGCTCGAGAAGATCGTGGAAGGCAATGCGGTCGTCGCGCTGGCGGCGGCCGAGGCATCGTCGGGCGAGAACTGGCAGGACGTGTCCACGATTGCAGAGCGCGACGGCGACGGGTGGGTTCTTCGGGGGTCGAAGATCGTCGCGATGAGCGCGCCGTTGGCGACTCATCTGCTTGTGACCGCCCGCACCGGCAACGGGATCTCACTGTTCGTCGTCGATCTGGACGGCACTCCCCCGGCTATCGAGATGCACCCGTATCGCACCGTCGACGACCGACGCGCCGCCGACATCCTCTTCGACGGGCTGGCGGTGCCTGGCGACGCGCTGCTCGGCGAGGAAGGTCGGGCGTGGCCGTCGATCGCCACATCGCGTGATGAAGGTGCTGCGGCTGTCTGCTCCGAAGCGGTCGGCTGCATGCGAAAGGTGTTGGCGGATACCGTCGAATACGCCAAGCAACGCCATCAGTTCGGACAGCCGATCGGCAGCTTTCAGGCGCTGCAGCATCGGATGGTCGACATGTACATGGAACTCGAGCAGGCCGTCGCTGCCGTCTACCTCGCGGTCCTCAAGCTCGACGCCGAACCCGACGTCCGCGCCCGTGCGGTATCGGCGGCCAAGGCCACGATCGGGCGCGCGGCTCGCTTCATCGGCCAACAGGCGGTGCAGCTCCACGGCGGTATGGGGATGACGGAGGAACTGGCGATCGGCCACTATTTCAAACGGTTGACCGCAGTCCAGTTCGAGTTCGGTTCGACGGACCATCACGTTGGCCGGTATGCGGAGCTGACGCGGACCTGACCCTGCGAATTCGGCGCGCGCATCAACCCTCGCGGTCGTGTGGTGTCTCGGGACATCGCTGACACTTATGTCTTGGGACATCGCTGACACTCATGGTGCCGGTTTGGGT
>JAIEPH010000066.1 GCA_019749805.1 Mycobacteriaceae bacterium | reverse complement strand
AGCCATCACCGACGAACGCCGACACAACCAAAACCTCATCCACGCCGAAGCCCTCAAGCACTTCCCCACCCGGCCACGACCCCCAAGCGACCACGACCCAGCACCATTCTGAGCGCAGCGCTATCACCTGTCGCTGCCGACTACGCGCAGACATCGACCACAGCTCCCAGGCACTTCCCAGGTTGCTCTAGCGTTATCGCGATATGAGCATCCCGCCATACGAACCTCCGAAGCCGCCGCCGTCACCTGGTGCAGGCACCACGCTGCTGTGTCCCAAGTGCGCCGGCATCATGAAGACCTACGAACGCAACGGCATCCACCTGGAGCAATGCGACACCTGCCGTGGCATCTTCCTCGACTTCGGTGAGCTCGAGTCGCTGACGCAGATGGAGAACCGGTTCGTCCAGTCCGCTCCGCCGCCACCACCGGCTCCGCACCAGGGTTACGGCGGACAGCAGGGCTACGGCGGCTACGACTACGGCCCCGGCTGGGGTCATCGCGGCAACAAGCACTACCGCAAGCAGGGCTTCGGTCGGCTGTTCTTCTCCAGCTAGCCAACAGAGCTAGCCATCCGCATGCAGGCCGCCATCAGCAACTCGTCATCGCGATGGTGGGCGGCGGCCTGCACCACCGCGGCCCTGGCGAATGGCTCGAGAACCGGCCAGGGGTCACCCTCCGGCAGTGCCGGACCGTCGGCATCGCGATACGTGTCGACGAACGCTTCCCAATCGTCATCGGGGATCAGGCCCGCCGCCCAGAAACCCGCGGGCCGAGCCAGATCCCACGCCGGGTCGCCGAGCCCGAGATCGTCGACATCGATCAAAAGCCACGGCGACCCGACATCCCTTCTACCGAGCTGGCCCAGGTGGAAATCGCCATGCACTACCGACAACGGCCGTGCCGCAGACCCCGCACGCCACGCCGCGTCCGGTAGAACGGCCGCCGCGCGAAGCACCCTGGCGTCACGATCCTCCCGCAACTCATCCATCGCGCGGCGTAACCGCTGCGGCCAACCGTGTGGCGGGATCCGCCCCACCGGCTCCTCGCGGTGCAAGCGCGCCAGCAGCCCACCCGCCTCGGCCCACGGCAGATGTTCAGGTTGCGGCACAACGGTTTCCACGTACGGCCACTGAGTGCGCCACCGGCCGCCGACGGCATCGGGTTCCGCCTCCAGCGGTGAGAGCAGGGCCTTCGACGCCGCGGCGACCCGCAACCGCCTGGTCAACTGACGCGGGTCGGTTCCCGGCCGATGCAGCTTGTAGACGACGTCACCATCGACGCGGATCTCTGCACCGGACCGGGTCTGCACCCCTCGACCGTATTACCGCGTGGGCGGCTGAACGCGGGCGGCGACGTTGATGCGGTTCCACGCGTTGATGGTCACCGCCATCGCGATGACCTGGCCCAGTTCGCGGTCGGAGAACACCTGCGCCGCACGCTGGTACACCTCGTCGGGCACATGGCCGTCGCCGAGCTCGGTGATCGCCTCGGTCAGTGCTAACGCGGCCCGCTCACGTTCGGAAAACAGCGGCCCCGCCTCTTCCCACGCCGCAAGCACGTCGAGCTTCTGCGTGCTGACGCCATGCTTGCGCGCATCCCGCGTGTGCATGTCGAGACAGAAGGCGCAGTGGTTGATCTGCGACGCCCGGATCTTGATGAGCTCGCCGAGCTCGACGTCGAGGTCCTTAGCCGCCGCGTTGCTCAACGCCATCATCGCCTCGTACAACTCCGGCGACGTCTTGTAGATCTTGATTCGTTCCAGGGACTCTGAAGTTTCCAATGTCGTTGTCATGCCTCCAACGCTAGTGGGCAAAATCCCATCTGCATGGTTAACTTCCGCCATGACATCGTGGGCCAATCCCGGTCGTCGTGACCTGCACCTGGATCTCCGCGAAACCATCACACCCGGCGTCCGCGGTGCCAGGGAACTCCTGCTCACCGCGCTACGCGACGCCGTGCGGTCCGGCCGCCTGGCCGCGGGAACCATGCTCCCGCCGTCCCGATCCCTGGCCGTCGACCTCGGATTGGCCCGCAACACGGTCGCCGAGGCGTACGCCGAACTCGTCGCCGAAGGATGGCTCGCGTCGCGGCAGGGTGCGGGTACATGGGTGGTCAACACCAGCGGCGCCCAACGTCCCGCCCGCCCTCGCGGCATGAACGTGACGCCGACGCACAACCTGATGCCCGGCAATCCGGATGTCGCGGAGTTCCCGCGCAGCGAGTGGGCTGCCGCAACCCGGCGCGCGCTCACCAACGCCCCCACCGAGGCGCTGCGCAGGGGCGACCCGCGGGGCCGGCCCGAACTGCGCGACGCACTCGCCGACTACCTCGCGCGGGTGCGCGGAGTCCGAACCTCACCGGAATCGATCGTCATCTGCGCCGGCGTCCGGCACGCCGTGGAACTCATGGGCCGCGTCTTCGGGACCCGGCGCCCGATCGCCGTCGAGGCGTACGGCCTTTTCGTATTCCGCGACGCGCTCGCCGCAATGGGAATCTCCACTTTCCCAATCGGTCTCGACGGCCACGGCGCGATGGTGGCCGAGCTCGACAACCTCGACGTGCCAGCCGTACTCCTCACCCCCGCCCACCACAATCCCTACGGCATGCCGCTGCATCCCTCGCGTCGCACCGCGGTCGTCGAGTGGGCCCAGCGCACCGACGGCTACGTCCTGGACGACGACTACGACGGCGAGTTCCGCTACGACCGCCAACCGGTCGGTGCACTGCAGGCGCTGAGCCCCGAACGCGTCGTGTATCTCGGGTCCGTGAGCAAGAGCCTGTCACCGGTGCTCCGGCTGGGCTGGATGGCGCTGCCCACCGACCTCGTCGACCCCGTCATCGAGGCCGAAGGAGGCTCCCAGTTCTACGTCGACGGCATCGCGCAACTGACGATGGCTGAGTTCATCACCAGTGGCGGCTACGACAAGCACATCCGCCGGATGCGCATGCGCTACCGGCGACGCCGCGACGTCATCGTGCAGGCGCTGTCGCATGCCGACATCGAAATCCGCGGACTGGACGCCGGGCTGAACCTGACCCTGACGCTGCCCAACGGCGCCGAACACGAAGTGCTGCAACGAGCTGGCGAGGCCGGCATCGGACTCCAGGGGCTGTCCATCATGCGGCATCCACAGGCCGGGCCCCAGATTCCGCGCCCCGACGGCCTCGTCATCGGCTTCGGCACTCCGGCCGACCATGCCTTCCCCGCCGCCATCGACGCGTTGCGCGCCGTGCTCAACGCCAGCGGAGTGGGTGGCTAAGCTGCCCGGGTGACCGAGCCCCCGATGCGCCCAGACTTGAGTCTCGCGACCCAGATCTGGCGTTTCGTCGTCACCGGCGGCTTCAGCGCGATCGTCGACTTCGGCCTGTACGTCCTGCTCTACAAGGGTGCGGGCGTGCAACCCGATCTGGCCAAAGTGATCGGCTGGATCGCAGGCACGACGACGGCGTACCTGTTGAACCGGCGGTGGACGTTCCAGGCTCCGCCCAGCAGAGCGCGACTGGTCGCGGTGTGGGCGCTCTACATCACGACCTTCGTCGTCCAGGTTGGACTGAACCACGTGTTCCTGCGCCTATTGGACTACACACCGACCGCGGTCGTGGTGGCGTTCGTCATCGCGCAGGGCACGGCGACGGTCATCAACTTCGTCGTGCAGCGCGCCGTGATCTTCCGGCTGCGCTGACGACGCTGACCGCGATCAGTCGTACCGGACAGAACTGTCCAAGGCCTCGCCGCCTTCGTCGTCCTGCTTGTCGTAGACGTCGGCCGCCGCGCGCAGCTTGTCGCCGAGGTCGGTGAGATCGGTGCGCAGCCGTTCGGCCTGCGCTTCCAGGACGCCGACGAACTTCCCGAATCCCGGCTCGCCCTTCTCTTTCCACCCCGTGCGCTGAGTCGACACACTGTCGGCCACCCGCGCGCGACTCGACGACGCCTCCTCGGCGACGACGGCCATCTGGTCGGCCGACCGTCGCACCTCGGCGGTCGCGACAATCACATCGCCCTGGGTCATGGTGCCGCCCTTCGACACGCGATGTCGGCCGAAATGACCGTGGCCTTGCGCGACCCGAACATCAGCGTCCGGCCATCGTCGCTGCTGATGCGGATGTCGTGGTTACCGGGCTGGTCCTGTGGAGCGGCAATCTCGGTGAGTCCGGCCGCACCGGCCAACTGCCGCACCGCAGGAAATACGACCTCCCACTCCGCATCGGTCAACGCGTAATCAGCGGACAGGTTCCGCAGATACCGTTTCACCCCGGTACGGCCGGTGCTTTCCTGCGTACAGCTGAAGCCCTGTTGATCGCGAGTCCACTCCCACGGCTCGGCCGCCGGAACGAGCCGGGTGACCTCCCGGCTCACCCGCTCCATCAGATCGACCATCTCGGTTGTGGTCTGCTCGATGTCGGGTAGCGCAGCGATGTCGATCACGGGCCCCTCCTGATTGACGACGGGCGATTCGTAGTCGGGCCGATCGCATCCGCAGACCACGAACAACACGGCCATCGCCGCCGCGATGCGGCTGAGGACAGCGAAACCATTCGGCATGTTCATCGCACCAAGAGATTCGGATACTCGGGGTCGTCGGCGAGGCCGGCCGCGACGATCGCCAGGTTATACCCGGCGGTGCGCAGCCCATTGTCCGTCGAGCGCGGATAGTCGGCGTGTCCGTACGAGGCATCCCGCGGAACCTGGTCGATGCCGGTGATCGCGGCGTCGGTGGACAGCCGTTCGAACGGCAGGTCCAACGGATTGGGGCCCAGCTGGTTCAGGTCGCCCAGCCCGGGCATCGACACGCCGAACAGCGTCGGGTCACCCGACACCGGATCATCGGGACTCGACATCACGTAGACGTGCTTGTCCGCCATGTTCAGATCGCCCTCGTTCATGATCGGCACCGCGCGCTCCAAGGGACCCCAGCCAACCGTCTCGTCGGTGTGTCCGAGTCCCGGCGAACCGTAGAACACGGCCTCGTCGACGACGCCCGTCGCGCCGAGTTCGTTGAGGGCCTGGGCGGTGGCCAGCGAGCCGTAGGAATGTCCGAAGGCCGACAGATGGACATCGGAGCCGTGCTCGTTGGTGGCGTTGATGCCGCGGTAGAGCTCCGCGAGACCGGGTGCGGCCTCGTTCGCGCGACGCTCGCCGAGCGCCTCGACCGCCGACCCATCGGTGGTGTCGGGTGGGTCGTAGCCGAGCCAGGCGATCGCCGCTACGCCCTCGTTGCCGCGGCCCGCCAAATCGAGCTGACGTTCCGCGGTGGCTCGCAACGCACCGGCTTCATCCGCCATTCCCGGCAGGCTCGTCGGGTGGGTGTTCATCCCGGGGACCGTGACGCTGACGTGTTCGGCAGCATCCGGGTTGCCGATGGCGACAGCGGCGCGCGTTTCCCGTCCCTCGGGGAACTCCAGCAGCATGAGGTAGCGGTCAGGGTCGTATCCCTTTGAGGGATCGCCGTCGACCGACAGCGCGTTCCTCATCGCATCGGCGTTGTCCAGCCGCGTTTTCAGCGCGCCGTATCGCTCGAGGTAGACGCTGCTCGCAGTCTGCGCGTCCATGCCCGAGTTGCGGATGAAGTCCTCGCGGCCGCCGAGCTCGTCGAGCTGACGCCGCACGTCGGCGAGTTCGCGATCCAGCGAGGCTTTGTTGACGTCACTACGATCCGGCACCGGCACACCGTCGCGGTTGCCGACCCAGTCGGGATGTTCGGCCTTGACCTTCCCCTGTTCATCTTCGGACAGCGCATCCCACCACGCCTTGACGTCTTCGGGTCTGGTGCCCTCGCCCTCGGGCGGGTAGGGCGCGGACAGCCCCGACTGGTCGCGGCCCATCTCCTGGGCGCTGGGAATGTCCGTCGCACCCTTGGCCGTGATGTCACCGTTCTCCACATGACCGAACACCTCGGCGCAGTCGGCGTCGATGTCCTCGGCCTGATGAATCAGCGCCTTCGCCCTCGACTCGACGTTGTCGGCGATGGGTCGTAGTTCGTCGCGCATATCCGGCGACGCGTTGATGGTGACGTCGCCCGCGTCGGAGAGCGAGAGGTAGCCGCCCTGTGCGGCCACATCCGCACGGATCGATTCCAGCTCGTTGTGCAGCTTCGCGACGGCCGCTGCGGTCTCGGAGGCCAGCTGCCGAACCGCGCCGATCACCGCGGCGTCGTCGAGCACCTTGGCGGTGGACTCGGCGATCTTGCCGCGCGCGGCGTCCGCGGCGGGTGAATCCCACCCGGGCAGCCGGGAGATCAGCTCAAGATCCGAGGCGACGTCCTCGATGGTCGTGAGCTCGCCGCCCAGTTCATGCGCGATCGACTGCAATGCGCCCACGTTCCACGTGTCGATGTCGCTGAGCAGCATCGGCCTAGACCCCCAACAGTCGTATATGCACGCTAATCCACTGCTCGCAGCGGTCGGCGCACCAATTCCGCAGCCGGCCGGGCCGAGGCAGGCCGCACGGTACCCTCGTCACGATGTTCGACAACCTTCCGACGACCTCGCGCGCCCTGACCGGGTTCGGGCGCACCGCACCGTCGGTCGCGCAGGTGCTGTCCACACCCGACGTCGAGCTGATCGCCACGGCGGTCCGTGCAGCCAACGATCCCGGTGCGTCGAGCCCGGCATTCCTGCGTCGCGGTGTCCTCGCGCGCGGGCTGGGCCGGTCGTACGGCGATCAGGCGTGCAACGGCGGCGGCCTGGTCGTCGACATGACCGCGCTGAACCGCATTCATTCCATCAGCGCGGAGTCCGCGGTCGCCGACGTCGACGCCGGTGTGAGCCTCGACCAGCTGATGAAGGCGGCACTGCCCTTCGGGCTGTGGGTTCCGGTGCTGCCCGGCACCCGGCAGGTCACCGTCGGCGGCGCGATCGCCTCGGACATCCACGGCAAAAACCACCACAGCGCGGGCAGCTTCGGCAATCACGTGGTGTCGATGGACCTACTGATGGCCGACGGCGAGGTACGCACCCTCACGCCCGACGGGCCGGAGAGCGAGCTGTTCTGGGCCACCGTCGGCGGCAATGGCCTGACCGGCATCGTGGTGCGTGCCGCCATTGCCATGACCCGCACCGAAACCGCGTACTTCATCGCCGACGGGGTGGCGACCAGGGACCTCGACGAGACCATCGCCGTGCACCTCGACGGCAGCGAGGACCGCTACACCTACTCCAGCGCCTGGTTCGACCTCATCAGCCCGCCACCCAAACTCGGCCGCGCCGCGGTCAGCCGGGGCAGCCTCGCGACACTGGACCAGTTGCCGCCCAAGCTGGCCAGGAACCCGCTGAAATTCGATGCGCCGCAACTGCTGAGCGTGCCCAACATCTTCCCCATCAGTGCGATGAACAAGCTTTCGTTCATGGCGATCGGCGAGATCTACTACCGGCTCGGCGGCACCTACAGCGGCAAGATCATGAACCTGTCGCAGTTCTACCACATGCTCGACCTGGTCAGCGGCTGGAATAATGCTTACGGCCCAGCGGGTTTCGCCCAACACCAGTTCCTGGTACCCCCCGATGCGCTTGAGGAGTTCAAGGCGATCATCCGCTGGATCCAGACCCGTGGGCATTACTCGGCGCTCAACGTGTTCAAACTGTTCGGCCCGGGAAACCGTGCACCGCTGAGCTTTCCGATGGCCGGCTGGAACGTCGCGATGGACTTCCCGAACAAGGCAGGCGTCAACGAATTCCTCAACGAACTCGACGACCGTGTCATGGAATTCGGCGGGCGGGTCTACACCGCCAAGGATTCCCGCGTCAGCGCGGAGAGATTCCACCAGATGTATCCCCTCATCGACGAGTGGATCGCGGTGCGCCGCAAGGCCGATCCCAACGGAGTCTTCGCATCCGATATGGCCCGACGCTTGGAGCTTCTTTAATGGTTCTTGATGCCACTGGTAATCCCCAGACCATCCTGCTGCTCGGCGGCACCTCCGAGATCGGGCTGGCGATCTGTGAGCGCTACCTGCGCAACGCCAAAGCCCGCGTCGTGCTCGCCGACCTGCCGGGCCACCCCAAGCGTGACGACGCCATCGCCCAGATGGAGGCCGCCGGCGCGAAGTCCGTGGAATGGCTCGACTTCGACGGTGTTGACACCGAGAGTCACCCCAAGGTCATCGACGCTGCGTTCGCCGGAGGTGATGTAGACGTGGCGATCGTCGCGTTCGGCTTGCTCGGTGACGCCGAGGAACTGTGGCAGAACCAGCGCAAGGCTGTGCAGATCGCCGAGATCAATTACACCGCTGCGGTTTCCGTCGGAGTGCTCCTCGGCGAGAAGATGCGTGCGCAGGGCTTCGGCCGGATCATCGCGATGAGTTCGGCCGCCGGTGAACGGGTCCGGCGTTCGAACTTCGTCTACGGATCGACCAAGGCCGGTCTTGACGGCTTCTACCTCGGACTCGGAGAGGCGCTGCGCGAGTTCGGTGTTCGAGTCCTGGTGATCAGGCCGGGGCAGGTGCGTACCGGCACGACGATCGCCTACTGGAAGGCGACCGGCGCCAAGGAGGCGCCGTTCACTGTCGACAAGGAAGACGTCGCCGAACTGGCTGTCGCGGCGTCGGCCAAGGGCAAGGACCTGGTGTGGGCACCGGGAGCGTTTCGGTACGTGATGATGGTGATCCGGCACATTCCGCGCGCGATCATGCGCAAGCTGCCGATCTAGTCATGCGGGGCGCGCTGGCCACGCTGGGCCAGATGGCCGTGGCGGTCATCATCGCGGTGACCGTGGCCGCGGTGTCCCTGCTCGCGATCGCGCGTGTGGAATGGCCTGCCTACAACTCGTCGAATCAGCTGCACGCCCTGACCACTGTCGGCCAATTCGCCTGTCTGGCTGGCCTGTTCGCGTCCGGGTTGCTGTGGCGGCGAGGCCGACGCGTCCTGGCCCGGCTCGGGACGCTGCTGTTCCTGTCGGCGTTCTCGGTCGTGACGCTGGCGATGCCGTTGGGTGCGACGAAGCTGTACCTGTTCGGCATCTCCGTCGACCAGCAGTTCCGCACCGAGTACCTGACGCGCCTCGCCGACAGCCCCGGCCTGCACGACATGACCTACTACGGTCTGCCGCCGTTCTATCCGCCGGGCTGGTTCTGGATCGGTGGCCGGATGGCGGCGCTGAGCGGCACCCCCGCGTGGGAGATGTTCAAGCCGTGGTCCATCATCTCGATCACGATCGCGATCGTGCTGGCATTCGTGTTGTGGGCCGCGATGATTCGCTTCGAGTACGCGCTCATCGTGACGACCGCGACCGCCGCGGCCACGCTCGCGTATTCGCCCGCCGAGCCGTACGCCGCCGTCATCACGGTGCTGCTGCCCCCGGTCTTCGTGCTCGCCTGGTCGGGGTTGCGCGGCGGTAAGTCGGATGGGGCGGTGGGCGGGAGAACGCGAGCGGGTTGGGCGGCCGTCATCGCGACGGGCGTTTTCCTCGGTGTCGCGGCGCTGTTCTACTCGCTGCTGCTCGGCTATGCCGCGTTCACGCTGACGATCATGGCATTCACCCTCGCCGCGGTTCGCCGTTCTGTCGAGCCGCTGCTCAGACTGCTTGTCATCGCGGCGATCTCGGCGGCCATGTGGCTGATCGGTCTTGGCCCGTGGCTGCTCGCCGCCGGCAAGGGCACGCCCGCCGAGTCCGGTACGGCGATGCACTACCTGCCGGAGGCGGGCGCGAATCTGGAATTCCCGATGCTGCGCTTCACCCTGCTCGGTGCGCTGTGCATGGTCGGCACGCTGTGGCTGGTGTGGCGGGCCCGTTCGTCGACCCGGGCGGGCGCGCTGGCCGTCGCCGTGCTCGCCGTCTACGCGTGGTCGCTGCTGTCGATGCTCACCACACTGGCCGGCACAACCCTGTTGTCGTTCCGGTTGCAGCCGACGCTGACGGTGCTGCTGGCCGCGGCGGGCGCGTTCGGCTTCGTCGAAGTCAGCTTGGCGTTCGCCCAGAGGTATCAGCCCGAAACCGCCAAGCGGGTCGTCGCCGCGGCGGCGACGCTCGGCACCCTCGGCGCGCTGACCTTCGCCCAGGACATCCCCGACGTGCTGCGCCCCGACATCGTCGTCGCCTACACCGATACCGACGGCTACGGCCAGCGCGCCGACCGTCGGCCCCCGGGAGCCGAGCGCTACTACCGCGAGATCGACGCCAGGATCGGCGAGGTGACCGGTCGGCCACGCGACGAGACCGTCGTACTCACCGCGGACTACAGCTTCCTGTCGTACTACCCCTATTACGGCTTCCAAGGGCTGACCTCGCACTACGCCAACCCGCTCGCCCAATTCGAGAAGCGTGCCGACGCAATCGAGGGCTGGGCCACGCTGACCGACGCCGACCAGTTCATCGACAACCTCGACTCGCTGCCGTGGAAGGCGCCCGACGTCTTTCTGATGCGCCGGGGCGCCGACGACACCTACACGTTGCGGCTGGCGTCGGACGTCTACCCCAACCAGCCCAACGTGCGGCGCTACCACGTCGCACTCGACGAGGCCCTGTTCGACGATCCGCGCTTCGATGTGTCCGAGATCGGGCCGTTCGTGCTGGCCATTCGGCTGCCCAACTAGGATCAACCCCCGTGATCGCCGCCGGGAGTAACCACCGGACTGCACGGCTTATCGCCATCGTCGCCGGATTGGTCGGAGCGGCGCTGGCGATCGCCACCCCGCTGCTGCCGGTGACGCAGACCACCGCGCAGCTCAACTGGCCGCAGAACGGGGTGCTGCAAAGCGTCGACGCGCCGCTGATCGGCTACGTAGCCACCGATCTGACGATCTCGGTGCCGTGCAGCGCGGCGGCCGGCCTTGCCGGCCCGGAGAACCGCGGCCGGACCGTGCTGTTGTCCACGGTGCCCAAGCAGGCGCCCAAGGCGATCGACCGCGGCCTGCTCATCGAACGGGTCAACAACGACCTGCTCGTCATCGTCCGCAACACCCCGGTGGTCAGCGCGCCGCTGAGCCAGGTGCTCAGCCCGGCGTGCCAGAGACTCACCTTCACCGCCCAGGCCGACAAGGTGACCGGCGAATTCGTCGGACTGGAAAAGTCGGCCGACTCCGATGACCCCGGCGCACCCCTACGCGGTGAGCGCGGCGGCTACGACTTCCGCCCGCAGATCGTCGGCGTCTTCACCGACCTGTCCGGCCCCGCGCCGCCCGGCCTGGAGTTCTCGGCGACGCTGGATACCCGCTACACCAGCTCACCGACGCTGCTGAAAACGTTGGCGATGATCGTCGGCGTGGCGATGACGATCGTCGCGCTCGGCGCGCTGCACGTGCTGGACACCGCCGACGGCAGAAAGGTGAAACGCTTCCTGCCGCCGCGCTGGTGGTCGGTCAAACCGTTGGACGGCGTGGTCACCGCGGTGCTGGTGTGGTGGCACTTCGTCGGCGCCAACACCGCCGACGACGGCTACATCCTGACGATGGCGCGGGTGTCCGAACACGCCGGTTACATGGCCAACTACTACCGATGGTTCGGCACGCCCGAGGCGCCGTTCGGCTGGTACTACGACCTGCTGGCCCTGTGGGCGCACGTGAGCACCACCAGCGTGTGGATGCGCCTGCCCACGCTCGCGATGGCACTGGCGTGCTGGTGGGTGATCAGTCGTGAGGTGCTGCCCCGCCTGGGCCAGGCCGTCAAGACGAGCCAGGCCGCGGCGTGGACGGCGGCGGGCTTGTTCCTGGCGTTCTGGCTGCCGCTGAACAACGGTCTGCGTCCCGAGCCGATCATCGCGCTCGGCATCTTGCTCACCTGGTGCTCGGTGGAACGCGGGGTGGCCACCAGCAGGCTGCTTCCGGTCGCGATCGCCATCATCATCGGCGCGCTCACACTGTTTTCCGGACCTACCGGCATCGCCGCTGTCGGCGCGCTGCTGGTCGCCGTCGGCCCCTTGAAAACCATTGTGGCCGCCCATACTTCGCGATTCGGGTACCTGGCGCTGCTCGCCCCGATCCTGGCGGCGTGCACGGTGACGATCTTCCTGATCTTCCGTGACCAGACGTTGGCCGGCGAACTGCAGGCCAACACATTCAAGTCGGCGGTCGGCCCGAGCCTGAGCTGGTTCGACGAGCATATCCGCTACGAGCGGCTGTTCACGACCAGCCCGGACGGTTCGGTGGCCCGGCGATTCGCGGTACTCACCCTGCTGCTGACGCTCGCGGTATCGGTGGCGATGTCGCTGCGCAAGTACCGGATTCCGGGAACCGCTCTGGGCCCGAGCCGACGCATCATCGGCATCACCGTCATCTCGTTCCTGGCGCTGATGTTCACCCCGACCAAGTGGACGCATCACTTCGGTGTGTTCGCCGGTCTGGCCGGCTCGCTCGGCGCGCTGGCCGCGGTCGCCGTCACCGCGGTCGCGATGCGCTCGCGCCGCAACCGCTCGGTGTTCGCCGCGGCGGTGCTGTTCGTGATGGCGTTGTCGTTCGCGACCGTCAACGGCTGGTGGTACGTGTCCAACTTCGGGGTGCCGTGGTCCAACCAGTTCCCCGAGTGGAAGTTCGGCTTCACCACCGTATTGCTCGGACTCTCGCTCGTCGCGCTGCTGCTCGCGGCGTGGTTCCACTTCTCCGGCCGCGATGTGTCGCCGCCGGGGCCGCCGACACGTTGGCAACGGATCATCCAGTCGCCGTTGGCGATTGCGACGTGGGTCCTGGTCGTGTTCGAGGTGGCATCGCTGACCCTGGCGATGGTCGACCAGTACCCGGCCTGGAGCGTCGGCCGCTCCAACCTCGAGGCGGTGGCCGGCAAGACCTGCGGGATGGCCGAGGACGTGCTCGTCGAGCAGGACCCGAACGCCGCCATGCTGCAACCCGTCGACACCCCGGTGGGCGACGCATTGGGCGCGGTGACCGCAGAAGGCTTCGGGCCCAACGGAATTCCAACGGACGTGTCGGCCGACGAATCGGCGAGCGGTCCCGGCACCGCCACCAACTTCGCCGACACTCCCGAAGCCGAGGACACCGCGGGCGAGGCGGGCACCGAGGGCGGCACCACCGCGGCGGCGGGTGTCAATGGATCCCGGGCTCGCCTGCCCTACGGACTCGACCCGACCATCACACCGGTGATGGGCAGTTGGCGCAGCGGTACACAGCAGCCGGCCGAGCTTCGCTCCGCGTGGTACCGGCTGCCCGCAGATCGCGATGACGCGGGGCCGCTGCTGGTGGTCGCCGCCGCCGGACGCTTCGACCCGGGCGAGGTCACGCTGCAGTGGGCGACCGACGAACAGGCGGCGGCGGACGAGGCGGGCGGCGGCGTCGGGTTCGCCGACGTCGGCGCGGTGCCGGCCTGGCGCAACCTGCGCGCGCCGACGTCCGCGATCCCCACCGACGCCACCCAGGTGCGGCTGGTCGCCAACGACGACGACCTCAACCCGCAGCACTGGATCGCCGTCACCCCGCCGCGAATACCGCAGCTGCGCACACTGCAGGATGTCGTCGGCACCCAGGATCCGGTGTTGCTGGACTGGCTGGTGGGCCTCGCGTTCCCGTGCCAGCGCCCCTTCGCCCATCAATACGGCCTCACCGAGGTGCCCAAGTGGCGCATCCTGCCCGACCGGTTCGGCGCCGAGGCCAACTCACCGGTCATGGACTACCTCGGCGGCGGTCCGCTGGGCATTACGGAACTGCTGGTGCGGGCCACCACGGTGCCCAGCTACCTGAAGGACGACTGGTTCCGCGACTGGGGTGCGCTGCAGCAGCTCACACCGTGGTACCCGAACGCCGAACCCGCACGGCTGGAACTCGGAAAGGCCACGCGTAGCGGGCTGTGGAGCCCGGCTCCGCTGCGACTGTCCTGACGCCGTCGACTGTGAATCTCACGACGCTCGCGGCCGTTTTTCGTCGCCACGTTCACACTCGCGGGTAGTGATGCGGCCCGGCATCGCGAGGGCGCCCATCTGCGTCGCATACCATCGAGCCTCGTGCCACGCGACGAACAAGAGCGGACCTACCGGTTCGCGCGCCTGATCGCGGTCGTCGCAGGCATCGCCGGGCTGCTGCTGTGCGGGCTGGTTCCGCTGCTGCCGGTCAAACAGACCACCGCCACCATTCTGTGGCCCCAAACGTCCAGCCCCGACGGGCTGATCACCGACATCACCGCGCCGCTGGTGTCCGGCGCACCCCTGGCGCTGGACATCTCGATCCCCTGCCAGGCCGTCGCGACTTTGCCCGAAGAGGGCGGTCTGGTCGTCTCGACCGTGCCGCCCGCCGGTATCGACGCCAGCCGTAACGGCCTGTTCGTCCGCGCCACCGAAGATGTCGTGGTGGTCGCGGTGCGCGACAGCGTCGCCGCGGTGGCACCCCGACCCGCCGTTGAGTCCGGCGCGTGCAGCACGCTGCACCTCTGGGCCAACCCTGGCGAGGTCGGCGCCGACTTCATCGGCATCCCCGGCGCGGCGGGCACCCTGTCGGCCGAGAAGAAGCCTCAGGTCGCCGGCGTCTTCACCGATCTCGAGGTGGCCGCGCAGGCGGGCCTGTCGGGCCGCATCGACATCGACACCCGGTTCATCAGCTCGCCGACGACGCTCAAGCTGGCCGCGATGGTGCTCGGGGTGGTCTGTGTGATCGCGTCGATGGTGGCGATGGCCGTGCTCGACCGCCGGTCCTCGAGGCGCGTCGCTAACGCGTGGCGGCGATTCTGGCGGGTGGGGTGGGCGACCTGGCTCGCCGACATCGGCGTGATCGGGACGCTGCTGCTCTGGCACATCATCGGCGCGCTGTCCTCGGACGACGGCTACAACCTGACCATCGCCAGGGTGTCCACCGAAGCCGGCTACACCGCGAACTACTACCGCTTCTTCGGTGCCTCCGAAGCGCCCTTCGACTGGTATCAGTCGGTGCTCGCGCACCTCGCGGCGATCAGCACCGCGAGCGTGTGGATGCGCATCCCGGCAACGGTGGCCGGCATCGGCGCCTGGCTGATCCTGAGCCGGTGGGTGCTACCCCGACTGGGTGCGCGCCTGGCGGCGAACCGCGTCGCCGTGTGGACCGCGGGAGCGGTGTTCCTGGCCGCCTGGCTGCCGTTCAACAACGGTCTGCGTCCCGAGCCGCTGATCGCGTTCGGTGTCATCGCGGCCTGGGCACTGGTCGAGTACGCGATCGGCACCCGACGGCTGCTGCCCTACGCGGTCGCCATCGTGGTGGCCGCGTTCTCGGTGACGCTGGCGCCGCAAGGCCTGATCGCGGTCGCGCCGCTGCTCGTCGGCGCCCGCGCCGTGGCCCGCATCATCCGCGACCGTCGCGCGCTCGACGGAGTCCTCGCACCGCTGGCCACCCTGGTCTCGTCGGCGGCCCTGCTCTTCGTCATCGTGTTCCGCGACCAGACCCTGGCCACCGTCGCCGAGTCGGCGCGCATCAAATACGTCGTCGGCCCAACGATCGCCTGGTATCAAGACTTCCTGCGCTACTACTTCCTCACTGTCGAGGACAGCGTCGACTCCTCGCTGACACGTCGCTTCGCGGTGCTGGTGCTGCTGCTTTGCCTGTTCGGCATGCTCACGGTTCTGCTGCGCAGGAGTGCGGTGCCCGGCATGGCGCGCGGACCGGTGTGGCGGCTGATCGGGACGACGGCCATCGGCCTGCTGTTACTGACGTTCACGCCGACCAAGTGGGCAGTCCAGTTCGGAGCGTTCGCCGCGCTGGCCGGTGCGCTCGGCGCCGTCACCGCGTTCTCGTTCGCCAGGGTCGGGCTGCACAGCCGGCGCAACCTCGCGCTGTACGTGACCGCGCTGTTGTTCGTATTGGCCTGGGCGACTTCGGGTATCAACGGCTGGTTCTACGTCGGCAACTATGGGGTGCCGTGGTTCGACAAGCAGCCGGTGATCGCCGGGTTCCCCGTGCTGACCATCTTCCTGGTGCTGGCGATTCTGACGGGCCTGCTCGCCGGCTGGCTGCACTTCCGCATGGACTACGCCGGTCACACCGAGGTCGCCAGCACCGGCCGCAACCGGGCGTTGGCGTCGACGCCGCTCCTGGTCGTCGCCGTCATCATGGTGGTGCTCGAGGTCGGCTCACTGGCCAAGGGCGCCGCCCAGCGCTACCCCGTCTACACCACCGCGAAGGCCAACGCCGCCGCCCTGATGTCGGGTCTGTCCTCCACCAGCTGTGCCATGGCCGACGACGTGCTCGTCGAACCGGACACCAATGCCGGTATGTTGCAACCGGTTCCGGGTCAGCGGTTCGGTGAGTACGGACCGCTCGGCGGCGAGGATCCGGTGGGCTTCACTCCGAACGGCGTCAGCGACACCCTCGAGCCCGCCGAGCCCGTCACCGCCAATCCCGGTCTGGTGAACTCCGACGGCTCGCCCAACGAACCCAACGTCGGCATCGGCTACGCGGCGGGCACCGGCGGCGGTTACGGTCCCGTCGGTGTCAACGGCTCGAACGTGTTCCTGCCGTTCGGCCTGGATCCCAAGCGCACGCCGGTGATGGGCAGCTATGACGAGAACACCCTTGCGGCCAAGGTCACTTCGGCGTGGTACCAGTTGCCGCCGAGGACCCCGGACCGGCCGTTGGTGACCGTCGCCGCCGCCGGTGCCATCTGGTACTACGAGGAGGACGGCTCCTTCAACTACGGGCAGTCGCTGAAACTGCAGTGGGGTGTGCACCGCCCCGACGGCAGCTATCAGGCCCTCGGCGATGTGCAGCCCATCGACATCTTCCCCCAAAAGGCTTGGCGCAACCTGCGTTTCCCGCTCGCGTGGGCGCCGCCGGAGGCCAACGTCGCGCGCATCGTCGCCGACGACCCGAACCTCTCCGAAGACCAGTGGTTCGCCTTCACCCCGCCGCGGGTGCCCGTACTCGAAACCGCACAGCAACTGCTCGGATCCGAAACGCCGGTGATGCTCGACATCGCAACGGCGGCGAACTTCCCCTGCCAGCGTCCGTTCTCCGAACACCTCGGTGTCGCAGAGCTTCCGGAGTACCGCATTCAGCCCAACTTCAAGCAGATCGTGTCGTCGTCGAACATGTGGCAGTCCGCGCAGGACGGCGGACCGTTCCTGTTCATCCAGGCGCTGCTGCGCACCACGGCCGTCCCGAGCTACCTACGTGACGACTGGTACCGCGACTGGGGTTCCATCGAGCGCTACCAGCGGGTGGTACCGGAATCGCGGGCGCCGAACGCCAACGTCGAACAGGGCACGCAGCGCGTCTTCGGCTGGAGTCGCAACGGACCGATCAGGGCGCTGCCATGAACGGGACCATGACGGACCTTCGGGACCAGAAGGACGTGAAGATCGCCCGCTGGGTGGCGATGATCGCCGGACTCATCGGCTTCGTCCTGTCGGTCGCGACACCGCTGCTTCCGGTGGTGCAGACCACGGCGACGCTGAACTGGCCACAGGCCGGGCAGCTGAACAACGTGACCGCGCCGCTGATCTCGCTGACCCCGGTGTCGATGACGGCGACGGTGCCCTGCGAGGTCATCCGTTCGATGCCGCCGCGCGGCGGAATGGTTCTCGGGACCGCGCCGAAGGACGGCAAGCAAGCGGCACTGCAGGGCCTGTTCGTCACGGTTTCCGCGCAGCGGGTCGACATCACCGACCGAAACGTCGTGGTGGCCAGCGTGCCGCGCGCGCGGGTGGTAGGCACCCGAAATTCCCCCGGATGTTCGAGCATCGAGATCACGTCGTCGGAGGCGGGCACGTTCGCGACGTTCGTCGGGCTGCGCAAAGCCGATAACACGGACCAGTACACCGGCTTCGTCGATCCGAACCTGCGGCCCCAGATCGTCGGCGTCTTCACCGACCTGACGGGCCCGGCACCGCCGGGGCTCTCGGTTTCGGCGGTGATCGACACCAGGTTCACCACGCAGCCAACGGCTTTGAAGCTCTCGGCGATGGTGCTGGCGATGGTCGCCACGATCATCGCGCTGGTCGCGCTGTGGAAGTTGGACCAGGTCGACGGCCGGCGGATGCGACGGGTCATCCCGTCGCGGTGGCGCACCTTCAGCGCCACCGATGTGGTGGTGGTCGGCGGCTTCATGCTGTGGCACATCATCGGCGCGAACTCGTCCGACGACGGCTATCAGCTTCAGATGGCGCGTATCGCGGGCCACGCCGGCTACATGTCGAACTATTTCCGATGGTTCGGCAGCCCCGAGGATCCGTTCGGCTGGTACTACAACCTGCTGGCGCTGATGACGAGCGTCAGCGATTCGAGTATCTGGATCCGGCTGCCCGACCTGGTGTGCGGAATCGTGTGCTGGCTCTTGCTGTCCCGCGAAGTGTTGCCGAGGCTGGGCCCCGCGGTGGCCTCGAGCCGGGCCGCGATGTGGGCGGCGGGGCTGGTTCTGCTGGCGGCGTGGATGCCGTTCAACAACGGCCTGCGGCCAGAAGGCCAGATCGCCACCGGGGCGCTCATCACCTACGTCCTGATCGAGCGGGCCATCGCCTCGGGGCGGATGACACCGGCGGCACTGGCCACCCTGACCGCCGCGTTCACCTTGGGCATCCAGCCGACCGGTCTCATCGCGGTCGCCGCGCTGCTGGCGGGCGGTCGGCCGATCCTGCGGATCCTCGTGCGCAGACACCGCCTCGTCGGTACCTGGCCGTTGGTATTGCCGGTGCTGGCCGCGGGAACTGTGATCCTGACCGTCGTCTTCGCCGACCAGACGATCGCAACAGTGATGGAAGCCACCAGAATTCGCACGTCCGTCGGGCCCGCGCAGGAGTGGTGGACCGAGAACCTGCGCTACTACTACCTCATTCTGCCGACGGTCGACGGCTCGTTGTCGCGCCGGTTCGGATTCCTGATGACCGCGCTGGCCCTGTTCGCCTCGTTGTTCATCCTGTTGCGGCGCAAGCGCGTTCCCGGTGTGGCCCGCGGTCCCGCGTGGCGACTGATCGGCACGATCTTCGGCACGATCTTCTTCCTGCAGTTCGCGCCGACCAAGTGGGTGCATCACTTCGGTCTGTTCGCCGCGGTGGGTGCCGCGATGGCGGCATTGGCGACGGTGCTGGTCTCGCGGACGGTGCTGCGCTGGTCGCGTAACCGGATGGCGGTCGTTGCGGCCGTATTGTTCCTGCTGGCATTGTGTTTCGCGACCACCAACGGGTGGTGGTACGTGTCGAGCTACGGCGTACCGTTCAACAACGCGATGCCGAAGATCGGCCCGGTCACTGTCAGCACGATCTTCTTCGCGCTGTTCGCCCTCGCCGCGATCTGGGCGACGTTCCTGCACTTCGCGGACCGGCGCTGGGGTGAGGACCGCGTGACGCGGGCCATCACGGCCGCACCGATTCCGGTCGCGGCGGGATTCATGGTGCTGGTGTTCGTCGGGTCGATGCTCGCCGGTGTGGTGCGTCAGTACCCGACGTACTCCAACGCGTGGGCCAACCTGCGCGCCTTCACCGGCGGCTGTGGTCTGGCCGACGACGTGCTGGTGGAACCCGATCCGAACGACGGCTACCTCAAGGCGCTACCGGGCGACTACGGTCCGTTGGGCCCGCTGGGCGGCGTCGGCGCGACCGGATTCACGCCCAACGGTGTGCCGGAAAAGATTGTCGCCGAGACGATCCGGATGAACCTGCCGATGCCCGGCACCGACTACGACTGGGATCAGCCGACGAAACGCAAGACACCGGGCGTCAACCGCTCCACCGTGCCGCTGCCGTACGGCCTCGACCCTGCCCGGGTTCCGTTGGCGGGCAGCTACGTTCAGGGGCCCCAGCAGCAGAGCCGGCTGACGTCGGCGTGGTATGAACTGCCGCCGCGCGAGGACGCTCACCCCCTGGTGGTCATCACGGCGGCGGGCACCATCACCGGCGACAGCGTGTTCAACGGTCGGACCGAGGGACAGACCGTCGAACTCGAGTACGCGCTCCCAGGACCGGACGGCACGCCCGTCCCCGCGGGCCGGCTGGTGCCCTACGACCTCGGACCGGCCCCGTCGTGGCGCAATCTGCGGTTCCCCCGGGAACAGATTCCCGCCGACGCGGTCGCGGTACGCGTCGTGGCCGAAGACGTTTCGCTGACTACCGGCGACTGGATCGCCGTCACCCCGCCGCGGGTGCCGGAACTGCGATCGGTGCAGGAGTACGTCGGATCGGACCAGCCCGTGCTGATGGACTGGGCGGTTGGGATGGCGTTCCCCTGCCAGCAGCCGATGCTGCACGCCAACGGTGTCACCGAGATTCCCAAGTACCGGATCACGCCGGATTACAACGCGAAGCGCAAGGACACCGACACCTGGCAGGACGGGCTCAACGGCGGGCTGCTGGGCATCAGCGACCTCCTGCTGCGCGCGCACGTGATGGCGACGTACCTGTCGAATGACTGGGGCCGTGACTGGGGCTCGCTGCGCAAGTTCGACACCATTGTCGAGGCCGAACCAGCCACCCTCGATTTCGGCAGCACCACCCACAGCGGGCTGTACTCGCCCGGACACATCAGGATCAAGCCATGACATCGGACCGGGTTCGTCTCGGCGGCGCCACGCTCACACGTGTCATCGAGACCCAGGTCGACAACCTGCCGACCGAGGTGTTCCCCTTCACGCCGCCGGATGTCTGGCGCGAGGACACGGAGTTCCAGCCGACCTACTGGAATGAGGGCGGCTGGCGAATCGCCATGCAGATCTGGGTCATTCAGGTCGACGGGCAGACCGTGCTCATCGATACCGGCGCGGGCAACGACAAGGCCCGCCCACTGATGTCGGTGCTGGATCATCTGCAGACCGATTTCCTGGGTGTGCTGGGACGTGCGGGCTTCGATCCCGCCGACATCGACGTCGTCGTGAACACCCATCTGCACTTCGACCACGTCGGCTGGAACACCACGCGCGAGGGCGAGGCGTGGGTGCCGACGTTCCCCAACGCGCGCTACCTGGTACCCGAAGCCGACTACTGGCATTTCTGCCCCGATGGTCCGGCGCAGACGTCGAAGCCGGAGTCACCCGAAGCGGAAGCGACGCAACAACATGTCCGAACGGTGTTCGCGGACAGCGTGTCTCCGGTGGACGAGCAGATCGAGATGTGGTCCGGCGACCACCAGCTCAGCGATTCGCTGTGGCTGCGTCCCGCACCGGGACACACGCCCGGCGCTTCGGTGGTATGGCTGGATGCGGGTAAGCCCGCTGTGTTCGTCGGCGACCTGACCCATTGCCCGATGCAGTTGCACCGGCCCAACGATCCGTGTGCGTGGGACGAGGACTTCGATGCGGCTGCGGCGACCCGTAAACGGGTGCTGACCGAGGCGTCCCGACGGCGCGCCGCGGTGATCCCCGCGCACTATCCGGGGCATGGCGGCGCGACGGTGGTCGCGCGTGGCGACGCGTTCATGGTCGACGACTGGCTAAAACTTCCGCCGATCTGACGAACTGACCTGCAGCCCAATACTTGTCGGACCCTCGTGCTTGTATGAAGTATGTCCTTGACCGCCTCAGTCGACGCGCCGGACTTGCACCGTGTGGACCGTCTGGAGGTGTTGTTCGAGGAGTTGGGCGAGTTGATGGGGCAACGCAACGCCATCGATGCCCGCATCGTGGGGATCATCGCCGAAACCGACCACGACAACCTGTGGGGTATCACCGGTTGTCGCTCCATTTCGGCGATGGTCGCCTGGAAAACCGGATCCTGCACCGCGACCGCGAACACCATCGCCGCGATCGCGCACCGGCTCCCCGAATTCCCGCTATGCGCTCAAGGGATGCGCGACGGCCGCCTGTCGCTGGATCAGGTCGGGGTCATCGCCAAAAAGGCCGGCGCCGGATCCGATGCCCACTACGCCGCGCTGGCCGAGGTCGCCACCGTCAGCCAACTCAACACCGCACTGAAACTGGAACCACCCCTGCCACCAGAACCCGACCCCTGGCGCGACACCGAACCCGACCATCAGCCCGAGCCTGAACGCCCGCCGACGCTGACTAAAACCGGCAGCGACGAACAGTACGTCTACTGGAAGATCGGCCTCTCGCACCTGGATGCCGCAACCTTCGACGCCGCGATCCAGTCGCAGCTGGATGCCGCGATCGCGGCATGGAAACGCGACCACGACAACCTCCTTCCAGAGCACCGGGCACCGTTTCCCACCAAGGGTGCTGCGTTCATGAGGCTGGTCGAATCCGGCGCCGATGCCGATGCCGCGCGACGCCCGCACAGCCAGCGCAGCACCGTCGTGGTGCACCTGGACGTCAAAGAGCAGATCGCGCATCTGCATCTGGGGCCGCTGCTCTCCGATGCCGACCAATATTTGACCTGCGACGCCACCTGTGAGGTGTGGTTTGAACGCGATGGCCAACCCATCGGGGCCGGGCGCGCCACCCGCACCATCAGCCGCCGGCTGCGCCGCGCCCTGGAATACCGCCACGCCACCTGCGCGGTCCCCGGGTGCGCGGCCACCCGCGGTTTGCACGCCCATCACATTGTGCATTGGGAAGACGAGGGCCTCACCGAACTGGACAACCTCGTGCTGCTGTGCCCCTACCACCACCGAGCCCATCACCGGGGCGAGATCACCATCACCGGACCCGCCCCCGACATCACCGTCACCGACACCAACGGCCACACCCTGAGCTCTGCATCCCTGGCCCGCCCACCCAATACACCCCCACCCGACGCACCTGCCTACCGCGGACCCCTCGGCGAACGGGCCCAATGGTGGTGGTACGACCCCTACGAACCGCCACCACCAACCGACAATTAGTCGGCGCTACGGCGTCGGCGTCGCGGAGTCGTCGACCTCGAGAATGTCGCTGTGGCAGTCGACGTGTGATTGTCCGGTCTGCTCCATGCACACCAGTACCGGCTGCTGGCTCTCCGAGGGCAGCGCAACAGCGTCGGGCCCGGGAGTGACTGTGGGACTGGATATCTGACCGGGATACATCGACCATATCGACGCGCCGGTGGTCGGCAGGTGCGCACAGTACGCCGGAGCGCCGGTCTCGGTGAGCCCGGCCTCACCGAGCGTGCCGCACTCCGCCCCCACGACCACCACCGGTAGGGCCACGCCCCCCGGCGGCGCGGGCGCCGGTGCCGACGCGGTGGTGGTCGGCGGCGCCTTGGCTTCCGCCGGGCGACCGCGGTCACGATCGAACAGCACGAAAGCGCCTGCAGCGACGGCGATCACCAGCACCGCGACGGCCGCGGGCAGCACCCATCGGCGCCCAGACGGGATCTCGGCCCTGGCATGTCTCGGTTTGGATGGACCCGCAGCGGATTGCGCGGACATCGTCGGCTCCGAGTGGGCGGCCATGGCTGCCGCACCGGAGTGCCACACCGGTGCGGAACCGGAGATGGTGGCGTCCGTCCGATGAGCGAGCGCACGGGCGAAATCGACACACTTGGCGAACCGGTCCTTCGGTGACTTCGCGAGCGCCTTCTCGAAAGCCGGTCCGAGATTTGACAATTCGGGCCTGCGGGCACCGATCGCGGGTATGTCGCCGGTCAGGTGCTGGCTGATGACGACCGCGGGGTTCTCATGCTGAAACGGTGGCGTCCCCGTCAGCAGCTGAAAGGCGGTTGCCGCCAGCGCATACTGGTCGGCCCGGCCGTCGATGCCCTCGCCCATGAGCTGCTCCGGAGCGGCGTACGCGACGGTGCCCACGGTCATGTTGGTGGCCGTCAGATTGGTGGTCGCCCCGTCCCCGATCCGTCTGGCGATCCCGAAGTCGGCCAGCATGATCCGCTCGTTGTTGGTCCCGTAGTTGGCCAGCAGGATGTTGGCGGGCTTGACGTCGCGGTGCAGCAGCCCGCAGTCGTGCGCGTAGTCGAGGGCGTCCGCGACGGCCGTGATGATGCGCACGACGTCATCGGGTGGCATACCGTTCGGGTAGCTCTCCGACAGCAGTCGGTGCGCGTCGGTGCCGTCGACGTAATCCATCGAGATCCACAACTGGCCGTCGACATCGCCGCGGTCATGCACCTCCACGATGTGCTGGTGCCACAGCGTGGCCGCGATGTCGGCCTCGCGGTTGAACCGCTCCCGGTACTCACTGTCGGCGCAGACGGTTGCCGAGAGCACCTTCAGTGCGTCATAGCGCGGGAGCCGGGGATGCTGGGCCAGGTACACCTCACCCATGCCACCGGCGCCGAGTGAGCGCACGATGGTGTACCCGGCGAGCTCCTGTCCGTCCGCGAGCGGCATGGCCGAATAGTAGTTCCCTGCAGAACCGTCAGTGAGGTGTGCCGAGGTAAGGGAACTCCGACAGGGTGTCCGTATGCGGGCTCAACCCGCTGGGCGGGCACTCACCCTTGGTCAGGAAGGCCAGGCGATAGTCGATGACGTCGTCGGTGAATGTGCGGCCGTTCGGGTACTTTGCGGGTTTGGCCGGGTTGAACGTCAACATGTCGGGCAGCGTGCCCTCCCGGTCGATCGCGGCGATGGCCTGCTCGCGCGAGTAGCCGCCGGTATGGCCCATCAGGTGGATGAACTGCTCGATCCAGCGTTCGCGGTCGCGGACCGGTTCGCTGGCGTTGTACTCCAGCTTGGTGTCGTCGGTGTTGAAGAAGCTGCTGACCGAAGGGTGGCCGGCCCGGTCGACGTGGTTGAGCGTTCCGTTCTCCCGGAGGCTGCAGCGGCCCCAGATACGGATGTCGGGATCGGCCCCGAGGTATTCGGTGGGCAGTTCGAGCACGGTGGAGAACACGTTGGCGGTCGTGTTGGAGTCCTGGCCGGTCCACGGCGACTTGCCGCCGAGCTCGGCAAGGTGGGGCGCGGTGAAGTTGCGCGTCCCCGACGTGTCGAACAGGTTCTTGATGCCGTCGAAGTCGAAGAAGAACGCATCGCTGCGCGCACCGGCGAAGAACGTGAATCCACCCGACTGGTGTACGTCGGGGGTCTTGCCGAACGACACCTCGACTGCGTCGAAGATCTTCTCGCCGACGGCTTCTGGTTCCTTTGCGTCGTCACCGTGTGCGAGGTACACGTCGACGCTCTGCCGTCCCTCCTGCGGTGTGGAGAAGACGTAGCTGAAGGCGATGTCGTTCTGCAGGTCGCCGTCGTTGTCGACGGCGAGCCGGTAGATGGCCTCGGGGTGCAGTGCGTCGGCGTTCGGATTCACGTTCAGGATCAGCACGGTGCGCGCCGGGTCGGCTGGCGACTGGAACGCGTACAGATCGCACAGATCGAGTCGCTGATCGCCGAGGGGCGGGCCGAGGCTGAGCCCCGTGAAGTGGTTGGACACAGGGGAGATTATCGCGGCTAGATCGGCGTCAGGCCGTGCTTTCGCTGCACCCGCGTGATCTGCTTCTGTCGCAGCAGGCGCAGCGACTTGCGCAGCAGCAACCGGGTTTCGTGCGGCTGGATGACGGCGTCGATGTACCCGCGTTCGGCAGCGATCCACGGGGTGGCCAAGTTGAGGTTGTAGCCCTCGATGAAGTCGGCGCGGATCTTGCGCACCTCGGGTGCAGTGGGATCCGGGAAGCGCTTTACCAACAGCTGTGCCGCGCCCTCGGCGCCGATCACCGCGATGCGCGCGGTCGGCCACGCGAAGTTGAGGTCCGCGGCGAGCTGCTTGGATCCCATCACCGCGTACCCGCCGCCGTAGGCCTTGCGGACGACGACCGTCATCTTCGGCACGTCGGCCTCCACCAGCGCGTTGAAGAACCGGCCGCCGCGCTTGATGATGCCGCCCTTCTCCTGCTCGACGCCGGGAAGCGCACCAGGGGTGTCGACCACGAAAACCAAAGGCGTGTTGTACGAGTCGCAGAACCGGATGAACGCCGTCGCCTTGTCCGAGGCTTCGGTGTCGATCGCGCCCGACAGGTACATCGGCTGGTTGGCGATGACGCCGACCGGACGACCGTCGACTCGCGCGAAGGCCGTGATCATCGCCTGCCCGCGTTGCGCGCCGACCTCGAAGACATCGCCGTCGTCGAAGATCCGCAGCAGGATCTCCATCATGTCGTAGGCCTGGTTGTCCGCGTCCGGCACGATCGCATCGAGTTCGTAGTCGTGCGGGGTGAGCTCGGGTTCCATCCCCGGGTTGACGATCGGCGGATCGTCAAAAGTGTTGGAGGGCAGGAAGCTCAGATAGTCGCGGACGTACTGGAACGCCGCCTCCTCCGACTCCACCACCTGGTGGATGTTGCCGTAGCGCGCCTGATTGTCGGCGCCGCCGAGTTCGTCGAGCGTGACGTCCTCGCCGGTGACGTCCTTGATCACGTCGGGACCGGTGATGAACATGTAGCCCTGATCGCGCACCGCCACCACGAGGTCGGTCTGGATCGGCGAGTACACCGCGCCGCCCGCGCACGCGCCGAAGATCAGCGAGATCTCGGGGACCAGGCCGCGCAGCATCTCGTGCCTGCGGCCGAGCTCGGCGTACCACGCCAGCGACGTCACCGCGTCCTGGATCCGCGCACCCGCGGAGTCGTTGATGCCGATGATCGGGCAGCCGGCCATCGCCACCCACTCCATGAGCTTGGCGACTTTGCGGCCGAACATCTCGCCGACCGAACCCTGGAACACCGTCTGGTCGTGGCTGAACACGCCGACCGGCCTGCCGTTGATGGTGGCGTGGCCGGTGACGACGCCGTCGCCGTACAGCGCGTCGGGGTCCCCGGGCGTCTTGCAGAGCGCGCCGATCTCGAGGAAGCTGCCCGGATCCACCAGCGAGTGAATGCGGGCGCGGGCGCTCGGGATGCCCTTGCGCTCACGCTTGGCGATGGCCTTCTCTCCACCGGGTTCCTTCGCCAACTCCAGCTTCTCGTGAAGATCGGCCAGCAGCTCCGCGGTGGTTTTGTTGGTCACTCGCCTACTTCTCCTGAGACTCGATTCGGTTCAG
This sequence comes from Mycobacteriaceae bacterium, assembly GCA_019749805.1. Taxonomy (GTDB): domain Bacteria; phylum Actinomycetota; class Actinomycetes; order Mycobacteriales; family Mycobacteriaceae; genus Mycobacterium. The sequence continues at coordinate 140,951 of JAIEPH010000066.1, read as the reverse complement.
CGCCTCGCTCATGTGTGCGCCGACCTTGGCAATGTACGGCTCGTCGATGGCCTGGATGTGCTCACCCCCGATGGGCACCACCTCCAGCTCCGACACGAACTCGCCCCAGCCGCCGTCCGGTTTGCGGGTCGCGTACGCAGGCTCGAAGTAGATCGCGTCGTCGTGGTAGCGGTCGGCCATGTACAGCGTCACGTGGCCGTCGTAGGGCTGGATCTCCGCGAGGTCGATGGCCCGCTGGTCCAGGTACGACGTGCGCTGGTGCTCGATGATGCCGCCGGGGATCTGCACCCCGCTCTGGCTCACGACATCCAGCACGAACCTCACCTGACCCTCGTCGTCGAGCGCCTCGAGCTCCTCATACGGGATCTCGGGCACCTCGACGTTGAAGGTGCGCTCGGCGAACCGTGCGTAGCGGTCCCAGCGCTTGCGGGTCTCCTCCTTGGTCTGCAGGATCGGTTCCCCTGGCCGCACCGCGTCGATGAGGCCGACGAAGCGCACGTCGGCGCCCGCCTTCTTCAGCCCGATCGCGCACGCGTAGGCCAGCACACCACCCAGCGACCAGCCGGCCAGGACGAACGGCCGGTCACCGTTGATCTCCAACAGCTTGGGCACATACTCGCCGGCGCGCTCTTCGATCGAGCCCTCCACGCGCTCGATGCCGTACATCGGGGTGGTCGCGGGCAGCCGTTTCAGCAGCGGCTCGTACACCACCGTCGATCCGCCGGCGGCGTGGAACACGAACACCGGGATGTCGCCTGTATTTCCTGGCCCGTCCTGCGGGGCCCGCAGGGTGCGCACGAAGCCGTCGACCTTGCCGCCCTCCAGGTAATCCCGGACGGTGGCGGACAGCTCTTCGACGGTCTTGGCGCCGCGCACGTCGTCGGCGGTGACGGTGCCCTCGTCGACGCGCTCGGTGAGGCGTTCGGCGATCTTGGCCGCGGTGTCGTCGTCGACGGTGGGAAGCTCGTTGAAAATGCCACCCGGGGACTTGCCGGTCACGATCGCCCACGTCGCGAACGTCACACGCTCGGCGGCGTCGCGCGGCGGTACATCGGAGCCCAGCGCCTCGGTCACCGCCTCCTGACTAAGCACTTTCGACGCGGCGGCCACCGTCGACTGTGACGGTCCGGCCGCGGACGGGCCGCGAGGATCGGTAGGCGGCGGCGGGATAGGCGGTGCCACCTGGGATTCCACGGCATCCGTGGCGATGGCCTCCGCGGCCGTGACCTCCGTGGCTTCGGCGTCGGTGGCTTCGGCGGCGATGGGATGCCCGGCCTCGGCCAGCTTGGCCTCCAGTTCGGCGACCGTGGTGGCGCCGCCCATCAACTCCGCCTGTGCGGCAGCGATCTCCTCGGCGGTCTGCCCCTTCTGCGACTCGGCGAGCTGGTCGACCTCGTCGCGATGCTCGATGGCGTACTGGATCAGCTTCTCGACCGCGTACAGGTTGGCGTCACGCACGGCGGTCAACTGGATCGGCGGCAGGTCGAAGTCGTACTCGACGCGGTTCTTGATCCGCACGGCCATCAACGAGTCCAGGCCGAGCTCGATCAGCGGCACCTCCCACGGGAGGTCCTCGGGCTCGTAACCCATTGCGCCGCCGACGATCGCGCCGAGCCGCTGACCGATGGACTCACCGCTGTCCGGTGACCACTTCGCGAAGCTCGCGGCCAGGCCAGCGCCGGCGGTGAGGTTGTCCTGCAGGATTTCTGGAGTCGCGTCAGCGACGACAGCGGGTTGAGCGTCGTCTTCGGCCAGGTCCTGGCCGGGCACGGCGATGGCCGCTGACGACGTCGCGGGCAATGCACTCGCCGCACCCCCACGGGTGACGACCGCGTCGTACACGAGGGAAAAGGAAGACTCAGCCCCGTTATCGATTCGCGCATGCACCTGCACCGTCGCGCCGCCGGGGTGGCGGGTCAGCGTGGTGACCAGCCGTGCATCGTCGGCGGGGACCGCGCGCTGCTCGAACGCCGTGATCTTGGCGTCCGGAAGCACCTGTGCCGCAGCGGTTTTCACCAGCGCCGCCAGGTCGGTGGCACCGCGAGGCGCGTACTCCCAGACGTGCCTGCCGTCCGGTGTCGCGACGTGACCGCCGGGCAGTATCGCGGCGCTGTCGCCGGCGAAGTGCACGTCGAGCCAGTGCGGCTTCCGTTTGAAGCGGGTGGGCGGGATCGCGGCGTAGTCAGGCCGCATTTCGGACGTCCGAGGAAACAGCGTGCGGAAGTCCAGATCGTGGCCGTAGACGAACAGGTGCGCCATGGCCGTGGTCATCGAGTCGACCTCGTCCTGCTTGCGAGCCAGGGTCGCGATCAGTTGGGCGTCGTGCAGACCGGCGCTCGCCGTCGTCAGCCCAACCTGCATGAGCGCCACCGGGTTCGGGGCCAGCTCCAGGAACGTGGTGTGCCCGTTGTCGACGGCGTTTCGGATGCCATGCGTGAAGTACACGCTGTGCCGCAGGCCCTTTTTCCAGTAATCCACGTCGTGGATCGGCTCGGCACCGGCGCGGATCAGCTGGCCCTCATGCACAGTCGAGAAGTAGGCGGTCTGCAGCGGGTGGGGCTCGATGCCCTGGATCTCGGCGGCGAGTTCTCCGAGCAGCGGATCCATCTGCTGGGTGTGGCTGGCGCCCTTGGTCTGGAACTTGCGCGCGAACCGGCCCTCGGACTCGGCGCGGGCGATGATCGCGTCGACCTGCTCCGGCGGACCGCCGATGACGGTCTGGGTCGGCGCGGCGTACACACAGACTTCGAGATCGGGGAAGTCGGAGAAGACGGTCTTGATCTCGTCGGTCGAGTACTCGACAAGCGCCATCAAGCGGATGTACTCGCCGAACAGCATGGCCTCGCCCTCGCCCATCAAATGAGCGCGCGAGCAGATGGTGCGCGTCGCGTCCTCCAGCGAAAGCCCGCCGGAGAAGTACGCCGCGGCGGCCTCGCCGAGCGACTGGCCCACCACCGCACCGGGTTTCGCACCGTGCGCCTTGAGCAGCTCACCGAGCGCCACCTGGATCGCGAAGATCACGGTCTGGGTGGTCTCGATGCCGTAGTCCTTCGAGTCGTCGAGGATCAGCTCGACCACCGAGTAACCGCGCTCGTCTTGCACATGGGCGTCGACCTTGTTGATCCACTCGGCGAACGTCTCGTTGCGCAGATACAGGCTCTTGCCCATCTTGCGGTGCTGCGCGCCGAAACCGGCGAGCACCCACACGGGGCCGTTGGTCACGGGACCGTCGGAGCTGACTACGAGCGGGTTCGGCTTGCCGTCGGCGATGGCGCGCAGACCCTTGACCGCCTCGTCGTGGTCGTGCGCGAGAATCACTGCGCGCGAACGCCCGTGGTTGCGCCGCGACAGCGACCGGCCAATCGCCTCCAGCGACGTGCCCCGACCGGCGGGGCTCTCGATCCAGTCCGCGAGCTCGGCGGCCGTCGCCTTCTTACGCGACGTCAGGAACCCCGAAACCGCCAGTGGCACGATCGGTTTGACGGGGTTCTCGGCCTGCTCGGCTTCGAGTTCCTCGCGGGCGATCGTCAACAGACGCAGCGCCTCGTCGGTCAGGCCGGGCAGCTCATGCTCGGCTTCGGTTGTCGCACCGTAGAATTCGGGATCGCGCTCGACATCGCCGTAGTCGTCGTCCTCGTCGTCCTCAACCAGCACCCCGCCGACGTACACCGCGGGCTTCTCTGGCGCCGCGGCATCGACAACCGGCGCCTCCTCCGGCTCGGGCTCGATGAGATCGGTCGGTAACACCTGGCGCAGCACCAGGTGGGCGTTGGCTCCGCCGAAGCCGAAGCCGGAGACACCGGCGATGGCGATGCCGCTGTAGCGCGGCCAATCGGAGACGACGTCGTTGACCTTGAGACGTTCGCGCTCGAAGTCGATGTAGGGGTTGGGCCCGGTGTAGTTGATCGACGGCGGCAGTTTGTCGTATTTCAGCGCCAGCGCCATCTTGGCCAGGCTCGCCGCACCAGCGGCCGATTCCAGATGGCCCACATTCGATTTCACCGCACCGATCAACGCGGGCTTGTCCACCGGCCTGCCGCGGCCGATGACGCGGCCCAGCGCGTCGGCCTCGATCGGGTCGCCGAGGATGGTGCCGGTGCCGTGGGCCTCGACGTAGTCGACGGTCCTCGGATCGATGCCGGCGTCCTTGTAGGCCTTGCGCAGAACCGCTTCCTGCGCATCGGGATTCGGTGCGAGCATGCCGTTCGAGCGGCCGTCGTGGTTGACGGCGCCGCCGGCGATGACCGCGAGGATGTCGTCACCGTCGCGGCGGGCATCCTCGAGACGCTTGAGCACGACCATGCCGCCGCCCTCGGAGCGGGCGTAGCCGTCGGCGTCCTGCGAGAAGGACTTGATCCGGCCGTCCGGCGCCAGCACGCCGCCGACCTCGTCGAAGCCCAGCGTCACCAACGGGGTGATCAGTGCGTTGACACCGCCGGCCACTACGACGTCGGCGTCCCCGGCGCGCAGGGCCTTGATGCCCTCGTTCACGGCGACGAGCGACGACGAGCACGCGGTGTCGATGGCCATCGACGGCCCGCGGAAATCGTAGAAGTAAGACACCCGGTTCGCGATGACCGCGCTCGAGTTACCGGTGATGGCGTACGGGTGCGCCACCGACGGGTCGGCCACGGACATGAACATGTAGTCGTTGACCGAGCTGCCGATGAACACGCCGACATTCTCGCCGCGCAGGCTCGACGCGGGAATCCTGGCGTGCTCCAACGCCTCCCACGTCAATTCGAGGGCCATCCGCTGCTGCGGATCGATGTTGTCGGCCTCCATCTTCGACAACGCGAAGAACTCGGCGTCGAAGCCCTTGATGTCCGAGAGGTAACCGCCGCGGGTACGCGCCTTCTTGACCCGCTCGGCGATGCGGGGCTCGCTGGTGAATTCCGACCACCGGCCCTCGGGCAGATCGGTGATGGCGTCGCGGCCCTCGAGCAGCGCCTGCCACATCTCGTCGGGAGTGTTGAGGTCGCCGGGGAAGCGCGTGCCGATGCCGATGATCGCGATGTTGGTGCGGCCCTCGTCGACGGTGCGTGACCAGTCCTCATCGCCGGTGAACTCCGGCTCGGGCTCACCCTCGACGATGACGGTCGCGAGCGACTCGATGGTCGGGTGCCGGAACGCCATGGTCGCCGTGACCACAACGCCGGTGTAGTCCTCGATGTCGCTGGCCATGGCGACCGCGTCACGGGACGCCATGCCCAGCTCGATCAGCGGTGCTGACTCGTTGACGGAGTCCGGCGACGTGTTCGTCGCGTTGGCGACCCAGTTGCGCATCCACTCGCGCAATTCGGGCACCGAGACATCGGTACGCTTGACCGGTGCCTCGGCCGGGGTCTCGGGTTGCTGCTGCGAATCGTCTTGTGTCTCAGCCATGTTCAGAAGGTCAGTCTTCAGTCTTTTTCGTCGGGGAAATCGTTGGCGATCTTGCCCGACCGCAGACTTCCGTCCAGGTACGCCGCGCGGCAGGCCCGCCGGCCGATCTTGCCGCTCGAGGTGCGCGGAATCGCGCCCGCCGCAGTGAGCAGGACGTCGCGCACCGTGACGCCATGGCGGACCGCGATCGCGGCGCGGATGTCGTCGATGATCGGGCCCATGTCGAGCTTGTGCGCACCGGGGGCGCGCTCGCCCACGATGACCAGCTGCTCTGAGGTGTCCTCGGGATCACGCTTGATGCCGGCGTGCGCGTTCTCGAAGACCTCGTCGGGCAGCTGGTTGGCCGGCACCGAGAACGCCGCTACATACCCGACCCGCAGCGCCTTGGTGGACTCCTGCGCGGAGTACTCGATGTCCTGCGGATAGTGATTACGGCCATCGACGATCACCAGATCCTTGGTGCGGCCGGTGATGTAGAGCTCGCCGTCGTGGTAGGCACCGAGGTCGCCCGTACGCACCCAGGTGGCGTCGTCGGTCGCGCCCTCGGCGTGTGACGGGTTGGTGCGCGATTTGAGGATGTTCTGGAAGGTGGCGATGGTCTCCTCGGGCTTACCCCAGTAACCGGTGCCCATATTCTGGCCGCTGATCCAGACCTCACCGATCTGGCCGTCGGGCAGCTCGGTGGCCGAATCCGCATCGACGATGACGGCCCACTCGGCGACGCCGATCTTGCCTGCACCCGCCTGCGCCACGGCGCTGGGCGCATCGTCGGGGACCTCGACGAACGTGCCGGTGTTCAAGGCCTCCCGGTCGACGGAGATGATCCTCGGATGATCGCCCATCGGGGTGGTCGACACGAACAGCGTGGCTTCGGCCAGACCGTAGGACGGCTTGATGGCCTGCGGCTTGAACCCGTGCGGCGCGAACGCTTCGTTGAACCTGCGCACGGTGGCCGCCGAGATCGGCTCGCTGCCGTTGAGGATGCATTTGACCACAGACAAATCCAGCGGCGGTTCGTCGTCCTTGGGCAACCCGCGCGCGGCGGCATGATCGAACGCGAAGTTCGGCGCCACCGAGATGACACCGCCGGTGTCGTCGGGCTTGCGCGACATCTCGCGGATCCAACGGCCGGGCCTGCGGACGAACGCCGCAGGGGTCATGAAGGTGAAGTAGTGCCCGATCATCGGCGCCAACAACGCCGTGATCAACCCCATGTCGTGGAAGAACGGCAACCAGGACAGGCCACGGTCACCCTCCTCACCGTCGAGTGCCTCGATGACCTGCACGACGTTGGTGGCCAGGTTCAGGTGGGTGATCTGCACCCCGGTGGGGATTCGCGTCGACCCCGAGGTGTACTGCAGGTACGCGATGGTGTCGGCTTCGACGTCGACAGGCTGCCAGGTGGCGCCGACCTCGGCCGGTACCGCGTCGACCGCGATGACGCGGGGACGCTCGTTGGCCGGCCGGGTGCGGAAGAACTTGCGCACCCCTTCGGCGGCCTCGGTCGTGGTGAGGATCGCCGAGGGCTGGCAGTCGTCGAGCACTGCGTGAAGTCGGCCGACGTGGCCCGGTTCGGAAGGATCGAACAGCGGTACGGCGATGCGGCCCGAGTAGAGCGCGCCGAACATCGCGACGACGTAATCGAGGTTCTGCGGACTGAGGATCGCGACGCGGTCGCCGGGCTCGGTCACCTGCTGCAGGCGCGCGGCCACGGCCCGATTTCGGGCGCCGAAGTCGGCCCAGTTCAACTCCCGCGCCACACCGTCGCGTTCGACCGAGTAGTCGAGGAACCGGTAGGCGAGCTTGTCACCGCGGACCTTGGCCCACTTCTCGACGTGCTTGACCAAGCTGCCGTTGTCGGGGAACTTGATCAGTCCGTCCTTCAGGAACGGGTTGTGAAACCCCATTCTCACTCTCCTGTCGAAGCCTCGTTTTTGAAGCCGCTAGCACTCAATATGGACGGGCGCGCCGCCGCGTGGGTCCCTACCCTGCGCGTTTCGGCTTCGCGTCCCTCACCGCTCTTAGTTTTCTCTTAATGTTAGGCGACCGGTGGACGCAGTCCAAATCTCCGCGGTTACAGGTCAGCCATGTTTCGGGCGCGGGGCGTTATCGATCACACTCTGCGCCCAACCCAGTGTCCACTGCGGGGCAGAGGCACCATCGAGATTCCAGAATTGCGGCGTGTTGTACATCGCGTGGATCGGCTGGCCGGCGCCGCCGCTGAGCACCTCGAGCGTCCGCGGCAACTGGGTGATGTTGAAGGCCGACTCCGGCGCCGAACAGATCAGGTCGCCCGCGGCACATATCTCAAAGACGCGGTTGTTGAGCATCCCGAAACCGCCTGAGCGGGGACCGGTCATGTCCAGACCGAGCCCACCCAGCATCGGGACCTCGTCCAGGGTGATCTCCGCACCCTGGCCCGGCGCGTTGGGACCGACGTCCTGCCCGACGCCGGGCTGACGACGACCGTCGGCGATCAGCGCCACCCCGAGCACCAGATCCTCGTCGACCGGGCCGCGACCGTTGCCGACATCGCTGGCGATGTCACCGGCGATCACCGCGCCCTGCGAGAAGCCGACCAGCACGTAACTGGTCAACGGGCAGCGGTTGTTCATATCCGTCATGGCCCGCACCGCCGCGTCGAAGCCCTCGGCACGGCTCTGGTCGTAGGACATCTGGTTGTCCGCGGCGAACGGATTGTGGAACTGCGCGGTGTAGGGAACCGTGTAGATCTCCAGCCGCCCCGCGTCGAACTGCTGACGCAGCGGGTTCGTGACGTTGAGGAGCAGCGCGATGGGGAACTGCGTCGGGTTGAACGGGTCGAGCTGAGGCGACGACTCCCAGGTGCCGGGTACCGAGATCATCTGCACGTCGGGACAGCTGGCGTCCTGGTATTCGGGTCGCGGCTTCTTACCCGTCGGCGGAATGCCACCGGGAACCGAGGTGGGCGGCTGCGCGCCCGGGACCGGGGTGTCCGGCGATCGCTGCCACACCCAGACCAGCACCACGACCAGTACCACCACGAGCGAGACCGCCACCGCCGCGACGAGCCCAAGTATGCGGTGGCGTTTCCGCCGAGTGGTTTTGGACATGGGTTTCCTGTTACTCCTCGCGTGCTGTGGTCTGGTGTGCGCCGTGGGCGACTGCTAGCAGAGTCGCTCGGTCGCGATGCGAATGTACTCGGCGGTCGCGGTGTCGATGTCGGCCGTCGACGGCGCAGCAGACGACAGTCCGTCGCCGTCGACGTCGCCGCGTACCACCGGGCGCACGAAGTCCCACACCGCGTGGTCGTTCTGTTTTGCGGCCCTGGCCTGACAGACATAGGACCCGATCGACAGGGCGGCCAGATTGCTCGACGGCTTCACGCCGGCGGCGGTGAGCGCATCGAGGTATTCGCGTTGCTTCGCCGTCACGACCAGAGCGTTGGACTGTCCGCCCGCCTGCAGGGGTCCCGGAGGCGCCACGCCGGAGTCACCGTGCGCGGTTTCCGTTTCGGAGGTCGGCATTCCGATGGTGGCCATCACGTCGTTGCCCGAACACCCGGTCATCAACGCCGGGACCGACGCCACCAGCAGTGTTGTTGCTGAAGTTGCCAACCATCCGGTCGAAGCGACCCGTCGCCGTACCGAAAGCTGCACGTTTCCAAGGTACCGGCTGAAACACAGAAGAAACTGAGAGCGCAGGGCGTGCCGCGCTCGGTTGCTGCCTACCTGATACGCGCTACTTGATGGTGGCGACCAGGTCGCCGGACATCGCGGCGAGCTGTCCGCTCCAGGCGCCCCAGTCATTGCCGCCGCTGGCCGGGAAGTCGAAATGGCCGTTCTTACCGCCGACCGAGCGATAGTGCTGGTAGAACTCCTTGTTCGTGCCTGCGGCGATATCGCAGTAACCGATCATCGCGGGCATATCGCAGCCACCGGTCGTCGGGCTGTACACCCACAGCCGGGTGTTGTTGTCCGAAAGCAGCTGCACGTGGACGTTCGGTGAATGCCACTTCCACCGGCCCAGCTGTGGCAGGCCCCACATGTTGCGGGTGTCGACGCCGCCGAACTGCTGGAGACCGGCGGTTATGGCGCCATCGGTTCCGGTCCGCTCAGGGGCCAGGAATCCCGAAAGAGATCCGGCGAAGCGGTACCGGTCCGGATGGAAGGTGGCCATGGCCATCGCCCCGTATCCGCCCTGCGAGGCGCCGACGATGCCGTGGCCGCCCGGCGCGAGACCCTTGTTGGCGGCCAGCCAGTTCGGCAGCTCGGTCGCCAGGAACGTCTCCCACTGCTTGCTGCCGTCCTGCTCCCAGTTGGTGTACATGCTCCACGCACCGCCGGCGGGTGCGGCGATCGAGATACCCTGCCCACCGAGGGCGGCCATTGCGTTTCCGGCCGTGACCCAGTTGCTGACGTCGGGTGCGGCATTGAACGCGTCGAGGAGGACGACGGCGTGCGGACCACCACCGGAGAACGCGACGGGGATATCGCGGCCCATCGCCGCTGACGGAACCATCAGCATTTCGACGTCGGCCTTGGCGGTAGGCGCCATGGACGTGCCGGCGCCCCAAAGCCCGGCAGCCAGCACCACGGTCAGGATCGTCCGAATCATGCCACGCATCAACTGCCCCATTTCACCCTCGTCTGGCCTGTCCCCGCGCGAGAAGTCAATCACACCAGCACGACGAGCCGCTGGAGAAAATGACCGACGGCGGCGACCCCGAAGGATCGCCGCCGCCGACTCTGTTGTTTCCGTCGTTTCCGACGAACGGATCAATTAACCGCCAGCTTCAGCCGATGCCGGCTGGGCCGGAACCGCACCCTCGGCCGGAGCCGGTTCCCCGACGGGAGTGCTCGGCTGCGGGGTGGCACCCAGCGCGCGCTGGATGTCCGGCTTCATCTGCTGCAGCTGCTGACCCCAGTACTCCCAGCTGTGCGTACCGCTCTGCGGGAAGTTGAACACGCCGTTCTTACCGCCGGCGGCGATGTAGTTCTCCTGGAACGTCTTGTTCGTCCGCAGCGTGAACTTCTCGAGGAACTCCGCGTTGAAGTTGTCACCAGCCGGGATGCCGGTGCCGTTGATGTCGGCGGGCTTGCCGTTACCGGCGAACACCCAGATGCGGGTGCCGTTGGCGACCAACTGGTCGATGTTGACCATCGGGTCGTTGCGCTCCCACGCATTGTTCGGGTCTTCCGTCGCGCCCCACATGTCGTTGGCGTCGTAGCCACCCGCGTCACCCATCGACATGTTGACCAGCATCGGCCACCAGCCCTCGGAGAGGTTCAGGAAGCCCGAAAGCGAAGCCGCGTACTGGAACTGCTGCGGGTAGTAGATCGCCAGCGTCATCGCGGCCGAACCGGCCATCGAAAGACCCACTGCCGCATTGCGGTTCGGGTTCACGCCCTTGTTCGCGGCCAGGTAGCCCGGGAGCTCCTGGGTGACGAAGGTCTCCCACTTGTAGGTGGAGCAACCTGACTTACCGCAGGCCGGCTTGTACCAGTCGCTGTAGAAGCTCGACTGGCCGCCGACGGGCATGATCACCGCGAGACCGGAATCGACGTACCACTCGAAGGCGGCGGTCTCGATATCCCATCCATTGAAGTCATCGCGGGCGCGAAGGCCGTCTAGCAAGTAGACGCCAGGCGCGTTCGGCCCACCGTTTTGGAACTGAACCTTGATGTCACGTCCCATCCCTGCGGATGGAACCATGAGGTACTCGACCGGCAGACCCGGACGAGAGAAAGCCCCCGCAGTCGCCGAGCCTCCGACGGCGCTGACCAGGGCGGGCAGCACTGCTGCGGCTAGTGCCACAGCGGCGAGCCGGCGCACCCACGCGCCACGGATTTTGCCAACGAACTTCATGCTTGATCTATCCCATCTGTCGTATGCCGCACGCGGAACTTGTCCGACGGACCCTGCCGCGTTGCCGTTGCAGTCAACCACAACTTGCTGTGGTAGCTCTATTCGGCGTGTATCGTCCCTGGTCCTCCTTAGCCCTTGAGGGTTGCGACCAGGTCTGGTTTCAGGGCCTGCAACTGCGCTCCCCAGTACGGCCACGCGTGATTACCCGCGGGCGGAAACTCGAAAGTGGCTTGCGATGCGTCACTGTTGCCCCCGGCCTTCAGGTAGGCCGTTTGGAAATCCAAATTGCTCTTGAGAGCCATTGATTCAAGGCTGTTCGCGCTGAACGACTGATTCGGATCTGCGTTCACGTCGAGCGGGGTCATGCCGCCCGGTGCGCAGTAGATCCACAGGCGGGTGCCGTTGGCGATGATGCGCGACACCTGCCTTATCGGGTCGTTGCGTTTCCAAGCGTTGTCCCAGGGAGCGCCCCACATGTTGTCGACGTTGTAGCCGCCCGCGTCCAACATCGCGACGCGGATGGCCTGCTGCATGAACAGGGCCGACGGGTTGAGGAAGCCCGAAAGCGATGCGGCGTAGCGGAACTGCGCCGGGTGGTACGCCGACAGGATCAGTGCTGGACCGCCGGACATCGACAGCCCGACGACGCCATTACCGGTCGGGGAGACCTGCTTGTTGGTCGCCAACCACGACGGAAGCTCGCTAGTGAGGAACGTCTCCCATTTGTAGGTATAGGGCTGGCTGTTGAAACTCGACGGTGAATACCAGTCGGTGTAGAAGCTGGACTGGCCCCCGACGGGCATGACGGTCGCGACACCGGAGTCCAAAAACCATTCGAACGCTTGGGTTTCGACGTCCCAGCCGTTGTAGTCGTCGCGAGCACGCATGCCGTCGAGGAGGTAGACGGCTTTCGCGGGGCCGGCTGCCGGCGCGCCTCCGGCCGGCTGGAACTGCACGCGAATGTTGCGGCCCATCGACGCCGAATACACATCGAGGTACTCGACGGGCAGACCCTCGCGAGAGAACGCGCCCGCAGGGGGTGTGACATTGGACACAGCGGCGATCATCGGCATCGTCAGGACCGCGGCGCCCGCCGCGATCGCACGGCGAAGCCAGGTTCGCACAGGTCGTACCATCCTTCGTGAATCAAGCGCCAGTTCCAATGCGCTTGTGTATCGCCGGAATCGCTGGTCGCGTTACCGCCGGCTGCGGCCGTCGTCGCCGCCCGCGGCTAGGGCCCGGTGGCGGGCATGCCGGTGTACGGCTCGCGCGTCGGCTCCGGCACCTCGAGCCCGCAGCGCTGCAGCTCGTAGAGCGGCACTCGATCAATCCGATACTGCGTCAACGAATACGCATGCATCAGATTCGACAGGAACCGGCGCGGTCCCATCTCGCCCCTGATGGCGTTGAGCATCGCGTCGGTCGCCGGGCACTCCAGCGCGGCCTCGGCCTGGGCGATCCAGTCCTCGTCGAGGTAGGCCGGAATGAAGGGCCGGGTCTTGAGGAACGGACCCTCGGCCACCGCCCAATCCGGGAACAGGTTCTTGTCGTGACCGATGCGGCCGTCTTCCAGTCGCGCGGTATGCGCGGCAAGCGGATTGGCAAGTCCGATCTGGTCGATCACCCGGACATCCAGTCCGACGTTCATCCCCAGCATGCCGAGGTTGGTGAAAAACACTGTGTGCGGTCCGGTTCGACCCTTGACGTCCGGTGGTGCGTCCGGAGGTGGCGGAATGGCCGGCACAACGTCCCACTGGTCGTAGTTGCCGGACGGCAGCAGCAGGGCACCGTCGGGCGTGTTGTCGATCGCGGTCATCACCGCACGCATGCGGGGGTAATCGAGGTAGTCGGCGGCGGTCAACGGATGCGCGTTGCCCGTGGCCTGAGCATAGAACCGACGTTCGTCGACGATGCCGCTGTAGGTCACACGGGTCGCGTCAGGTCCCATGCCGCTCGAATTGGCCACCCATAGCGACCAGCCGGCGATCGACACCCACAGCAGGCTCGTGGCTCCGACGAACAAATAGCCTGCGCCACGGGCCATTCGGCGTCCATCTGGCAGCACCAACGGAATCACCGCGATCGGTGTGAGCAGACAGAACAACGGGGTCAGCAGGACTCGGCCGTGCATGAAATCGCCGCCCTGGCGGATCCAGTAGAGCGCCTGCAAAAATCCGCTGACGAGCATGAAGGCCACCACGGCCTGTGGACTCTGCACCGTCCGCGCCAGCCATCTCTGGCCGGGCGCCGTCGTATGACGGATACCCCACGGGCGGCCGCGCGTCACCATCACCACGGCGGCCAAGCCGATCAGCAAAATGGCGGGCGCCCACAGCAGGTAGGGATTGTTGAAGTTGGACAGGTACACGAAGCCCTGCGACCACTTGGAACCGGAGGCGTCCTTGGCCAGTGCGGTGCCCGGAAATATCAAGCCGTAGTAGCCCATTCGGAAGATCTCGTAGGCGACCGGTACCAGACCGCCCGCGAGCACGATCAGCCCACGGCGTCGCCAATCGCGCGCGGCGATCAGCATCATCACCAGAGCCAGCCCGCCGATCAACGCCAACTCGGGCCGAATCAGCACACTCATGCCTGCGACGAAAGCGAGTGCGCCGTCGAAGAACCCGCTGACCGTGCGTGCGCCCGGCGCCGGTCCGACCGGCTGCCTGCGAATGGTCGGTGGGCCGCCGCGGAACGCCGGCGCCGTGTTCGCAGGACCGGGTGTGCGCAGTGCCTGCGACCAGCACACCATCATCCACCACAGCAGGCCCAGATATGCCAGCACCAAACCGTTTTCCAGCCCCGAGGTGGCGAAGTCGCGTGCCGGCGGAACGGCGATGTAGACCAGCGCACCCGCGGGCAGCATCAACGCGCGTCGACCTCGCAGGCTCGGCGCGTACAGCCGAGCGGTGCCCAGCATGGTGAACACGACACCCAACACACTGAGCGTCAGCGCCAGGTACAGCGCCACGTACTCCAGCTGGACAGGTCCGCCGACCCATGCGGCGACATAGATCAGATAGGTCCACACCGTCGACGTGTTCGCCTCGACACGCTCGCCGGCGTTGAACACCGGACCGTTGCCCGCCAAGAGGTTTCGGACGGTCCGCAGGACGATGAGGCCGTCGTCGGCGATCCAGCGCCGCTGCCATGCTCCCCAACCGAACAGAGCCGCGACGACGATCACGCTCAGCCACAGACTGATTCGCACTGTGATGTCGTAGGGAAATGCGGGCGCGCGCGACAAGCGGGCGCCGAGGTCGTCCATGAAGCGGCTCCGGCCGGCGACCGAGAAACTCAACTTGTCAACTGAGGAAGATGGCGGCACCGATGGTTCCGATCCACGCCAGGGCCAGCAGTTGCAGAACCCGGTCCTTCAACGCGATTTCCTCGGGCTCACCTGCCATGCCGCCGTCGACGTCGACCGCGTACCGCAGGATCGCGATAACGAACGGGATCATCGACACCACGAACCAGGAGGTGCCGCCGGTGTCGTCGCGCTCGAACGCCCACAGGCCGTAACACAGCACCAGCGCCGTCGCCGACAACGTCCACACGAAGCGCAGGTATGAACTGGTGTAACTCTCCAGGGACTTGCGGATCTTGGCCCCGGTACGTTCGGCGAGTTGAAGTTCGGCGTAGCGCTTACCGGCCGCCATGAACAGTGAGCCGAAAGCCATCATCAGCAGGAACCATTGCGACAACGGCACATCCGCTGCGACACCACCGGCGATGGCACGGATCAGAAAGCCCGACGAGACGATGCAGATGTCGATGACGGGCTGGTGCTTGAGGCCGAAGCAGTACGCCAGCTGAATCGCGATGTAGATCGCGATCACCAGCGCCAGGTTCGGCGTCACCAGCCAGGAGATCGCCAGGGACGCGACACCGAGCGCTACCGCCAGGGTGTAGGCCAACCACTCGGGAACGACGCCTGCGGCGATGGGGCGGAACCGCTTGGTCGGGTGCGCCCGGTCGGCCTCGACGTCCCTCGCGTCGTTCACCAGGTACACACACGACGCGGCGAGGCTGAACACCACGAACGCCAACAGCACCTGAACCAGGACTTCGCGGTAGTCGTAGGCGTATCGCGCATCGCCGAGTGCGGCCACCGGTGCGGCGAACACCAGGACGTTCTTGACCCACTGCCGCGGCCGGAGTGCCTTGATGATCCCGGTGACGAGGTTGCGCGGTGGGCCCTTCTCGGGCACCGGCTCGTGATTCACCTGCGGGGTGCTCTCTGCACTGCTCTCGCTCGAGATGCTCATCAGACTCCTTCGGCCCGCTCTGTGACCATGGTGACCGCCTTCGCGACGGCCGCGCCGACCGCCACGCCGGTCAACACGTCACTCGGGTAGTGCACACCGAGCACCAACCGCGACAACGCCATTGGCGGCACCAGGATCGCAGGCAACGGCAGGCCGGTGGCCCGGCCCAACAGGATCGACGCCGCGGTGGTCGACGTCGCGTGCGCCGAAGGGAAACTCAGCCGACTCGGGGTGCCGACGTTGACGGCGATCGCCGGGTGGTCGGGCCGTTCGCGCCGCACGACGCGCTTGATCACCACGGCGGCCGCGTGGGCTCCGAACGCTGCCACCCCGGCGGTCAGGAATGCTTTTCGCCGTGTGGGCCGCAGCAGCGCGCCGAGCGCCGCGACCACGAGCCACCCGATGCTGTGCTCGCCGAAGTGCGACAGGGCACGCGCGCCCGGCAGCACGCCGGGACGATCGGCGAGCGCAGACTGTACGGCGACCAGCGCGGCGTCCTCGCCATGCGGCCTTTCAGCCATCGGCCGACGGGAGCAGGACGGTCTCCCATTTCTGCTTACTCGTGAGCACCGGCAGCGCATCGCGGTACACCCTGCGCATGCGATTGAACCTGCGGGCGAGCTCCGCCTGCCGTTTGAGCGATTCGCGAAGCAGCTCAGCGGCCTTCGCGCGATCGCGTTGCCGGTACACCACACCGCGGCCGTCGGCGGTGGTGACGGTGACGCCGTCGACCTTGCACAGCGAGAACCACCGGGCGTCCTGGGTGGCGACGTTGATCTGCGGACGACGGTGGTGCTCGGGGTCGTGCGCCTTGAGTTGGTGCAGCACCCCGCGGGTCAGCCGCAACGAGATCGACAGCGGGTTGGTGGGGATCGCCACCTTCTTGCGCCACTTCTTGTCCGATGGCGTCGGCAGGGACGTCGCGCTCGGCAACACCACGGCGTCCGGGTACTCCTGGCGCATCGCGCGCACCTCGGGCAGCGCGGACTCGAGGATCGAGAAGATGTGCTCGGGCCCGGCCAGGAAGTCGTCCATCGCCTTGTTCTGAATAGCGACGGTCGAATACTCAAGGCACATCAAATGTTTGATGGTCGCCTTGAAGTGGCTGGCGATCAGCCCGCTGACGTTGCCGTCCCAGTGCATGGCCGCCACCACGAGCCGGTTGCGCAGATGGAAGTACGCCTGCCAGTCGATCGCGTCGTCCTTGTCGCTCCACGCCATGTGCCAGATCGCGGCGCCGGGCAGCGTGACGGTCGGATAGCCGTGCTCGCCGGCCCGCAAGCCGTAGTCGGCATCGTCCCACTTGATGAACAACGGCAACGGCTGGCCGAGTTCCTCGGCGACCTGCCGCGGGATCATGCACATCCACCAGCCGTTGTAGTCGACGTCGATGCGGCGGTGCAGCAGTCGGCTGCGGTATTCCTCTTCGTCGCTGAGCGCATACTTCGCGAAGTTGTGGTCGTACTCGGTATTGACCGCATTGGTCCACATGAAGTTCTCGGCATCGACCATCTCGCCCATCACATGCAGATGGCTCGGCTCCTGCAGGTTGAGCATCTGACCGCCGACCAGCGTCGGTGTCTTGGCGAACCGGTTCAGCGCGAGCGCCCGCAGGATCGAGTCGGGCTCGACGCGGATGTCGTCGTCCATGAACAGGATCTGTTCACAGTCGGTGTTCTTCAGCGCCTCGTACATCACCCGGCTGTATCCGCCGGAGCCGCCGAGGTTGGGCTGGTTGTGCACCGAGAGCCGGTTGCCCAGCGCGGCGGCGGCCGCCTCGAACCCCGGGTGGTCCTTGACCTTGTTGGTGCCCTGGTCGGACACGATCACCGCGCTGATCACGTTGTCCACCAACGGATCCGACGTCAACGCGGTCAGAGCGTTGACGCAATCCGACGGACGGTTGAAGGTCGGGATTCCGACGGCGACGTTGGCGCGCCCCGGCGCGACGTCCGGTGCGTACCAGCCCGCACCGTGCAGCGTCGAGTTGGTGTTGGTGGTGATGTCGAACCAGATCCACCCGCCGTCCTCGAACGGCGACAGGTCGATCTCGAACTCCACGGAGGCGCTTGCGCCGACATCGGACTCAGCGCCGGTTCCGCCTTCACCGCTGTTGATCGGTTCACCGCCGACTGTGATCCTGGCGCCGGTCGCCTTGGAGCGGTAGACGTCGACGCGGGCGCTGCCGGTGAGCTCGACGCGCAACACCACCGACTCCAGCGTCGACCAGCGGCGCCAATAGCTGGCCGGGAAGGCGTTGAAATATGTCGCGAAGGACACCTCGGATTCCGCGCCGATCTCCAGCGTGGTGCGCGTCTGCGCATGGGCGCGACGGGCGTTGGTGTCCGACTCGTCGAGGTAGAGCTTGCGGACGTCGAGCGGTTCGCCGGGACGCGGCAGGATGACGCGCGCCAACAGGCTGACCGCCTTGGTGTCTCCGGCGTCGAGCGCGCCGGACGGGATGTCACTCATGCGCTACTGCTTTCTGTGCCAGGTTCGGCAAGGGGCGCGCCGTCACGCAGGTGCGGCGCGAGCGTGTTGTCATACATATTCAATGCGCTGGCGATCGCCATGTGCATGTCGAGGTACTGATAGGTGCCCAGGCGTCCGCCGAACAGCACTTTCGCCGAGGCCGTCTCGGCCTTGGCCCGCGCCCGGTAGGCCGCGAGCAGGGCGCGATCGGTCTCGGTGTTGATCGGGTAGTACGGCTCGTCGTCGTCATCGGCGAAGCGCGAGAACTCCCGCATGATCACGGTCTTGTCCTCCGGATACTTCCGCTCGGGATGGAAGTGCCGGAACTCGTGGATCCGGGTGTAGGGCACGTCGAGGTCGTTGTAGTTCATGACGGGGGTGCCTTGAAAATCCCCGCAGTCGCTCAGTACCTCGAGTTCGAAATCGAGTGTGCGCCAACCCAGCCGGCCTTCCACATAGTCGAAGTACCGGTCCAGCGGGCCGGTATAGACAACCGGAGCCGACGGCGACTCCCGGCGAAGCTCGTCGCGCACGTCGAACCAGTCGGTGTTCAGCCGCACCTCGATGCGGTCGTCGGCCGCCATGTTCTCCAGCCACGCGGTGTAGCCCTCGACAGGAAGGCCCTCGTAGGTGTCGTTGAAGTAGCGGTTGTCGAACGTGTAGCGCACCGGCAGCCGGGCGATGTTGGCCGCGGGCAGTTCCGTGGGGTCGGTCTGCCACTGCTTGGCGGTGTAGCCCTTGACGAACGCCTCATAGAGCGGGCGGCCGATCAGCGAGATGGCCTTCTCTTCGAGGTTCTGCGCGTCGTCGGTCTCGATCTCGGCGGCCTGCTCGGCGATCAGCTGGCGAGCCTGATGCGGCGTGAAGTACTTACCGAAGAACTGCGACACCAGGCCCAACCCCATGGGGAACTGGTAGGCCTGCCCGTTGTGCATGGCGAAGACGCGGTGCTGGTAACCGGTGAAGTCGGTGAACTGGCGCACGTAGTCCCACACCCGCTTGTTGGAGGTGTGGAAAAGGTGCGCGCCGTACTTGTGGATCTCGATGCCGGTCTGCGGTTCGGCTTCCGAGTAGGCGTTGCCGCCGATGTGCGGTCGGCGGTCGAGCACCAGAACACGCTTGTTCAGCTGCGATGCCACGCGCTCGGCGACCGTCAGGCCGAAGAATCCGGAACCGACGACAAGGAGATCGAAACGAGCTGTCATCGGCAGCAAGGGTATCCGACGGCCGCCCTGCGCCCGAATTGCGACAGGGCGCTCAGGTCAAGATTGGCTCACAATTCCGTATCGTCACTTCAGTCTCATTAGTCACACCAGTACCGTCGAACGCGTACGAATACCTAGCCAGACGTAGTCCATATATTGAGGAGACTTCCGTGCCGAACCGACGTCGACGCAGGCTCTCGACAGCCATGAGCGCAGTCGCCGCCCTGGCAGTCGCGAGTCCAGCCGCTGTAGTCGCCGTATCCGAATTGTCCGCGAGCATCGACCCGCAGCCCCAGAAACGCGAATTCGTCCAGGCCGCGACGATCACCGACCTGCCCAACGAGCTGATGTCGGCGCTGTCACAGGGTCTCTCGCAGTTCGGTATCAACCTGCCGCCCATGCCGACGGGTGTGCTGACGGGTACCGGCGCGAGCGCGCCGACGACGCTGACCTCACCGGGCCTGACCTCGCCTGCGCTCACCACCCCCGGCCTCACCACGCCCGGGCTGACGACGCCGGGCCTGACCACGCCGGGCCTGACCACGCCGGGCCTGACCACGCCGGGCCTGACCACGCCGGGGCTGACCACGCCGGGGCTGACCACACCCGGTCTTGACGTCCCGAGCGCAACCGTCCCCGGTCTCACCGCGACCGGTCCGTCGTTGACCGATCCGGCGCTGGCCAACCCCGCACTGACGAGTCCGTCGCTGTCCAGCCCCGGTTTGACCAGCCCGACGGCTGACGCCGGCGGCCTGACCACGCCCGCCGCGTCGCTCACTGATCCGGCGCTGGCACCGCTCGCCACCAGCGCCCTGCCCGCCCCCGGCGAGGTGCCGATCTCGGCGCCGATCGGGCTGGATCCCGGCGCGGGCATGTACCCGATAATGGGTGACCCGTCGCTGGCGACCATGCCGGCGAGCACCGGCGGCGGCAGCACCGGCATCATCGGCGACCTGTCGAGCATGGCCAACCAGCTCGGCGCCGGTCAGGCGATCGACCTACTCAAGGGCATGGTGATGCCCGCGATCATGTCGGCGGTCAAGCCTGCGGGTGCCCCGGCAGTCGCAGGTGCGGCCCCCGCAGCCGCGGCTCCGGCGGCCCCGGCCGCGGCGGCAGGAGCCTCGACGGGCGCCGGCGCTTAAGACCTGTCACCGAACGGCACCGCAGAAGCCTTCCCCCGGGCTCTGCGGTGCCGTTGCGTGTGGATTCGACGCCGAATTGGTACGCCCCGGCGCGTGTCGAATCATTGGTAACAACTGACACATACGTAACATCAGTCCGTGCTGTATCGCCGCCCGCTGCCGTCGATGCTGTTCACCGCCGTTGCGGCGACGGCAGTCGTACTTCCGATGGCGATCTACGGAATCCCCGGTGTCGGCGACGACGACCCGCAGGCCCGTGCCCCACAGCTAACCGAGCAGCCGCTGACCGGTCTCGGCGGCGGAGAGACGATTCGCGAGATCCATCAGACCACCCCCTTCTCACTGGTCGCGCTGACCTCGGAAAAGGGAGGCGACCTCGCCGGCACTTCGGCCCGGATCCGCGCCAAGAAACCCGACGGCAGCTGGGGCCCCTGGTACGAGGCGGAAGCCATGGAGGGCCTCGGACCTGACACCCCGGCGGCGGGTGCCCCCGACGGCACAGAACCGGTCTTCGTCGGCCGCACGACGACTGTGCAGATCGCGGTCACCCGGCCGGCGCAGGCGCCGCCCAAGCCCGCCGACAATCGGCCCGACCTGGGCTACGTGCCTGCCAACGTCGAGCAGCCGTTGCCCCAGAACATCAACGCGGTGCTGATCAGCCCGCCGGAGGCGCCGGTGGACACGGTGCCACGGCCCTCGGCGGTCACGGCGCCGGGATCGCCGCCACAGATCATCAACCGCGCGGGGTGGGGCGCCGACGAGGGAATGCGATGCGGAAACCCTGTGTACGACAGGGGAATCCGAGCCGGAATCGTCCACCACACCGCAGGCAGTAACGACTACGCGCCGGTGGATTCGGCCGGCATCATCCGGTCGATCTACGAGTACCACACCCGCACGTTGGGCTGGTGCGACATCGCTTACAACGCGATGGTCGACAAGTACGGCCAGGTCTTCGAAGGCCGCGCGGGCGGCATCGACAAGCCTGTCGAAGGCGCCCACACCGGTGGTTTCAACCGCGACACCTGGGGTGTGGCGATGCTGGGCAACTTCGACCAGGCCGCGCCGACACAGATTCAGTTGGAGAACACGGGCCGACTGCTCGGATGGCGCCTCGGCCTCGATCACATCAACCCCAAAGGCACCGTGGTCCTCCCCTCCGCCGGCGGCTCGTTCTCCAAGTTCTCGTTCGGCGCCACCCCGACGCTGCCCACGATCTTCACCCACCGCGATGTCGGCATCACCGAATGCCCGGGCAATGCCGCGTATGCCGCGATGGGCCACATTCGGGACATCGCAGCACGATTCAACAGGCCACCGGGTCCGGCCGATCTCGCGGACACGCTGCGCGGCGGTGCGATCTTCATGCGCTGGGAGTCGATGGGCGGCCCGAACGGTGCTCTCGGCGCACCGCGGTCGCCGGAGGCGTCGGGTGAGGGTCCGACTCGGTACGCCAACTTCGAGCGCGGTGCGATCTACTGGTCGCCGGCCAGCGGGGCCGAACCGGTCACCGGCAAGATCTACAAGGCGTGGGGCTCACTGGGCTTCGAGCGCGGCGCGCTGGGTCTGCCGACGAGCGGCGAGATCCACGAGCCGCAGTGGATCGTGCAGAACTTCCAGCACGGCACGCTGAACTTCGACCGCCAGAACGGGACCGTCACCCGCGTCATCGACGGCGTTCCCACCGAACTGCCCAAGGCCGATACCGCCAAGACTCCGGTTCAGCTGGAGCGGTTCACGCCGCCCATCAGCCCCGCCTGAGTCACCACCACCAGCGCTCGAGCACCCGCGCCACCCCGTCGTCGGCGTTCGTGGCAGTGACCTCGTCGGCCGCGGCGAGCGCCTCCGGATGCGCGTTGCCCATTGCGACCCCAAGCCCGGCCCATGCCAGCATCGGCACATCGTTGGGCATATCGCCGAAAGTGACCACCTCTTCGGCTGTGATGCCCAATGGTTCTGCCACCTCGGCGATTCCGGTCGCCTTGCTGATACCCAGCGGCATGATCTCGATCAGACCGTTGTTGGTCGAATAGGTGATATCGCCTTGCAGACCAACATGTTTCGCCAGCACCTCGGCCATGTCCGCACTGCGTGCCCCCACCTTGCGGATGAGCAGCTTGATCGCGGGCGCACTCAGCAGATCATCGATCGACACCTCGGTGTTGTCGGGGTTCAGCCACGCGTGCTCGTAACCCGGCGAGCTGACGAACTGCGGAGTGGCGGCGTCGTGTGCACTGCGGCCCACCCGCTCGACGGCCAGGCCGGCGCCGGGAATGACCCGGGTCGCGATCTCGGCGAGCTCGCCGAGCAGGTCAACGGACAGCGTGCGCGCCGATACGATGCGATCCGTTGACGGGTCGTAGATCACAGCGCCGTTGGCGCACACCGCCATTGGCGCAATACCCAGGGCATCGACCACCGGTGAGATCCAGCGCGGCGGACGTCCCGTCGCGAGCACGAACTGGGTGCCGGAGTCCACGGCCGCCAGGACCGCGGCGCGAGTGCGGTCGGAGATGACGTCGACGTCGTCATCGGTGAGCAGCGTGCCGTCCACATCGGAGGCAACCAGGCGGGGCAGGGTCACCGGTGGCTTTTCGTCTCTCGCTGGGCCCGCTTGCGTGCTCGTTCGGCCAGCTCGGCTTCCTCGAGCGCCTTGGCCTCGTCCGTCGTCGGCGCCGATCCGCCCAAGCGGTGAGGCACCCAGTACGCACCCGCGGGATGCGGATAGTCCTCCTGCACCATGTGCAGCAGATTGTTCATCGCCTCGCGCATCGCCGCGTTGGTCTCATCGAGTGTCGCCCCGGCGTGGACATGCGGGCCGATTGCCACGGTGATGGGTATTTTCTTGCGACCCATGTTTCGCGGATGGTCCTTGGTCCACATGCGCTGGGTGCCCCACACGATCATCGGGATGATCGGCACCTGTGCGTCGCGCGCCATCCGCGCCGCGCCCGACTTGAACTCCTTGAGCTCGAAGCTGCGGCTGATCGTCGCCTCTGGATACACGGCGACGAGCTCGCCGGCCCGCAGCTGCTCGACGGCGACGGCGTAGGCGGCGCTGCCGCCGGCTTCGCGGTCCACCGGAATCGTTCCGGAGTGCTTGATCAGGAAGTTGACGACCTTCACCTGCTGCATTTCGGACTTGATCATGAACCGCAGCCGGCGCCGGACCTGGTATGCGGCGAGCGCCGATGGATACCAGTCGAGGTAGCTGGTGTGGTTGATCGCGATGACGGCGCCACCGTGCGCCGGAATGTTCTCCAGGCCAAGGTAGGTGATGCGCGAGCCGATGACTCTGGTCGCCGTGCTGACTGCAATCTCCAATCCGCGGAAAACCGGCTCCATCGCGTTACTCCGGCGCTCCCGTGGGGCCCCCCTGTGCGCGACGGGCCGCCTTCGCCTGCGCTTTCTGGACAGCCTCCTCGGCGTCCATCCGGTTCGCCTCGGCCAGCGTCGGCGCTCCGCCACCGAGGCGGTGCGGAACCCAGAACTCACCCGGCGGGTACGGCCCGTAGTCGTCCTGGACCCTTTCGAGCAGATGTTGCATCCGCGAATGCAGCAGCCCGGTCAGTTCGGCAGGCGGCAGCGTCGGGTAGATCGGCTCCCCCACCGCCACGGCGATCGGCACCTTGGGCCGTCGCATGTTCTTGGGATGCCCCTTGGTCCAGACGCGCTGCGCGCCCCACACGATGTGCGGGACGATCGGCACGTCGGCGGCGATCGCCATGCGCGCCGCACCGGACTTGAAGTCCTTGATCTCAAAGCTACGGCTGATCGTGGCCTCGGGATAGACGCCCACCAGCTCGCCTTCCTTGAGTTTGCGACAGGCCTTGTCGAAGGACGCGGCACCGCTGTCACGGTCCACCTCGATGTGGCGCAGGCTGCGCATGATCGGACCCGTGATCTTGTTGTCGAAGACTTCTTTCTTCGCCATGAACCGCACCTTGCGGCCGCGCTTCTGCCGGTAGGCGGGCAGGCCGGCGAACGTGAAGTCCAGGTAGCCGGTGTGGTTGATGGCGATGACCGCGCCGCCTTCGGCCGGCAGGTGCTCGACGCCGGTGACGGTGAACGTCAGACCCTGAAAGCGCCAGAGCAGCCTGGCGAGTTGGATGACTGTTCCGTAAACCGGCTCCACATACGGCAGCCTAGTCGCGTGACGCGTCTCACCGAACCCATGCCGACTCCCGAGGCGGCACTCACCGGTGCTTGCCGCTTTCCCCGGCGCGACCATCGCCGACCTCGCGACACTTCCTGTCCGCCCCGTCGCCCATCTGCGGGGCCTGTTCGCGTCCGGCTAGTCTTGATGCCGCACATGCGGTAGCGGGAAAGGGCATTAGTGCAGGTCACCAGCGTCGGACATGCAGGCTTCCGGATAGATACGAACGCCGGAAGCGTTTTGTGTGATCCGTGGGTCAACCCGGCGTACTTCGCGTCGTGGTTCCCGTTCCCTGACAACAGCCAGCTGGACTGGGTTGCCCTCGGTGACTGCGACTACCTGTACGTGTCGCATCTGCACGCCGACCACTTCGACGCGAAGAACCTGAGCGTCCACGTCAACAAGGACGCCGTGGTGCTGCTGCCCGACTTCCCGGTACCGGACCTGCGCCGCGAACTGGAAAAGCTCGGATTCCACCGGTTCTTCGAAACGACGGATTCGGTCAAGCACCGGGTCAGCGGCCCCAAGGGCGACCTCGATGTCATGATCATCTCGCTGCGCGCGCCCGCGGACGGTCCCATCGGAGACTCTGGCCTGGTGCTCGACGACGGCGAGACGGTCTGCTTCAACATGAACGACGCCCGACCGGTGGACCTCGACGTGGTGCACGCCGACTTCGGCGCCGTCGACGTCCACATGCTGCAGTACTCCGGGGCCATCTGGTACCCGATGGTCTACGACATGCCCGCCCGCGCCAAGGAGGCGTTCGGCACCCAGAAGCGGCAGCGGCAGATGGACCGGTGCCGCCAATACATCGCACAGGTCGGGGCGACGTGGGTGATCCCGTCTGCCGGTCCGCCGTGCTTCCTCGACCCCGCGCTGCGCGACCTCAACGACGACCATGGCGACCCCGCCAACATCTTTCCCGACCAGGTGGTGTTCCTGGACCAGATGCGAGCCAACGACCATCATGGCGGTCTGCTGATGATGCCCGGGACAACGGCGGATTTCACTGGCGCACAGATGAATTCGCTTGTCCACCCGCTGCCCGAAGACGAGGTGCAGGCCATCTTCACCACCGGTAAGGCGGCCTACATCGCCGACTACGCCGAACGGATGGCACCGGTGCTGGCCGCGCAGAAGGCCACCTGGGCCCCGGCGGCCGGCGAACCCTTGCTCGAGGCGCTGCGCGCGCTCTTCGAGCCCATCATGCTGCAGAGCGACCAGATCTGCGACGGGATCGGGTATCCGGTGGAACTGCGCCTTCGCGGTGGCGGCCACGATGAATGCGTCGTGCTGGACTTCCCGAAACGAGCGGTCCGCGAACCGATCCCGGACGAGAAGTTCCGGTACGGCTTCGCCATCGCGCCGGAACTGGTACGCACCGTGCTGCGGGACAACGAGCCCGACTGGGTCAACACCATCTTCCTGTCCACCAGGTTCACGGCGTGGCGGGTGGGCGGCTACAACGAGTACCTCTACACGTTCTTCAAGTGCCTGACCGACGAACGCATCGCCTATGCCGACGGCTGGTTCGCCGAGGCGCACGACGACACCGCGTCGATCACGTTGGACGGATGGGAGATTCAACGACGTTGTCCACACCTGAAGGCCGACCTGTCGAAGTTCGGCGTGGTCGAGGGCTCCACATTGACGTGCAACCTGCACGGTTGGCAGTGGAACCTTGAGAACGGCCGATGCCTGACGACCAAGGGACACGAACTGCGCTCGGCCCGCGAGGGAACGCAGACGTGACAGGACCGCGCCAGTACTACGACGACGGCCTCATCCAGCTGGACCGCGAGGCAATCACTTTGCGGCGCTACCATTTCCCGTCGGGCACCTCGAAGATCATCCCGCTTCGCAATGTCCGCGGGTACAAGGCCGAATCGCTGAGCTTCCTCAACGAGCGGTTCCGGCTGTGGGGCAGTTCGAGCCTCAGTCGGTGGCTGCCGCTGGACGTCTGGCGACCGATCAAATCCACGCTGATCACCCTCGACATCGCCGGTGCGCGCACCAACCCGGCGTTCACGCCGCAGCGGCCGACGGAGTTCCTGGCCAAGCTCGACGAACTGTTGGAGCGCTAGAACGCAGGCACGCCGTCGCGGTGTGGATGCAATGCGCCGATCGCCGAGGTGAGGGGCAGGTGCAGCGCGTCGACGATGCCCGGCGCGGCCTCGCACACCCAGGGAATCGCGTTGACCGCGCGCATGCCGGTGGCGAGTAGTCCATGATCGCTTGCGCTTTCGCCGTCGCGGTGACCCACTTCGAACTCCCCGTCGAACGACGGCTCACCGTCGATGAGCACCCGCCAGATACCGTCGGTGGCTCCGGTTCGACCCGTCGGCCAGTCCGGGGCCAGATCGTCGGCCATTCGGTCGACATGCTCGAGGCTGACGACCTCCGCACCATCGACGACCCCGATGCACTTGGCGTACGTGGCCCCGACCGTGCCTGCCGGGATGAGACCGCACGCGGTATGCAGATCGCGCGGGGTCGGAAGGAATTCACACGTCTCACGGATCTCGTCGAACTCAACACCGAGTGCGTCGGCGACCATCGTGATCGCCGCGCCCCAACCCCACCTCAGGACCCCCGGCTGCTTCAAACCGCCCTGATAATCGAGCGGCTGACCGAACCCGAACAGTTCGCGGACGTCCCACTCGACGGGATACTCCGAGTAGTTCGTGATCTCGATACCGCGTACCGCATACACCTTGTGCGACATCGTCATCAGCGCTATCGGGAAGAGGTCGCAGCCGAAGCCCGGTTCGATGCCCGACGAGAAGATCGAGCTGCGGCCGGCGGCCGTTGCTTCGCGGATCGGATCGAGGAAGCGCTTTGAGAGCGAACCCTTTTCGTAGACGAGGCCGGGCAGCGATGTGGTGACGACATTGGTACCCGACGACAGGATGCGGCAGAAATCGGCGAGCGCCTCCGCCGGACGGGGACCGGCGGGCGCGGCGTACATCACGCAATCCACACCCGAGGCCAGCAGCGCATCGACGTCGCGGGTGGCCGTGACGCCGACCGGATCGATACCTGCCAACACCCCGACATCCTGGCCGCCCTTGGCCTCCGAATGCACCCACGCACCGGCGAGTTCAAGGTTGGGCCGATCCATGATCGTCCGGATGGCGTATCGCCCGACCCCGCCGGTGGCCCACACCGCAACGCGGTACCTCTTGTCCGGTGGCTGCGCCATTGGTTTCTCCCTCGACTCGCTCTTGCACAAAAACATTACATCTGTAATGTCTTTTCGTGGTCGAAGTCAGGAATGGAGACGAAGGTGGGCGAACTCGATGGCAAGGTGGCCATTGTCACCGGGACCAGCCGCGGCGTCGGGGTAGGTATCGCGCACGAGCTACTGCGGGCCGGCGCCACGGTGGTGGGCTGCTCGCGGTCAGCACTCGACGCGATGCCGGGCACGCAGGAAAACCCTGACTGGGCGCGGCGATCCGACCAAATGGTCTGTGACCAAGCCGATTACACGGCCATCGACGCATTCGTTCAGCGCGTCGTCGATCGCTTCGGCCGGCTGGACATCCTGGTCAACAACGCAGGTGGCACCGTACCGTCACCGTCGGTCGACGAGGTTCCGGCGTTGGTGTCGCGTATCCAGGGCGCCCCCGCCAGCGACGACGACTACGAGCGCAGCGCTCTCTTTCACGCGTTCGCCGTTCAGATGAATCTCATCAGCCCCCTTTGGTTCGCGATTCGCGCGTACCGACAGATGAAGACCCAGGACGGGACCGCCTGCATCATCAACGTCTCCAGCGGAGCCGGCCATCCCGCCGGTTCGCCGACCCTGGTGTCCTACGGAGCCGCGAAGGCGGGGCTGAACCAGATGACCCGCTCACTGGCCCAGGAGTGGGGTCCCGCGGTTCGGGTCAACTGTGTCGCCCTCGGCCCGACGATCACCGAGAATTTCCGGTCGTTCGTCCTGCCCAAGGACGATCCCACCGGGGCCGAGTATTTCGTCAACGTCCCGATGCGCCGTGGCGGCGAGCCGGCCGAAGTCGGACGCACCTGCGTCTTCCTCGCCTCCGGCACGGCCGATTTCGTCAACGGAACCACGATCGAGATCGACGGCGGAATGCTGCCCGGGGTGCTGTACGACGCAGGGCTCAAAACCATCACCGATCTGCTGTAGGGACGCGAGGACACCGACAATGACCCGCCGCATCATCCAGTTCTCCACCGGCAACGTGGGCGTACACGCACTGCGCACGATCATCGAACGTCCGGACCTCGAGTTGGTGGGCCTGCACGCGGCCGGCCCCGACAAGATCGGTCGGGACGCGGGGGAGCTGTGCGGGCGCGCCGAAACGACCGGTGTGATCGCCACCGACGACATCGACGCGCTGTTGGCGCTCGGCGCCGATTGCGTGGTCTACACCTCGCAGGCCGAGACCCGCGCGGCGGAGGCGATGGCAGACATCGCGCGCTTCCTGCGCGCCGGAACCAACGTCGTCGGATCGTCGTTCGTCTGGCTGGTCGCGCCGGAGTTCACCGACGAATGGCTCCGCAAACCTCTCGAAGAGGCGTGCCGGCAGGGCAATTCGACGCTCTACATCAACGGGATCGATCCCGGTTACTCGGGCGATACGCTCGTGTACACGGCACTGAGCCTGGCCGGTCGCGCCGACTCGATCACGGTTCAGGAGATCTGCGACTACGCCACCTACGACGACGCCGAATTCACCGGCGTCACCTTCGGTTTCGGCACCGAACCGGAGCACCAGCCGATCCTCTTCATGCCGGGCGTGCTGGAGTCGATGTGGGGAATCCAGGTGCGCAGCCTCGCCGCGGACCTCGGAGTGGAACTCGACGAGGTACGCGAACGTCACGAGAAATGGACTACGCCCGAACCGATTTCGTGCGCGATGATGGACGTCGAGGTGGGCAAGGTCGCGGCCGTGCGCTTCGGTGTCGAAGGCGTCCGCAACGGCGATGTCGTCATCACCATGGAACACGTGAACCGGTTGACCGAAGTCGCCGCTCCGCACTGGGCCGTCCCGCCGGACGGTCGCCCCGGAGTGCATCGCGTTGTCGTGGCAGGCGACCCCGGTGTCGAGATCAACACCCACGTCGGTCTCGGCGGCACGGACCACAATCAGGGCGGCGTGATCGCCACCGCGGCGCGACCGATCAACGCCATCGAAGCGGTGTGCCGGGCACCCGCCGGAATTCTCGCCGCTCACGACTTCCGGCCGCTGGATCACATCCGCGGTGTCATGTGGTGAAGTCTGTCCATGGCAGGTGCAGTCCAACCGCGGCGTCCCCCAGGGGGTAACCAGCTGCGCGCCGAGCGGACCCGGCAGATGGTGATCGACGAGACCGTCCGCTACATCCTCGACGAGGGCTTCGCCGCGCCCAGCGTTCGTCGCATCACCGAGCGCGCCGGAGTGACCTGGGGAGTGGTGCAGTACCACTTCGGCGATCTGAACGGACTTCTCATCGCGGTCGTCGACGAAGGTTTCCGCCAGCTCACCGAGATTCTCGCCGCGGTACCCGACACGACCGCCGACCTTGCCATCGAACAACGGACCCAGGTGGTCGTCGACGCGGCGTGGTCGGCGTTCTCGAGCCCGACGTCGATGGCGGCCATCGAGATCCTGATCGCCACACGTTCGGGCCGCGACGACGCGGTCAACGAGCGGCTGGCGGACACCATGCGTCAGCTCACCGAACTCGGCAGACACCTCGGTGCGGGCCTGGACCCCAGGCACGCCAAGGAGATCGGCAATCACATCTGGGCATGTCTTCGGGGAATTGTTGTGGCACAGATCATTTCGTCACAGCCACTGGATACGTCCAGGGACCGGCGCGCACTGGTCGACGTACTGACCGCCTACGTTCTGGCGCATAGTACCGAGCGCTGAGACCCTACGCCTTGGGCTCGAGCACTTCGGTTCCGACAAAGGGCACCAAGGCTTCTGGCACCCGCACGCTACCGTCGGGCTGCTGGTGATTCTCCAGTATCGCCACCAGCCAGCGCGTCGTGGCCAGCGTGCCGTTGAGGGTGGCCGCGGTCTGGGGCTTGCCGTTCTCGTCGCGGTATCGCACCGAGAGGCGGCGCGCCTGAAACGTCGTACAGTTCGACGTGGAGGTCAGCTCCCGGTACGTCTGCTGCGTCGGGACCCACGCTTCGCAGTCGAACTTGCGCGCGGCCGACGAGCCCAGATCCCCTGCAGCGATGTCGATTACGCGATATGGGACATCGATCTTCGCCAGCATCTCGCGCTCCCAGCCCAGCAGCCGCTGGTGTTCGGCCTCGGCCTCGTCCGGCTTGCAGTAGATGAAGCCCTCGACCTTGTCGAACTGGTGCACCCGGATGATGCCGCGGGTGTCCTTACCGTGGCTGCCCGCCTCGCGTCGGAAGCACGTCGACCATCCCGCGTAGCGAAGCGGGCCGCCGGACAGATCGAGGATCTCGTCGGCGTGATAACCGGCCAAGGCCACCTCCGACGTACCGATTAGGTACAGATCGTCTGCCTCCAGGCGGTAGACCTCCTCGGCGTGCGCACCGAGAAAGCCGGTGCCCGCCATGATCTCTGGGCGCACCAGCACCGGAGGCACCATCAGCGTGAAACCGTTGTCCTGGGCCAGGCGCGCGGCGAGCTGCAGCAGACCGAGCTGGAGCAGCGCTCCCGCGCCGGTCAGGAAGTAGAACCGCGCGCCGGACACCTTGGCCCCGCGCTCGAGATCGATGAGCCCCAGCGACTCGCCGAGCTCGACGTGGTCCTTCGGGTTGTCGATGGCGCGGGGTTCGCCGACGGTGTCCAGCACCACGAAGTCGTCCTCACCACCGGCGGGGACACCGTCGATGATCACGTTCGCGATCGCCATGTGCGCCGCGGTGAACGCCGCTTCGGCCTGGCTCTGCTCGGCTTCGGCGGCCTTGACTTCGTCGGCCAGCTCCTTGGCCGCCGCCAGCAGCGCGGGCCGCTCGTCGGCGGACGCCTTGCCGACCTTCTTACTGGCCGTCTTTTGCTCGGCGCGCAGATTGTCGCCGGACGACACCGCGGACCGCCGCGCCGCGTCAGCGTCGAGGAGGGCGTCGACGAGGCCAGGATCTTCTCCGCGGGCGCGTTGCGATGCGCGCACCACGTCCGGGTTGTCGCGCAGCAGTTTGAGGTCGATCACGGGCGCAACACTACTTTTGGCGGCCGGCGGGGAACAGCCGAGGTCGGTGCCCCAGCCACAACCTCGTAACATTACAACTGCGTCACTTGTCACAACGCCCGACACGCCTGTCACAATGGAGCAGATGTCTGAAGCACCCACCCTGGAATACCCGCACGACGACGAGGCAGGCCGGCCCTCGTCGCGGGCCCCTTGGTGGCGCAGCCTGCAGGCGGCCTCGACCCGCCGCGCACTGCTGCTGACCGCGCTCGGCGGCCTGCTCATCGCCGGTTTGATCACCGCGATTCCGCAGACCGAGAGCTCGGGCCTGACGGCGAGCACCATTTCGCTGGGCCCCCGCGGCAACGACACCTTCAAGCACGCGAAGGCCGGCGACTGCCTCAACTGGCCCGACCGCACGCCCGACGCCGCGGAGATCGTCGACTGCAAGGACGACCACCGCTTCGAGGTCGCCGAATCGGTGGACATGCGGACATTCCCCGGCAGCGAGTACGGGCCCGACGCCGCGCCGCCGTCGACCGCACGGATCCAGCAGATCAGCCAGGAGCAGTGTTCGGCTGCGGTCAAGCACTACCTGGGCACCGACTTCGACCCGAACAGCCGCTTCACCATCAGCATGCTGTGGTCCGGCGACAAGGCGTGGAAGCAGTCCGGCGAGCGGCGGATGCTCTGCGGGATGCAGTTGCCCGGCCCCAACAACCAACAGTTGGCGTTCAAGGGCAAGGTCGCCGACATCGACCAGTCAAAGGTGTGGCCGGCGGGGACGTGCCTGGGTATCGACCCGTCGACCAATCAGCCCACCGACATTCCGATCGACTGCGCAGCGCCGCACGCGATGGAGGTCACCGGCGCGGTGAACCTGGCCGAGAAGTTCCCCGCCGGCCTGCCGCCGGAGTCCGAGCAGGACAGCTTCATCAAGGACGCGTGCACCCGGATGACGGACGCCTACCTCGCGCCCATCCAACTTCGCAGCACCACCCTGACCCTCATCTACAGCACGATTTCGCTGCCGACGTGGTCGGCGGGCAGCCGCCAGGTCTCGTGCAGTATCGGGGCGACCCTCGGAAACGGCGGCTGGTCAACGCTTCTCAACAGCGCCAAGGGTCCGTTGATGATCAACGGTCAGCCGCCGGTGCCGCCGCCGGACATCCCCGAGGGGCGGCTGAACTTCCCGCCGATCCCCATGCCCGACGAGCCCGACCAGTCGTCTTCGTCATCCTCGTCGTCCTCGTCTTCCTCGACCACGGACGAGTCCAACTACGGCAACCAGACCCAGCACATGCCGGGCTCCGCGCAGGCCACCGAAACGCCTGCGCCGACGACGGACCCCGCCGCACCGGGCAACACCTTCCTCAACGCACCGCCACCGCCGCCGGGTGCGCCGCCACCGCC
Organism: Mycobacteriaceae bacterium; assembly: GCA_019749805.1. Lineage (GTDB taxonomy): Bacteria > Actinomycetota > Actinomycetes > Mycobacteriales > Mycobacteriaceae > Mycobacterium. Next base: position 107,935 of record JAIEPH010000066.1, on the reverse strand, counting down.
ACCACCGCCGGGTGCGCCACCGCCACCACCGCCGGCTGCGCCACCGCCACCGGGACTGCCCCCGCCGCCGCCGCCGGCACCCGCGCCACCGCCACCGGCGGTGCCTCCTCCGCCGCCGGCACCGGTGCCGTAGCCGCGTGACCGTGCGGATGAGCCCGCAACGGTTTGACGAGCTGGTCTCCGACGCGCTCGACCTGATCCCCCAAGAGCTGACGAAGGCGATCGACAACGTCGTCGTCCTCGTCGAGGACCGCAACGCCGACGAACCCGACCTGTTGGGGCTCTACGAGGGGGTCGCGCTGACCGAGCGGGACAGTTGGTATGCCGCGGGATCGCTACCGGACACCATCACGATCTACCGCGGCGCCCTGCTGGACTTCTGCGACACCGAGGCGCAGGTCGTCGACGAGGTGGCCATCACCGTCATCCACGAGATCGCGCACCACTTCGGCATCGACGACGACCGTCTGCACGAACTCGGCTGGGGTTAGCCCGCCGACACGCCGCGTTGTTGGAGCACATGCGTGCGCGCACGCGAGAAACTGGGCACATGAGCAGCCGATGCCGTGCCTGTGTGGCTGGGGTCGAGCACTGCCATGGCACCGTCATCCACCACGCCCTGGCCCGCACCGAATGCACCGAGCCGGACTGCCGAACTCCTGAAGTGGTGCACGATTTCGCGATCGACTGCGAGGCGGTCGGCTGCACGTGCGCCCGCGACGCCTCGATCGCGACGGCGATCTGAGGCCGTCAGCCCATCGGGTCGGCCGACTCGAGCGCGTCCTGAACGGGATCGACGTCCGGCTCGGGATAGAACGGCGGCAATATCGTCCCCCACTGCACACAGCTCCAGCGTCCATCGGTGATCGGCGCCAGCACCACCGCCTCCGTATTGCCCAGGTGGTGGTCGAGGGCGAAGCTGCTATCGACGCCGGCCAGCACGGCCGAGGCCAACCGGATCGCGGCGCCGTGGCTGACCACGACGATGTCGCCGGAGAACGAGTGGTCGTCGAGGTAGCGGAGGCGCAACTGGGTGACGACCGGCAGGTAGCGGTCGAGCACCTGGCTGGCCGTTTCCCCGGCGGGCAGCGACAGGTCGACATGGCCCGCGTGCCATCGCTGGTAGATGGTGTTGAACTCCTCGATGGCCGCGTCGTCGTGACGATCTTCGAGGTGACCAACTTGAACCTCGTGGATCCCCTCCAGCTCGTGGGTGTCCACGCCGAGTTCGTCGGCGATCTCACGCGCGGTCTGCGAGGCCCGCACCGCGATCGAATGCGCGATGAAGCCGGGTTTGTCGGTGAGTCCGCGCGCGAATGTCCGGGCCTGGTCGCGACCGAGATCGGTCAGTTCCGCCCCCGGCGGCCTGGTGTCCAGCCGACGCTGGACATTGGCGTGCGACTGTCCGTGCCGGACCAGCACCAGCCGTCCACTCACCCTTCGCCCTCCCGCACTTGGTCCTCCCGCCCCTGTGTCCGTGTGGCCGAGCCCATCGGCCACGAACCGAGATATCGCACATCCACACAACGTTCGACCAACGCCTTGAGTGCCTCGGCGACCGGCGCATCGTCGACGTGACCGACGCAGTCGAGGAAGAAGATGTAGGTGCCCAGTTCGGTTCGGGTTGGCCGCGATTCGATGCGGGTCAGGTCGATGTCGCGGACGGCGAACTCCCCGAGCGCCGACGCGAGTGCCCCGGGAACGTTGGCGAGCCGCAGCACCACCGATGTGCGGTCGGCATTGGTCCGCCGCGGTGGTGGGCCGACCGGTCCCGCCAGCACGAACCGGGTGCGTGCGTTCGGTTCGTCGACGACACCGGCGGCGAGCACGTCCAGACCGTGGCGTTGCGCGGCGAGCGCGGTGGTGACGGCGGCATCGGCGCGGCCTTCGGCGACGTCGACGGCCGCCGCGGCGTTGGAGTTCGCCGCCTGGAATTCAGCGTCGGGATAGTTCTTCGCGACCCACCTCGCGACTTGGGCGCGCGCCACCGGAAACGCGGCGATCGTGGCGGGATCGGCCACTCCGCTGCGCGCCGCGATCGTGAAGGCGATGTCGAGGGTGTATTCGGCGAAGATCTGTAGTGGCGAACCGGTCGCCAGACTGTCCAGTGTCGGGAGGACAGAACCGTCGATCGAGTTCTCGATCGGCACGCACGCGAAGGCGGCGTCTGCGGATCGCACCATTTCCAGCGCCGCCGCTGGGCTGCTCGTCGGAAACCATTCGAACTCGGCCAACGGAACGAGTTGGGCCCCGACCATGCCGCGCAAGGCCGCCTCGGTGAAGGTCCCTTCGGGTCCGAGATACGCGATTCGGGTCACGGTCCAACCCTATCGGTTCACCTCGGTAATCCCGTTCCGCTGCACGTAAGCCTTGCGCGACCACGAGAGCGATAGTTAAGTTAGGCTCACCTTATCTATGGAAGGTTGGCCATGACAGAGCTGGAGACCAAAGCCACACCGACGACGGCCGAGCGCATCCGCAGCGCATTCGCACGGGCCGGCGGGGCGATGCTGGCGGTCGAAGGACTGGAACCCGCCGAATCTCCGGTGCACCACCTGCTCGACGACGGTTCGTTCGCGATCACCGTTCCGGTCGACGGCGCCGTCGCTCACATGGTGGTTTCGGCGGGTGCGGCCGGTGTTCAGGCGGTGCTGGAGATGACCGACTACGCCCCGCTACCGCTGCGCGAACCGGTGCGGTCACTGGTGTGGATCCGCGGCCGCCTGCACGACGTCCCCTCCGGCGAGGTCTCCGCGCTGCTCGACCTCATCGCCGCCGAGGATCCGAATCCCGCCTTGCTACAGGTGAATTCGGGACCCGCCGACTCCGAAAAGGACACCCGCTACGCGTTGATGAGGCTCGAGATCGACTCCGTTGTCGTCGCCGATTCCACCGGGGCCGAATCCGTCGGGTTGAGCGCGCTGCTGGGTGCGCGTCCCGACCCCTTCTGCGCCATGGAGTCGTGCTGGTTGCAGCACATGGAGTCCGCGCACCGCGAGGTGGTCGACCGGTTGGCCAGCCGGCTACCCAGCTCGCTGCGCCGTGGACGCGTCCGTCCCCTCGGCCTGGATCGCTACGGTGTCCAGCTGCGTATCGAGGGCGATGACGGCGACCACGACGTTCGGCTGCCCTTCGCGAAGCCGGTCGACGACGTCAGCGGTCTCTCCCAGGCGCTCCGCGTTCTGATGGGCTGCCCGTTCCTCAACGGCTTACGCGCGCGCCGGCTCTGAGCCGTGGCCGGGCCGCTAGCCTGGCCCGGTGACCGGCGCCCCCGACGACCTGACAGACCCACAGCGCCGTGGGTTGCGCATCGAGATCGTCGTCGTATTGGCGGTCACCTTCGGACTGTCGGCGTACACCGCCCTGCTCAATCTGATCGAGGCGGTCCTGCTCGGGCTGTCCGGACAGGTCGTGGCGCTCAACCCGCGCCGGTCACCATTCGACCTGATCGACCTCGGACTGAACCTCTCGTGGGTCTTCCAGTTGCTGGCGTGGGGTGGTCTCGGTCTATACCTGTTGTGGCGCAGCGGCTTTAGTCCCGCCCAGATCGGGCTGGGTAGAATCCAGTGGCGCCCCGACCTCCTTGGCGGCGTCGGCCTGGCGCTGCTGATCGGGCTGCCCGGCCTGGCGTTCTATCTGTTGTCACGAGTGCTGGGCATGAACGCTTCGGTGGAACCCGCGGAACTGTACGACACCTGGTGGCGCATCCCCGTGCTGCTGCTCGTCGCGTTCGCGAACGGCTGGGCGGAGGAGGTGATCGTCGTCGGGTTCCTGCTCACCCGCCTGCGTCAGCTGCGGATCAGCCCGCTGGCCGCGGTGATCATCACGAGCCTGTTGCGCGGTCTGTACCACCTGTATCAGGGTTTCGGCGCCGGGCTCGGCAACGTGGCGATGGGCCTGGTGTTCGGCTACGTGTACCTACGCACCGGACGGTTGTGGCCGCTGATCGTCGCGCACGCGCTGATCGACGCGGTCGCATTCGTCGGATACGCATTGGCGGCAGGTCAACTGAACTGGCTGCAGTAGGGTCCGGTCGACGTACATTCTTGCTGTGGACGACAACCGGCAGCAGCCCCCGGGTTTCGACCCGTATCAACGCCGGGAGCCGTCGCAGGTGATCCGGCGCGATCCCAACTACCGGCCGTCACCGCTACCGAAGCCGCCGAATCCGCCGAACCCTCGGCATCGTCTCCCGCCGCCACCGCCACCGCCACGGAGGCCGCCACCGCCGCACCGGCCGCCACCGCCACCGCCACGGTCGCGGTCGTCGGCACCGCAGGCCCGTCCATCAGCGCCCGCGACGCCGCCGGCGCCGAAAAAGCCTCGGCGTAAACGTCATTGGGGCCGAATGCTGTTTGTTCTGCTGCTGCTGTTCGTCGTCGCGGTCGTGGGCGGTGGCGTCTGGATCGACTCGTCGCTGCACCGCATCCCGGCACTGGCCGACTACCCGGACCGACCCGCGGCGGGCTCAGGTACGACATGGCTACTCGTGGGCTCGGACAGTCGACAGGCGCTGACACCCGAACAACAGGCGGAGTTGGCCACCGGCGGCGACCTCGGTGGCGGCCGCACCGACACGATTCTGCTGGTCCACATCCCCGGTCTCGGATCGAGCACCCAGACCACGATGGTTTCGATCCCGCGCGACTCGTACGTGGACATCCCCGGCTACGGCAGCGACAAGATCAACGCGGCATTCTTGGAAGGCGGGGCACCGCTGCTGGCGCAGACCGTAGAGCAGGCCACCGGGCTTCGCTTGGACCACTACGCCGAGATCGGTTTCGACGGGTTCGCCGTCATGGTCGACGCGGTGGGCGGGGTGACCATGTGCCCCGCCGAGCCGATCGACGATCCGCTGGCAGGTATCAACCTGCCCGCCGGCTGTCAGAAGCTCGACGGCCGCAGCGCGCTCGGCTATGTCCGCACGCGGGCCACGCCGCGGGCAGATCTGGACCGCATGGTGAATCAGCGCGAGTTCATGTCCGCCCTGCTGCACCGCGCCGCCAGCCCCGCGGTGTGGCTGAACCCGCTGCGCTGGTATCCGATGGCGCACGCGGCATCGGGGGCTATCACCGTCGGCCAGCAGGACCACATCTGGGACCTGGCGCGGCTCGGTTGGGCGCTGCGGGGGGACGTCACCACGACGACGGTGCCGATCGGCGAGTTCACCGAGGGCGATTCGGGGTCGATCGTGGTGTGGAACAGTGAGGTCGCCGAACGATTGTTCGCCGCGCTGCAAACCGACGCGCCGATACCACAAGACGTCATCGACGCACAGCCCTGACACGCCGGCTTTGTTGGCGTGTGGAACGTCATGGCGCGATTCAGGCTGATTTCTCGCCGTGCGGTTACGCGGGACGACGCCCAAGGCAGCGGGCGGCACGCTCTAGTCGCTCTGCACCCCGGTCAGTCCGTTCTGCAGCCAGTCCTTGGTGCGGCCCGGGTGGTTCGTCGCCACCCAGGCGACGCCGACGTCTCGGCAGTAGCGCACGTCCTCGTAGTGGTCGACGGTCCAGCAGTACAACGCTCGGCCTTGGGCGGCGGCGCGATCGACCAGTTCGGGGTGTTCGCGCAGCGTCGATATCGACGGGCCCACCGCGGTCGCGCCGACGGTCGTCGCGGCGCTGCCGCCGAGAAAACGCGACGTCTCGCCGAGTAGCACGGTCGGCAGCATCGGCGCCGCGCGCCGGATGCGCCACACCGCTGCCGCCGAGAACGACATCACCACGGCGCGCGACAGATCGGCCGAGGCCGGTGCTGCGACGCCGTACCGATGCAGCAGTGCGAGGACCTTGCTTTCGACCAACGCGCCGTAGCGAACGGGATGTTTGGTCTCGATGAAGAGCTTCACCGGGCGGTTCCAGTCCAGCACCAGCTTGACGAGGTCGTCGAGCGTCAGCAGTCCCGTGCCACCGGTCGCACCGTCGACTTCCCGACTGGGATGCCAAGCGCCGTAATCCAATTCGCGCAGCTGAGCCAGGGTCATCTCGCTGACCAGTCCGCTTCCGTTGGACGTCCGGTCCACCCGGCGGTCGTGCACGCAGACCAGGTGACCGTCGCGGGTCAGCCGCACGTCGCATTCGACGCCGTCGGCACCTTCCTTCAGTGCCAACTCGTAGGCAGCCAGGGTGTGCTCGGGGCGCTCACCGGACGCGCCGCGGTGCGCCACGACGAACGGATGGCCGGCGAGCGTGCCGTCGCCCGAGTTCATAGGTACCTATGCTGCCGGGTTTTGGCCTTGGGACTCAACCACAGCGGCATTCTCGGGTTCGGTGTCGCGTCGCGTCTCGGTGTTCACAGCGGCGTCGGGCACGATCACCCAGCGCTTGGACGGCTTCTCGACGGGTTGGCGCTCGAACCCGTCGAACACTTTCATGGCGAGCAGAACGGCCGCCAGCGCCAGCAGATACGCCACGGTGGTCGTCACTGTGTTGTCGGCGATGGCCTGGGCCTCGGTGGCGAAACTGGTTGCGATGGAGAACACCGACACCGTGGTGCTGGCGACCCATACGAGCCACCACACCGCGATGTTTCTGCGGAGCCAGCTGAACCGCTCTTCGACGCCCGCCAGCTCGATGACGAACACCGGCGCCCAGGCCAGGTTGACGACGGGCACAAGACAACCCGCACGAAGCGACCCCAGCGACCGCGGGTCCGGCTGCCCACGGTGGGCGTAGGCGGCGGCTCTGCGGCCGATGAGCCAATTCGTCAGCACAACCGCGCTGGCGACCACCATGAACATCGCGATGACACTGAGCACGACGCCGATCCACGTCACGCCACCCGCCACCCACGGGTTCAGCAACATGCTGCGGTTGACGATGAGCAACGCGTAGCGCACCAGATGCGCGAGCGCCGCCGCACCGAGCACGGCCATGGTCGCGACCAGGGTGGTGCGTACGATCCCGGCGGACGGGCCCGGGCGCTGCGGCGCCTGCTGCTGATCGATCGAGTCGAAACGGTCGACGAGGCCCCAACGCGGGATGAACGCGTAGCGCGGGGTCGGACCGAGGGGGCGACGACTCCGGCGCGGTGGTGGCGCCGATCCCGGACGGACCGCGATCCAGCGATAGCCCTGCGGCAGTCTTCTACCCGACGGTGGGGTCCCCATCGGCGGCGTCCGGTTGCCCCCCGACGGGGGAGTACCGAGGCCGGCAGTCGGCCCCCATCCCCTGCCTGACGGTGGGGTCGCCAGCGCAGCGGAGTCTGGACCCGTCGGTGCGAGCAGCGCGCCGTTGCAGCGCGGGCACCAGTCCCGTCGGCGGTCGCGCACGTTCCAGCGCGTTCCGCACGTGGAACAGACCTGGATCATCCGACCAGCCTAATGGGAGTGGATCGGCGGCTGCTCAGACGACGCCCGCACCACCGTCGTCGGTGACCACCGGTCGTCCGGCGTCCGCCCACGCGTGCATGCCACCGCTGACATTGATGGGCGCGTACCCGTTCTGCGCCAGGTATTGGGCGACCCGCTGCGATCGGCCCCCGACCCCACACACGACGTACAACGTGGCTGAGGTGTCGATCTCGGCGATACGGGCCGGAATCTGCCCCATCGGGATGTGCCGGGCGCCCGGCGCGTGGCCGCGCTGCCATTCGTCGTCTTCGCGAACGTCGAGCAAGATAACCGATTCGTCGAAGTTCGCCGGAACGGCGGCGATGTCGGCCTGCGGGACCGCGTCGGAGTCCATCCGCCAATGCTCGCATATGGCGGCGGGTCTGCCAGGGCCAGCAATTCCCGGCTATCCACAGTTTCCACAGGTTCATCCACAGGCCCAAGATGAGGACAAAGGAGTCTGAGCCGGTGAATCTGTTCAGCTGGTCAAGATCACTGTGGATAACTGGATGTGATCAAGCCGACAATCAACAGCCGGAGCGCGCCTGAGCGAAATACCTCGTCAGGCTAATCATCCGCTTCTTGACGGCTGTCGAGTGTTTTGTACCCCCCACCTGCAGTTCTAAACACTCCTCCGCGCCGATTTCTTCCAATGAACAGCAGGGGTTATGATCGCGGTCACAACGTGGGCATTGTGACCGATCTCACCGGGGAGGGTATCGATCGTGCAGGTCAGGAGCTGTTAATGACGTCGTCGCATCCGATTGGGCCGGGGTCCGCGGTACCGCCTTCTGAGTGGCATTCCTCCGCGAATACCTACACCCGCGGCCAGTTGATGGCCTGTATGCGGGCCGGTGTGATCGCGCTGGTCTTGCTGGGCGTGCTCGCCCTGATCGTCCTGTACTGATCGACGTCTCCCGGGACACAACTCACTAGGCACGAAAACGGGCCTGCTCGCGATGAGCAGGCCCGTCCTCGTGTGTTTTCGCTAAGCGGGCGGGTAGACACCCATCTGCTTGCCCTTGTCGGTCTGCCAGAAGATGTCGGCGATCTCGTCGATCGTCTTGAGCAGCTTCTCGGCGACGGCGGCGTCGAGAGACTTTTTGACGTCACCCGCGCCGTGCACGCCGTCCCAGAACAACTGGTGCAGGTTGGGGAACTGCTCGAAGTGGTCCTTGGTGAAGAAGTCGGCCCACAGCACCATCAGGTGGTGCTTGACCTCTTCGGCCTGGCGCTCCTTGATGATGATCGCGCGGGCCTTGAAATGGTCATCGTCCGAGTCGTGGTACTTCTGGATCGTCTTCAGACACGAGAGCGCCTCGATCTTGGCTTGGGCCGGATCGTAAACACCGCAGTACAGGTCGCAGTGGGCGTGGGCAGGGGTGGCGTTGTTCATGAGTCGATGCAGCATGGCCCTAACCTACCCTTCCAGGGTGCCGCGAAACCATCCTCCGCCCCGTTGGCCATTGCGTTTGTTCAGGGTTGTCGAGGACTCGATGCGCCCGGCGCTGCGACCGGGCGACGGCCTGGTGGCATGGCGCGACGGCGTACCCCGCACCGGCCAGTTGCGGTTGTTCCGCGATCCTCGGCGGTCCACGCGTTGGCTCGTCAAACGAGTCGGCGAGGTGTACGGCACCGGCCCGAACGCGATATTCGAAGCTCGGTCGGACAATCCCGCAGCGCCGGGTGCCGTCGACTCCCACGAACTGGGATGGGTGTCCGCGGCAGGCACCTATCGCGTCGTCTACACGGTCCGGGCACCAGGCAGCCCCGACCAATGATGCGTGTCCGCTTGCGCGCCGGTGAGAACCTGCGCATTCTGGTCTGATCGACCCACAGTCGTGTCGGGCTTCACCGAACAACGATGGTGCGGAGGCGAGATGGAGATGGAATCTGGTCGGGCGATCGAGATCGCCCCGTTTCATTCGCGCGGATCACTCAAGGGCTTCGTGATCTCGGGCCGCTGGCCGGATTCCACCAAGGAATGGGCACAGCTACTCATGGTCGCTGTCCGCGTGGCATCGCTTCCTGGATTACTCTCCACCACAACGATTTTCGGTGCGCGCGAAGAGCTACCCGATGAACCCGAGCCCAACACCGTCGGCCTCGTTGTCGCTGAGGGTACGGTCGTCGGCGAATCGGCGGTTCCGCCAGGGTATTTCGCAGAGCATCAGCCACCGGCCCTGTTGATGCTGCATCCGCCGTCCGAGACCATGCCGTCGCTACCGGAGTGCTCGGGTGCGGCATCGGGCTGCGTACTGCTGCCCGGTCTTCCCCATCTGGGTCTCGAACATCGCGCGGCCTGGGTCGAGGCAGAGGCCGACGGCACAGTCACGTCGATGGTGAGCAGGGTCGGCGTCGACCCGATCAGCCACCCCGACACCGCGATCCTCGCCATGCTCCTTGCCGCGTAAGGGTTTTCGAAGGCAGCCGAACCCGCAACCTGAACTGTCGATTCGGCTACCCGAAATCGTTGTGCGGACTGGCGTGTCGCCATGACCGCCGCTACAGTCGAATTATCAGCGAAGGGGAGTAGCCCCCAATCGTCGTGTCGACATACTGGCGCAAGCCCGGCAGGCGAACCGCACCTCATCACGAGGGTGGTGGGCGAGACCTTCGACCGTTGTTTGGTCGAAAGGTCGTCCCCAACCCATGGTTACCGCAATTCTCATCAGCCTCGCGGTCGTTTTCGTGGCCGAACTCGGCGACAAGTCGCAGCTGATCACCATGACCTACGCACTGCGCCATCGATGGTGGGTGGTGTTGTCGGGCGTCGCGATCGCCGCCACGCTCGTGCACGGACTGTCAGTGGCGATCGGCCATTTTCTCGGCCTGACACTTCCCGACCGACCGATCGCCTTCGCCGGTGCCATCGCCTTCCTGTTGTTCGCGATCTGGACGTGGCGCGAGGCCCGCGCCGGTGACGACGACGATGAGGTCCGCATCGCTGAGCCACGTTTTGTCATCTTCGCGATCGTCTCCTCCTTCGTCCTCGCCGAGCTCGGCGACAAGACGATGCTTGCCACCGTCACCCTCGCCAGCGATCACAACTGGCTGGGCGTCTGGATCGGGGCCACCGTCGGAATGGTGCTCGCCGACGGCGTCGCGATCGCTGCGGGCGTCCTGCTGCACAAGCGACTGCCCGAGGGCTTCCTGCACAGGCTCGCCAGCGTGCTGTTCCTGGTTTTCGGCCTCTGGCTGCTCTTCGACGGCGCGCTCGGGCTGCGCTGGGTCGCGCTGGCGGTCACCGGGTCAGTGGTCGTCGTCGTCGGCAACGTGGCGCTGATTCGCTTCGCCCGGAGGCAAGATTCGGCACCGGCCGCCGCATCGACGGCGCCGTCCTCGTGCAGTTCCCCCTAGCGTCCCCCTAGCGCGGGTTCGCATCGCCCGCAACTATTGCCCGGGCGGATGCGATCCCACTGTTTGCCTACAAACAGCAAATCTTCGATTCGCCATTGCCAGTGGCTATGGACGTTGCCAGTGGTGAAAATCGAGATTACTGTGGCAATCGGGACAATGCCCCGAGTGCGGCAATTTTGACGATGTCGAACTTATTTGCCCGACCGCACCATGCGACCGGCGTTCTTGCGTACTCTGACAATGTCGCCACTGGTGGGCGAGCCCTGAGATCGCGGAAGGTGGGTTTACTTTCCTAGTTTGCACTTGGGTTTGGGCACAACACTCGCTACGATGATCAGCAAATACGCCGCCAAATAGTCCGCTCGTCTACGCATGTGGAGGTCAATACCGATGAGCAAGACGTTCGCCGCCCGTCTAAACAGACTTTTCGACACGGTCTACCCGCCCGGTCGCGGTCCGCATACTTCCGCGGAGGTGATCGCTGCACTCAAGTCCGAGGGCGTGACGATGTCCGCTCCGTACCTGTCGCAGCTGCGCTCTGGCAACCGAACCAACCCCTCTGCAGCGACCATGGCTGCCCTTGCCAACTTCTTCCGTATCAAGCCGGCGTACTTTACCGACGACGAGTACTACGAGAAGCTCGACAAGGAGCTCACCTGGCTCGCGAATATGCGGGACGAAGGCGTTCGTCGCATTGCGGCGCGCACTGTCGGCCTGTCTGTTGAGGCCCAGCAGGACATCGTCCAAAAGGTCGATGAACTGCGTCGCCAGGAGCATCTGGACGATTAGCCCGCCGTCGCCGGCATTACCGTCGCCGGCGAAGTCGTTACGTAGAAGTCTTCTCTGACCTGACGAGCGTGCGGTACTGCGTGGCAATCTCGAGGATCCATTCGCGGTCCGAGTAGACGCTGGGCTGCCGCAACCATCTCAAACCCGGGAACTTCGGGTCCCCGGCCTTCCGTGCACCCTCGCGGCCGGCGTAGATCCACAGCGCGACGGCGTGCGCTTGCTCCTCCGGTGGCACGGGTGGCGGCTCCATCTCGGCGTCCTCCCCGTCGATGTCGCGGTCGTCCTCCTCGGCGTCACGATCGGCGAGCGCACCGGTCGGGCCGACCCGTTTTCGGGTGACATCCGCAGCCGTCGCCTCCAGGAACAACGCGTCCGAGATCAACGACATCCGTTCCGCCACCCGGAACGCGAGCGGACCGCGGGGACGCACGCCGATACCGACATCTGGATGCCGGCGCCCCAGTTCGTCCAGCAGCGGCTGGATCACCCTGAGCTCGCGGCGCGCACCGAACCAGTCCTCGATGCTCGGCAGCAGCGAACCCGCGGCGACCACCAGCATCGCGCATCCGAGCAGGGTGGCCGCGGCGCCCACCCCCACCGGTCCGGACCGGCCCACGGCCCGGAAGAAAAAGAATCCCGACGCGAAGACGATCAGCACGATGCCGATCGTGAACACGAACAACGCCCTGCCGCGACGACTGCGGTTCGAGTACCGCAGTCCGGCCCAGGACACCAGCGTCAGCGCCAGCAGTACGTACAGCAGCGGCAACAGCCAGGGCAGGGAGTTGCCGTCCGCGGCCAGGGTCCGCTGGAGGTACTCCTCGGGCGCCATCTCTGGCTGCTGCTCCGCCGAGAAGAACGTCACCAGGCTCACCACCGCGATGACAACCGCGACGCTGTACTGCGCGATCGCGATCCTGCGGATGGTGGCCGGCTTACGCCCGGACGCGACGGTGGTGATCATCACGCAGCTGCCCGCCGCGCACATCACGAGCGCCACCTGCGACAGACCCATCGAGATGTTCGGCCACCGCAGCACGGTGTCGACGAGAAGCGTCAGGGGCTGCCAGTTCAGTGCAGCGACCAGCCCGAGGCTTCCCAGCGCGAGGATCATCGCGGTACTCACCAGTGATTGCTTGTTGACCAGCGCCCAGCCGATACGTAAACCGGTGGCCAATCCAAGCAGACCGGCGATCACCCAGATGATCAACCAAACGCCTCTCCGAGCCGGACCTGGACGATGGAAGCGCGATCGGAGGGCAACCGCCCCAACCGATACAGCAGCAGCGCCGCGAAGTCCTCGGCTTCCTGCTCCGCGTCCTCACCATTGGGTCCCATGCATCCGGTGCGCTGGTTCAGCATGTAGCCGATCAACTCGGAGCTGGCCATCTCGGTGTTCTCCAGGGCGGCCTCGACGACCGGCATGCCGTCGTGCCCGAGGACCAGGTGGCCGAGCTCATGTGCAAGGGTGCGGTCCCATGCGGGCAGACCCTTCTGAATCAGAAACACGTCGCGATCGGCGTATTGACGCCATTGCCCGCACACACCGGGCGGCAAATCGGCTGTCTTCAGCTCGATCGGGCGCCCCCTGTCCTTACTGACCGCATCGACTAGCCGGGTGAGCGACACCTCCCCGCGGCGCGGAGCGAGGTCCAGAACCGCACTCACTGCGCGGGTGACGTTGCGGCTGGCAGGCATACGTTCCCCCTTTCGACGAATCCACTATGCGCTGTTCGGGCCGCCGAAGCAGCGGTTCCCCGTCAGTTCAGTCCACAAATCTTGCGGCGCCTCCGGCGCGTACCGCGTGCCCCGCCTTTGCCTGTCGGTAACCGATGAGGCCACCGACACCGGTGAGAAGCACCATGCCGGCGAGGCCGGGTGCCGCCACGAGGGCAACCTGTGAAATCCCCGCGTTGCGCAGGTATTCGGTGTACCCCGCGCGGTATGACGCGGCTGGGCGTTGCTGACCGTCTCGGCCGGCGGCGCTTGCCGTCCGGCGGGCGGTTCGGCCGCGGGTCCGCGCGGAGCTGCACCACCAGGGAGTGCCACCGGGGGCGCCACGACGATCGGCAGGGCGATCGGCGCGACCGGAAGTTGCGGCGCGGCGATGCCGACGCCGGGTTCGGCGTCGACCACCCCCGGCTGCGACGGCGTGTGCTCGGGCAGCAGATGTGGCGGCAGTTGCATCGGCGGCGCATGCGGCCGGCCCGCCGGCGGCCGGATAGGTGGGCCCGCGCCTCCACCGTTACCGGGGGGCTGCGGGCCGGGCGGCCATGGCCAGCAGTCGTCTGGATCTTCCTCGCCCGGCGGTTCTTCCCGTGGTGGCTCTTTGGGTGGCGTTTCGGCGCCACCGCCGTCCTCGCCGTCGACGGGTTCGCCTTCGTTTCGCTTGTCGTCGTCCTCAGTCTGCGGCTTCAGATGGGGCACGCGTCCGCTTCCGAATCTGCGTTCACGCGGCTTACGCGCGTCTGGCTTGTCCCCTCGAGATCCGGTGCCGGGCGACGCTTGGTCACGGCCGCCCGGCCGGGTCGCCGACGGCGCTCCCCCGTTTTGCCCGGATTCGGTGCTGCGGCCATCTCCGTCGCCGGCCGCGGGGGTCGCATTCGCAGGAATATTGCCGGCACCGCCGACCAACAGCCCGTACACCACGAGGAAGCCGGCCGCGGCGATGCCCACACGCGAACCCACATCTGCACCACCCATCACACGCGTCGCCGCTGCAGATTTGCTGTCAAGCGATTGTCGCACAGGTACGTTGGCCGGTTTGCCCACGACCGAATCGGCCTCGCCTCGGGCCAGGGCCACGGGTCACACGCACCGGGAGATAGTGTTGTGCGGCATCGACAACGCGACCGGGAGACTGCTGGGATGAGCCTGTTCAAGCGCAAAACCCGCGCCACCCGAAAGGCCGAGGCCCGCGCCATCAAGGCGAAGGCAAAACTCGAAGCCAGACTGGCGGCCAAGAACGAAGCTCGCCGCATCAAGGCCGAGCACCGGTCGGAAACGCGCGCCCTCAAGGCTCAACTCAGGGCCCAGCGCGAGACCGACCGGGCCGCGCTCAAGGTGGCGGACATGCAGCTGAAGGCCGCGCGCGAAGGTAAGTTGTTCTCGCCCACCAGAATTCGCCGCGTCCTCACGATCACCCGGCTGCTCGCGCCGGTGGCGGTGCCGCTGGTGTACCGGGCCTCGATCGCTGCGCGTGGTTACGCCGACGAGCGCCGCGCTGCCCGCCTGGGTGTTCCGCTGAGCCAGCTCGGTCAGTTCTCCGGCCACGGCGGGGAACTCTCGGCGCGCATCGCCGGCGCCGAGCAGTCGCTGCGGATGGTCGCCGAGAAGAAGCCCAAGGACGCCGAAACGAAACAGTTCGTCGCGGCGATCACCGATCGCCTCGGTGATCTGTCGGCCGCCGTCGCCGCGGCGGAGAACATGCCACTCGCGCAGCGCCGTTCGGCCCATGCCGCCATCGCCAAGCAACTCGACGGCATCGACGCCGACTTGATGGCCCGGCTCGGCCTGGTCTGACATGCGCGCGTCGGGGCAGCGCTCTTCGAAAGCCACAGTCGAATGAGATCTGTCAAGCAGCTTGCCGCCGTTGTGGTTCTGATATTCGGCCTGGCGGTGGGAACACTGGGCAATGCCGGTGTCGCTGCCGCGCACGCCGCCCGAATCGCCTCCGATCCCGTCGAGAATGCCTCACTGCCGCAGGCACCGGACCGGGTCAGCGCGACGTTCAACGAGGAGATGCAGCCCCAGTTCGCGGCGATGACGGTGGTCGGTCCCGACGGCAACCTGTGGTCCACCGGTGAGCCGGCGGTCGACGGCACCGTCATCAGCGTCGGGGTCCGTCCGCTCGGCCCCTCTGGCAGATACACGGTGAACTATCGCGCCACATCGGCCGATGGCCATGTCGTCTCGGGCTCGTGGTCGTTTCAGCTGACCGCGGCGGGTAGCGGTGTCGCCGGACCGCCTGCCGGGACCGCGCCACCGGCCGCTGATTCGTCCGGTACATCCGAGGACGACGGCGGACTTCCGGTGTGGCCCTTCTACGTCGGCGCCGTACTGATCGTCGGTGCGGGTGTTCTGTGGGCGGCGCGGCGCCGGACGTGAGACGTTCCGCGGCGCTGGCCGGCGGGACGCTGGTGGTGGTCGCCGCGTCGGTGGTGGCATGGGCGCTGGCGTACCCGCAGAACTCACTGCCGGTCACGCTCGTGCGTGCGGTCGCCGACTGCGCGGCGGTCGTCTGTCTCGGACTCGCCGTCGTGCCGATACTCGACGACGAGCGCCACCGCCGCGAACTCGTCGGTCGCGCCAGCGTGCCGTTGTCCGCCGCGGGCGCGCTGTGGCTGGTGGCCGAAGTCGGCCGACTGATCGCCACGGCCGCCCAAGCCACCGCGGTCCCGGTCTGGCGACTGAGCGCACCGACGACCATCGGTTTCGCGGTGGACACCGCGGCGGGGCGCGCAGGGATCCTCGCTGTTGCGGCCGCCGCAGCGCTGTGTGTGGCAACGGTCGCGGCGCCGCGTACCGCGGCGGTCAATGTCGTGGTGGCCGGGCTTTCCGCGGTCGGCCTGACGAGCCGCCTGTTCACCGGTCATTTCTTCGAAAGCGCGCTCGGCGGTCTGGCGCTGGCCGTTCACACGCTGGCGGCCGCGCTCTGGTGCGGTGTGCTGGCGGGCCTGGTGCTGACGGTCGACCATCGGGGTCAGTGGGCGCGCGTGCTGCCGCGGTTCTCCCAGTTGTCACTGTGGTGTGTGCTGGCGCTGCTGCTCGGCGGCGCGGCGGCGGCGATCGACCGGCTCGGGTCGCCCGCCGAGTTGTACTCCACCGGCTACGGCCGGCTGCTGACGGCCAAGGTGGCGGCGGCGGCGGTGCTGATGCTGATGGGCTGGCGTAACCGCACGATCTGGGTGCCCGCGGCACGGACGCACCGGAGCACCGCTGTGCTGTCGCGATCCCGCTCACTGGCCGAATTGGCGGTGATGGCCGTGGCGCTCGCTCTCGCGGCCGGTCTGGCCGCCACCGGTTAGCGCCATAGCCGACCTGGCATGATGGGGGCCACTGCCGGTACCCGCGCTGACGCCGTACGTGCGCAGACAAGACACTGCAAAGGAGCAGCCGATGGCAGACGAGCAGGACCGACCAGACGAAGGGGCCCAGTCGACGCCGCCTGGGTCGACGCCGCCGGCCGCACCGCCAGCCGCAGCGCAGCCGCCAGCCGCAGCGCCGCCACCGGCGACGCCGCCCCCACCGGCAGCACCGCCGCCGGCCAAGAAGGCTCCCGCCAAGGCCGCGAAGAAGTCTCCTGCCAAGAAGGCCCCGGCGAAGGGTGCGAAGAAGGCCGCCCCCGCGAAGAAGGCCGTACCGGCCAAGAAAGCAGCGAAGAAGGCCCCGGCCAAGGAGGCTCCCGCCAAGACGCCGGCACCGCCGAAGCTGGCGGATACCAACGGCGATCTCACCGCAGCCGCGCGTGAAGCCGCGGCGAAGGCCAAGGCCACTGTCGCCACCGCGAGCAATCCGGTGGCCGGCCCCGCGCCGGTGCCGTTCATCGGACCCGAGCCCTCCCGGCTGCCGATCGCAGCGGCCATCGCCGCCGGTGTACTGGCCATCCTCGTAGTGCTGATCGTGCGTCGCAGCTCTGACGAGGGCTGAGCCCAATTCACTTGACCCTGACGCGACGTCAGGGTCGATAGTGGCGTTATGGACGCCAAGACCGTCGGAGCGGTAGCCGCACTCACCGCCGTCTCGGTACGCACCCTGCACCATTACGACCACATCGGTCTGGTGGTGCCGAGCGTCCGCACCCCGGCGGGGTACCGCGGTTACACCGACGCCGACATCGAACGGCTGCACCTGGTGCTGGTGTACCGCTCCGTCGGGCTGCAACTCGAGGACATCCGCACACTGCTGGACGACGGCGATGCCGATGTGCTCGAACACCTCCGGCGGCAGCACCGGCTGCTGCTGGAACAGGCCGACCGGCTGCAACACACGATCAAGGCAGTGGAGGAACTGATGAGCGCACACCGCAGCGGTATTCAGCTGACCGCGGAGGAACAGATCGAGATCTTCGGCACCACCGCGTTCGGGGAGGAGTACGCCGTCGAGGCTGAACAGCGTTGGGGGCAGACCGACGCGTGGAAGCAGTCGCAGCAGCGGGCCGCGGCGCTCACCAAGCAGGAGTGGATCGACATCAAGGCAGAGGGTGACGCGTTGCTGCAGGCGCTGGCCGAGGCCAAGCGCGACGGCGTCCAACCGGGATCCCAGGCGGCCGACGAACTGGTCGCCCGGCATCGTGCCGCGATCGAGAGGTTCTACGACTTCGGTGGCGAGATGCACCGCAACCTTGTCGAGATGTACGTGGCCGACGAACGATTCACCCGCTACTACGACGACGTCGAGCCGGGTTTGGCGCAGTTCGTCCGCGACATCGTGATCGCTAACATCGACGAGTGAGCATCGATTTCCGTCCCACCGCAGACCTCGTCGACGACATCGGCCCGGATGTCCGCAGCTGTGATCTGCAGTTCCGCCAGTTCGGCGGACGATCCGAGTTCGCCGGGCCGATCACCACGGTGCAGTGCTTCGAGGACAACGCGCTGTTGAAATCCGTACTGTCCCAACCGGGTAACGGCGGTGTGCTCGTCATCGACGGCGGGGGTTCGCTGCACGCCGCGCTCGTCGGTGACGTCATCGCCGGCCTGGCCGTCGACAACGGCTGGGTCGGCATCATCATCAACGGTGCGGTCCGGGACTCGTCGACGCTGCGCACCCTCGACATCGGTGTGAAGGCGTTGGGCACCAACCCCCGCAAGAGCACGAAAAGCGGTGACGGTCAACGTGATGTCGCCGTCGAGTTCGGCGGCGTGGCGTTCACCCCGGGCCACAGCGCCTACAGCGACGACGACGGCATTGTCGTCGTCGCTGCAGACTGAGACTCTAGGCCGAAGCCGTCACCGGCGCGCGGTGCTTGCTGAAGTGCAGGGCCTCATCGGTGACTTTGCCGCGCCGGATCAAGCGCAGGTCCAGCAGGTAGTTCTGCTTGAGGCGCCACGGCGCGATGTGTCCGGACTTCGGCAGGTAGTCCAACGCGCGTAACACGTAGCCGGGAGTGAAGTCCATCAGCGGAGCCTCGTCGACACTGTCTCCCGGATGCTGCGGCTCGACGGTGTCAAAACCCTTGGCATCCATGTAGTTGATCACCCGGCAGAAGAACTCGGACACCAGGTCGGCCTTCAGCGTCCACGACGCGTTTGTGTAGCCGATGGTGAACGCCATGTTCGGCATGTGGGTCAACATCGTGCCCTTGTAGGCCATGGTCTCGTTCAGTTCGATCGGTACGCCGTTGCGAGAGATCTCCGCCCCTCCGAAGAGCTGCAGGTTCAAACCCGTTGCGGTGACGATGATGTCGGCTTCCAGCTCCTCGCCCGAGGTCAGCTTGATACCGGTCTTGGTGAACCGCTCGATCGTGTCGGTGACGACGTCGGCCTTGCCCTTCTTGATGGTCTTGAACAGGTCGCCGTTCGGCGCCAGGCACAGCCGCTCGTCCCACGGGTTGTACCTCGGGCCGAAATGCTTGTCGACGTCATAGCCTTCGGGCAGTCGCCGTTGCGCCATCGTCATCAGCTGCTTGCGCATGAAGTTCGGGAATCGCCTGCTGATTCGGTACTGGGCGGACTGGAAGAGGATGCTCTTCCACCGATTGAGGACGTAAGCCACCTTCGTCGGCAGCATCTTGTTCGTCTGGACGGTGAATGGATCCACGTCAGGCAGCGCACCGATATAGCTCGGCGAGCGCTGCAGCATCGTGACATGCCCTGCGCCTGAATTAGCAAGGGCGGGAATCAAAGTCACCGCGGTAGCACCACTGCCGATCACGACGATCTTCTTGCCGGCGTAGTCCAGGTTCTCCGGCCAGTGCTGAGGGTGGATGATCGTGCCCTCGAAGTCGTCGCGTCCCGCAAACTCCGGGCAGTAGCCCTCGTCGTAGTTGTAGTAGCCACTGGCGGCGAACAGGAAGGACGCGGTGATCTCGCGCACCTCGCCGTCCGCTTCGATGCGGACGGTCCAGCGATTGTCGGCGTCGGACCAGTCCGCGCCGAGGACGCGGTGGCCGTAACGGATGTGCTTGTCGATGCCGTACTCGGCGACCGTGTCCTTCAGATAGGACATGATCGACGGCCCGTCGGCGATGGCCTTTTCCGACGTCCACGGCTTGAACCGGAAACCGAGGGTGAACATGTCGGAGTCCGAGCGGATGCCGGGGTATTTGAACAGGTCCCAGGTGCCGCCGAGATTGTCGCGGCGCTCCAGGATCGCATAGCTCTTGGTCGGGCAGCGGTCCTGCAGGTGCCAGGCGGCGCTGATGCCGGAGATCCCGGCTCCCACGATGACGACGTCGAGGTGTTCGCTCATGGTACCGGAGCGTATCAACGGTGTGTCGAGATAGTCAACGGTGTGTTGAGAAAGTCGACACTGTGTAGACTCGTGCCTTGTGACCACCGCCAACCGGGCCTCTGTCTCCCGTGCCCGCAGATCGACCCGCCCCTCGGGCGACGATCGGGAACAGGCGATCCTCACGACCCTGGAACGCTTGCTCGAACAGCGGCCGCTTGCGGAGATATCGGTGGACGACCTGGCCAAGGGTGCCGGCCTGTCGCGGCCGACGTTCTACTTCTACTTCCCGTCGAAAGACGCGGTCCTGCTGACGCTGTTCGAAAAGGTTCTCGCCGAGGCCGACGCCACGTTCGAGGGTCGGGCCGACGACTACTCCGCCGACCCGGCACGCGCGTGGCACGACAGCATTTACGCCTTCTTCGAACCCCTGCGCACTCACCTGGCCGTCGTGCTGGCGGGCGTCGGGGCCACCGCGACCAACGCAGAACTGCGCGAACTCTGGTCGACCTTCATGCAGAAGTGGGTCGACCGCACCGCTGCTGTCATCAACGCCGAACGCGCCCGCGGCGCGGCGCCGGACACCGTGCCTGCCCAGGACCTCGCCGCCGCCCTCAACCTGATGAACGAGCGGGCCATGTTCGCCTCCTACACGGGCCAACGCCCGTCGATCGCCGAGGACTCGGCGCTCGACACCGTTGTGCACGTCTGGATCACCAGCATCTACGGCAAGACCCCCCAGTAGTCATACCGTGATGCGAACATGTGTTCGTGTCATCTGGATCGACGGCCCGGCCGTCGGCGACGATCCTGCACGCTGATCTCGATTCCTTCTACGCATCGGTCGAGCAGCGTGACGACCCCGCGCTGCGCGGCAGGCCGGTCATCGTCGGCGGCGGCGTCGTGCTCGCCGCCAGCTACGAGGCCAAGGCCTACGGGGTTCGCACCGCGATGGGCGGGCGGCAGGCGCGCGGCCTGTGCCCACACGCGATCGTCGTGCCGCCGAGGATGTCGGCGTACTCCGAAGCCAGCCGCGCGGTTTTCGAGGTGTTCCACGACACCTCGCCCATCGTCGAGCCGCTGAGCGTGGACGAGGCGTTCCTCGATGTCTCCGGGCTACTGCGGGTCTCCGGCACCCCGGTGGAGATCGGCGCGCAACTACGCACGGCGGTACGCGGCCGGGTGGGGCTGCCGATCACCGTCGGCATCGCCCGCACCAAGTTCTTGGCCAAGGTCGCCAGCCAGGAGGCCAAGCCCGACGGCCTGCTACTCGTTCCGCCGGATCGTGAGCTCGCCTTCCTGCATCCGCTGCCGGTGCGACGGCTCTGGGGTGTCGGCGCAAAAACCGCCGAGAAGTTGCACGCACACGGCATCGAGACCGTCGCCGACGTCGCCGAGTTGTCGGAGTCGACGCTGTCGTCCTTGTTGGGAGGGGCGATGGGTTATCGGCTGTTCGCGTTGTCCCGCAACATCGACCGCCGGCGGGTGGTGACGGGTGTGCGACGGCGTTCGGTCGGCGCGCAGCGTGCCCTGGGCAGGCGTGGCAACACGATGTCGGACGCGGAGGTCGACGCCGTCGTCGTCAACCTCGTCGACCGGATCACCCGCCGCATGCGCAAGGCGGGCCGCACCGGACGAACTGTGGTGCTGCGCCTGCGTTTCGACGACTTCAGCCGCGTGACCCGGTCCCACACCATGCCGCGGGCAACCGCGTCGACCGACATGATCCTCGACGCCGCACGCACGCTCGTCGCGTCGGCCTCCCCGCTGATCGCCGAACGCGGCCTGACCCTCGTCGGTTTCGCCGTGTCCAACATCGACCGCGACGGCGCACAGCAACTGGAGCTGCCGTTCCCACCGGCACCCACCCACGACGTCATAGCGTTGGACGACGCCGTCGACCAGGTGCGGAAGCGCTACGGTAACGCCGCCGTCATGCGCGGCGTCCTACTTGGGCGCGATCCCGGCCTCGAGATGCCGCACCTGCCGGACTGAGGCCGCCATCATCCATTCACCACGTCTACCTGAGGAAGGTCTACGAGCTGGCCCAGTCCAGCAGCTTGTCGGCCGGCCACGTGTTGACGATCCGCTCGGCCGGCACTCCCGCGTCCAGCGCACGCTGTGCACCGTAGCCCAGAAACTCGAGCTGTCCCGGCGCGTGCGAGTCGGTGTCAATGGAGAAAACGCAGCCGATCTCGAGCGCGAGGTTCAGCAGACGGGTCGGCGGATCCCGGCGCTCGGGCCGCGAGTTGATCTCGACGGCGGTGCCGTTGTCGCGGCACGCGGTGAACACCTTCTCGGCGTCGAACTTCGATTCGGGCCGCACACCTCGGCCGCCGGTCACCAACCGTCCGGTGCAGTGGCCCAGCACATCGGTATGCGGATTGGCCACGGCCTTGAGCATGCGACGGGTCATCGCGGTCGAATCCATGGACAGCTTGGAATGCACGCTGGCCACCACGACGTCGAGTCGCTCGAGCAGTTCGTCCTCCTGATCGAGCGATCCGTCGTCGAGAATGTCGACCTCGATGCCGGTGAGGATTCGCATCGGCTCGACCATGTCACGGATCTCGTCGATCACGTCCAGTTGTTCGCGCAGCCGCTCAGGCGAGAGCCCGTTGGCGACCCGCAGCCGCGGCGAGTGATCGGTCAGCGCGCAGTACTCATGGCCCAATTCCATTGCCGCCAGCATCATCTCCTCGATCGGTGCCGAACCGTCGGACCAGTTCGAGTGCACATGCAGATCGCCGCGCAGAGCCGCGCGGATATCGCCGCCCCCGAGATCGGCTGCATTCGACCGTAATTCGACCAGCACATCGGGGTCACGGCCGGCCCAGGCCTGCGCGATGACCTTCGCGGTCTTGGGGCCGACTCCGGACAACGACTGCCAGCTGTTCGCCGCACCGTGCCGCTCCCGCTCGGTATCCGAAAGTCCTTCGACGACGTCGGCGGCGTTGCGGTAGGCCATCACCCGACGGGGATCTTCACGCGCCCGGTCCTTGTAGTACGCAATCTGGCGCAGGGCGATGACCGGGTCCATATCTCCAGTGTGCCCGGTCAGAGTGGGACCCACGCAGGGTCCCGACCGGTCATCGCGACGACCCGGTCCAACACCGGCGCATGGTCGCCGACCGGCACCGCACGGTCGAACAGACCTTCGACCGGTTCTTCGGCGGCGAACTGCGCGACGTGTGTCAACACCGCGTCGGCGGTGGCGGCGTCGACGTCATAAGGCTGGCCGGTGGCCCGCGCGAGATCCCAGCCGTGCACCACCACTTCCGTCAGGGCGACCATTCCCGCCACCTCGCCGGGAAAGTCGACGCCACCGGCTCTGCTCATGCCCTGCCAGGCCGCCGGATCGCCGAACGCAGCGGCCAAGTCCGCTAGCCGCTGCGGGTACGCAGTGCGCCAGTCATCGTCGAGCGCTGCATCGAAAGTCGGGGGTGTATCGGTCAGCGGACCGAAGTCCTTGCGCGCCGCCGCGGTGAACGCCAGGGCAAGGCCACCGACGTGCGCCACCAGTTCATCGACGGGCAGCTTCTCGCACGGGGTAGATGCGGTCAGCTGATCGTCAGTCACGTTCGCCAACACCTGGGCAGTGCGTCGGCAGGCTGAAGTCAAATCGATCATGCCCGTACTGACCGGCGCGACGACCGCAACTCATCGCGAGATCACAAATCGTTTCCCGCGTAAGACAGGTTGAAACTCTTATTGGTCAGCGGAAAGTCCGGAACGATCGTGTCGGACATCGCGACCGGCAACGCGGGCCAGTTGAACCACGATGGGTCGACGATCTTCGCCCGCGTGAAGTTCCCGCCTGCGTCCACCTCCACGCGGTGCACGATGGTGCCGCGCCAACCCTCCACGATGCCGACGCCGCTGGACGCCTCGGGTCGGTGATCGCGCTGTATCCGGTATTCGATCGGCCCGCTGTGCGATTCGACGAGCTCGCACGCCAGCCCGACGGATGCGGCGAACTCGTCGCGCCGGACGGTGTAGCGGGCGAGCACATCTCCGTCGGTGGCGCCGACCTCGGTCACGGGCATTGAGGTCGTCGGGTGTTCGATCCTGGCGTCGGTACGCAGCCCACTGGCCCGGGCGAGATAGCCAAGGCATCCTAGTGCGCGCGCGTCGTCACCGGAGAGCGCCGAGGTGCCCGCGAAGCGGTCGTAGACGACGCTGTTTCCCAACGTGAGGTCGGCCACCTCGGCGAGGTCCGCGGCGATCTCGCGCAGGGTCGCCGGGTCGGGAAGCCTCTGCAACTCGACACCGCCGGGATGGATCGCTCCGCGCAGCAGCCGGTGTCCGGTCACCGTGGCGTTCAGGCGCAAGAGATTTTCCCGGATCCGTAGCGCATGTGCATTGGCGAGGGCGAAGCCGACGTCGTTGGCCAATGCGCCAAGGTCTGCGGCGTGATTGTAGAGCCGCTCGAGTTCGAGGACCAATGCCCGTAGCCTGTGTACTTCGTCGGGCAGTGTGAGGCCGAGAGCATCCTCGACCGCCAGCGCGTGCGCCAGCGCGTGACCCGCCGACGTGTCACCACTGACCCGTTCGGCCAAGGTGATCCCTGTTGTGGCGGGACGGCCCTCGAATAGCTTCTCCAGTCCACGGTGCACGAACCAGAGCCGCGCCTTGAGCCGCAGCACGGTCTCGCCGACGACGGAGAACCGGAAGTGTCCCGGTTCGATCAATCCTGCGTGCACAGGCCCCACTGGGATCTCGTACACGCCGGTACCCTCCACAGTGACGAAGGGAAAACTGCCGGCGGACTCGAATCTCGGTGCAGCTGCAGCGCCTCGGCGCATGGGATGCCAGTCCTCCGGCCAGTGCGCATGGCGGACCAGCCGACGAGGCCGGGGATGCCCGGCGGGCCGAATGCCGTAGAGATCCGCCATTTCCCGCTCGAACCGACCGGCTGGAAAGGACATGTAGGCCAGCGACGGCAGCACCGGATCGCCTGGCGGCAGCGCGCATTCAATTTCGACCCGGCGATCGGGCCTAGCGGCGAGGAACAGATACACCACTCGCAGCGCGCCACCGTCGTCGTGCGCGGCCACCAACGCCAGCCGAAACCCCGAACCGAAGAGTTCTTCGGCCTTGTCTCCGAGGGCATCCCGGGACATCCGGTGCCGCACATAGTCGCTCACGGCAGACCTCCGACCAGATCCGCCGCGGCGGTGAACAGACCGGTGAGCGGGCCCGCCGTGACGCCGAGTGTGACCGAGGCAGCCACGCCCACCAGGAGGGCCGTCGCTACAGACCCGGGCACATCGATCGCGGGTGCACTTGAGGCTGCCGGACCGAACAACATCCGCCCCGAATTTCGCACCAAGGCCGTGAATGCGATCGCCACCAACAGCATCGCCGCGGCCAGCACCCAGGCCATGTCGGCGTCGGCGAGCGAACGGGCGATGGCCAGTTCGCTGGCGAACATCGCGAACGGAGGCAGCCCGAGCAGCACGATCAGCCCGACCGCGAACGACCCGCCGACCAATTGGGAGCGTCGCACGACACCCGTGATGTCGCCGATGGCGGTGGAATCGTGCGCAACCTGCAGCTCGCCGCCCGCCAGGAACAGCACCGTCTTTCCAACGCCGTGCGCCAGCACATGCAGCAGCAGGGCCGCGATCGCCAGCGATGTGCCTGCCGCGGCGGCGATCGCGATCAGGCCCATGTTCTCCATCGAGGAGTACGCGAGCATGCGCTTGACGTCGCCGGTGACGGTCACCATCATCGCCGCGACAAACAGCGTCGCCAGACCGAGGACGACCAGCCCGTTGCGCAGGAACGACGGTCCTGTGGCGGCGTCGACGACCGGCTTGATGCGCAGCAGCACCGAGAACGCCACCGACAGCAGCACCCCGCTCATCAGCGCGGAGACCGGTGCCGGAGCCTGGCTGTGCGCGTCGGCCAACCAGGTGTGAAAAGGGAAGAGGCCTGCCTTCGCGCCATAACCGATGAGCAGCAGACCGCCGGCCAGGCGGGTCACCCCCGGATCAAGGTCCGCGGCGAAAACCGCAAGCACGTCGAGATTCAGTGCCTGCGCATCGGGTGCCCCAGCGTGGAGGGCGGCAAAGTACAAGAGCACGGTGCCCAGCAGAGCCAGCGCAATGCCGACCGAACAGATCACCACGTACTTCCACGTCGCCTCCAGTGCGGTCCGGGTGCGACGGTGTCCGACCAGGAATGCGGTGACGACAGTCGTGGCTTCGATAGCGACCCAGATGACACCGATGTTGTTGGCGCACACCGCTAACGCCATTGCCGCAATGAACCCCTGCGTCAACGCCCCGTAGCGTCGGGCGCCGCCGGCATCGGTGTGGTTATGCTCGAGTTCGGTGCCGATGTAGCCGATGCCGGCCCACGTGGTGAGGGTGGCCACCACACCGATGACGATCAGCATGGTCACCGACAGTGCGTCGGCGCGCAGCAGGCCACCGAGTGCCATGTGCTGAGCGGGCCCCACGCGTGTAGCAAGCACCACGCCGCATATCAGCACCGTGGCGGCCGAGCCCACCGACAGCATGGCCGTCCAAAGACGCCATCCGACAAGGAGATTCACCAGCGCCGCGGCGGCAGGCACGACGATCGATGCGAGAATGAGTATGGTCATCAGTCCCGCAGCTCCTGCAGGTGATCGAGGTCCGCCCCGCCGAACGCCCGGCGCAACCGTCCGGTCAGGACGCCGATGATCAACACGGCGAACAACACGTCCAGCGATGCACCGAGCTCGACGATCAACGGCACTCCGGCGGTAAGTAGAAACGCCGTGGCTGTAATTCCGTTGTCGAGCATGAGGAATCCCGCCGCCTGCGATACGGCGTGGCGCCGCGTCGTCATCACGAACAGCGCGATGAGAATCACCGCGAACGCTGCGGGGACCGCGTTGACGACCGCGTCCGACTCGAGGTCCACCAGGGGGCGGGTGATCGCGAATGCGACGACGGTCAGCACTGCGCTGATCAACAGCGAGGTGGCGGTGTTCACCAGTGGCGTCGCCTCCCGCTGTGCCTCGTGTTCGGCGGCCAGCGCCCGGGTCAGCAGCCACGGCAACACCGTGGCGCGCAGCACCAGTACCGCGCCGCCGACTGCCACCAATTCGGCGTCGCCTTCGTGCAGTCCCCGCACGATGGGAATCGCCGCCAGCGCCACGCCCTGCCATGCCAACAGACGCACGATGGCGCGCAGGCCGCGGTGCCACACGGTGAGGATCGCCGCGAGAACGAGTCCGCCCGCGGCGAAGTCGATGAGAATCACGAAGTTGGCGTCGGTCATGTCGGTCCCTGCACCGTGAAGAAGTTGGCCGCGGTCACCGCGAGCAGGGCGAGCAGGAACGAGCCGGCCAACAGCTCTGGTACCCGGAACAACCGCAGCTTGGCGATGAACACCTCCGCGCTGGCCAGCAGGACCGCCAGCACGGCGACCTTGACGGCGACGGCGGCGACCCCGATGACGACGGCGGTGGCGGTGGGCGCGGAACCGGCAATCCCCCACGGCAGGAACAGGTTCGCCAGCAGCGCCAGCAGCACGGTGAGGCGCATCGCCGATGCCCATTCGACCACCGCCAGTCGCGGACCGGCATATTCGAGGATCATCGCCTCGTGCACCATCGTCAGCTCGAGGTGGGTCGCCGGGTTGTCAACCGGCAACCGACCCGTCTCCGCGATGATCACGATGACCAGGGCGACGAAAGCCAACACGCCCGCCAGGGATGCCACGTGTGCGGGATGCTCGATCGTGTTGTTCACCAGCGCACCGAGATTCGCCGATCCCGCGGGGATCGACAGCGCAAAGACCGCAAGCAGGATCGTCGGCTCGACCAGGGCGGCGATGGTTATCTCGCGGCTGGCGCCCATTCCGCCGAACGAGGTGCCAGTGTCGATCCCGGCGAGCGTGAGTGCCACCGTGCCCAGAAATAGCATCCCGACGACTACGAAAAGGTCGGCACTGGAATCGAGCGGTGAGCCGGTCGCCACCACCGGGACGATCGCGGCGATCATCAGCGTCGTGCCGGCGAGCACGACCGGGGCCGCGGAGAACACCACAGTGGTGCCGTGCGGTGTGATCTGTTGCTTGCCAAGCTGTTTACGTAGGTCGCGCCAGGGTTGCAGCACTCCGCCGCCGGCGCGTCCCTCCCAGCGCGCCCGAACCTGCCTCATCAGTCCGACCACCAGCGGTGCACCGATGGTCACCGTGGCGAGCTGGGCGGCGCCCGCGAGGTAGGACATCACGTTCACTGGGCCACCACCAGCATGATCAGTACGCCGAGCGCTCCGTAGGCGAGGTAAAGGTGCACGCTGCCGGTGTGTGCCCGACGCAGCAGGTTCGCCATTGCGGTCACGGCCCGCACCACCGGCGTGTAGAGCCTCTCCTCGATCGCATCGACCATCCGGCTGCGGTATCTCACCGCCTCGACCATGTACTGCGATTCGGCGAAGGGTGTGACCTCGATGTCGGTATCGGGACGAAGGACGTCGTCGAACACCCGCTGCAGGGGCTCGGCGAAGGATGTTGCGGTGTACTGCATCCGGGCGGTCAGGTCGTCGGCTCCGCACGCCCACAGCGGCAGCTCCTCGGTGGGGGGACGGCGCCGCGATCCCCATTGGCTCAACACCACTGCCGCCAGCACCGCGATCAATAGCACCGCCGCGATCACCCCCGGCGCGATCGAGCCGGCAACACCTGGCAGTCGAATCACAGCACCGAAGTCGGCGAAGTCGACCGCCCCCGTGGCCGGTAGTGTCGAGAGCACCCGGCGCAGCGCGGGCGCCACCACATCCGGGGTCACCCCGATCAGCACGCAACCGACGGCGGCAACCGTCATGCCCACCACCATGGTGCGAGGGGATTCCTCTGCTGCGTAAGCAGATTCGGACCGCGGCCGCGCCAGGAATCCGATGCCGAACGCCTTGACCATCGCCGCCACCCCCAATCCCGCAGTCAGCGCGACCACCCCCACCGCCAGTGGCGCCGTCAACGACACCACCGTGTCGTTGCCGGGGGCCGCATGGATAAGCGACTGAACCAACAACCACTCGCTGACGAACCCCGCGCCGAGCGGCAGCCCGGACGCGCCGAGAGCGGCCACCCCGAACAGCATCGTGGTGGCGGGCATCCGCCGGGCCAGACCGCCGAGCCGATCAAGGTCGCTCAGCCCGGTGGCCGCCAGCACCGACCCCGCCGCCAGAAAGCCCAGGCACTTGAACGCGGCGTGGCCGACGAGGTGCAGCGCTGCTGCGGCCATCGCGATGGTCGCAGGTGCCGGCGCGCCGGAGCTCGCGAAGAGTGTCGCCGCACCCAGCGCGAGGGTTATCAACCCCATGTTCTCTGTCGTCGAATAGGCAAGGAGACGTTTGAGATTCGTTGCCACGGAGGCCTGCAGCACGCCGTAAAGCGCCGACACCCCGCCAACCACGAGCAGGGCCAGCCCCCACCAGCGTGGGCCCGGGCCGAGCAGCTGCAGATCGATGCGCACGATGCCGTAGATGCCGAGGTTGACCATCGCGGCGCTCATCAGAGCCGATACCGGGCTCGGCGCCTCCGGATGGGCCCGCGGCAGCCACGCGTGCAGCGGCACCAGACCCGCCTTGGAACCGAACCCGGCAAGTGTCAACAAAAAGACCAATGTCCGCACACCGTCGGGCACGTCGGTCATCTCGGCGAAGCGGTCGGCGCCACCCGAGGCCGACAACACCATGAGTCCGACCAGGATCGCGACGAAGCCGAGTTGCGTCATCACCGCGTAGACCAGTGCCGCGGTCCGCACCTCGGGACGGGTGTGGTCGGCGAGCACCAGCACCAGCGACGAAATCGCCATCAGCTCCCAGGCCAACAGGAACGTCGTCACCGATGCGGTCGCGGGCACCATGAGCATGGCCGCGACCAACAACGGCAGCACCGCCGCGGGTGTTCGGCTCAAATTCCGGGCATAGCCGACGGCATAGACACCGACCGGCACCGCGACCGCCCCGGTCAGCGCCATGAAGAATCCGCCGAGCGGGTCCAGGTCCAACTGCACCCCGGACAGTGGCAACAGCCAGCCGATGGTCACAGGCCGTGCCTCGCCGAAGATGCCGACCAGGCCCAGCCACACCCCGATGGCGCCGATGCCCGCGGTGATCAGCCCGGCGACGACGCCGAAAAGGTCGCGCGACACATCCTTTCGCTCCGCCCCCGACGGGGCGGAGAGCGTGACGGTCACTTCCCGGTCACCGACCGCAGCGCGTTGACGATCTGGGCGGGCGATGGTGGGCACCCCGGTATTTCGACATCGACCTGCACGATGTCGCCGACCGCGCCGGCCACGCCGTAGGCGTCGGCGAATATGCCGCGGTGCAGCGCGCAGTCGCCGCAGGCGATCACGACCCTCGGCTGCGGTGTGGCCGCGACGGTGTTGCGCAGAGGCTCGGCCATGTTGTGCGTGACGACACCGGTGACCAGCAGCGCATCCGCGTGCCGGGGAGAGGCGACCAGTCGCGCCCCGTACTGCTCGGCGTCGTACACCGGACCGAACGCACCGCCGATCTCCACTTCGCACCCGTTGCATGAACCCGCGTCGACATGGCGAATCTGCAGCGATCCACGCACGCCGGCTGGAGGTTTTACCCTCACCTCAGGCGCGGGCCCTGGCGGCTCGACCACACGCCCAACCTGAAATATCTTGCGGATCCAGCTCATTGCTTACCATCGGCACGGAGGTCCGCCAGCACGGCAACCCGGTCACTGAGCACCGTCGTCAGCACCTTGCGCGCCATCGCGAGCAGTTCGGCAATGTCCGGTGAGGCGATCGAGTAGATGACGGTGTTGCCGTCCTTTCGCGTGGTCACTACCCCAGCCCGGCGCAGCACGCCGAGCTGCTGAGACAGGTTCGACGATTCGAGACCGACCTCGGGCAGCAGTTCACCCACGGATCGGTCCTTGTCGGCCAGCAGTTCCAGAATCCTGACGCGGGCCGGGTGGCCGAGGGTCTTGAAAAACTCGCCCTTGAGCTTGTACAGCGGCTGCGGCTCCACGGCTCTCCTGAAGGCTTGCTGTTTAGTTTGATCTATCAGTTGAAGAATTTATCAGATAGAGTAGCGCAGTCGCCGCCGACCGTCGGCACGCTTCGATCAGTCGGCCGGGCGGGCTCAGTCGTCGAGCGGCCCCGTCGCACCCTGAACCAACGCAGACACCTGATTCTGGGCACCGCCTGCGAAGAACAGCATCTCGTCACCGGCCTCGAGCACGTCGTCCGGCTTCGGGAACACGATCCCGCTCTCCCGGATCACGATCGCCAGCGCGGCGTTCTCCAGCAGCGGCAGATCGCGCATCCGCTGACCAACCAGTGGATCGCCCTCGGGCAGCGTCAGTTTCGACAGGCTCACCTGTCCCTGGCGCAGTTCCATCAGCCGCACGACATGGCCGATGTCGATGGCGCCCTCGATCGCGGCGACCAGGGCCGCGGGTGCCGAAACGGCGACGTCGATACCCCAAGACTCGGTGAACAGCCACGCATTACGCATGTCGTTGACGCGCGCCACCACTCGGTCGACGCCGAACTCGGTTTTGGCCAGCAGCGAGGCCGTCAGGTTCACCTTGTCGTCGCCCGTCGCGGCGATCACCACGTCGCAGGTCTGGATCCCCGCGTCCTCGAGTGAGGTCAGCTCGCAGGCGTCGGCCAACAGCCAGTCCGCGTCCGGCACGGTGTGCGGTTCGTAGTGGCGGACGTTGTGCTCGATCAG
The DNA here is from genome assembly GCA_019749805.1 of Mycobacteriaceae bacterium. GTDB lineage: Bacteria > Actinomycetota > Actinomycetes > Mycobacteriales > Mycobacteriaceae > Mycobacterium. The sequence continues at coordinate 76,342 of JAIEPH010000066.1, read as the reverse complement.
CAACACCTTGTGCCCGTAGCCGATCAGTTCCTGGGCGACGGAGCGACCGATCGCTCCGGCGCCGGCGACGCCGATGCGCATCTTCGGTCGTTCATCAGCGCGGCCCGATTCCTCGGTTTTTCGCCGCGTCAATCGGAACATCGGCTCATCGTCGCACCTGACCACGGCGCTTCGCGGCCGTGGTAGGTGTTTACTGCACGTCGAAGCTCACTGACACCCTCCCGAAAGCGATTCGAATGACCTTGGAGCAGCTGTATCTGACGCTGCTCGCCGGTGGGCTGGTGCTGTTGGCCAGCATCGTCGCCACCCGGGCGGCGAGTCGGGTAGGTCTACCCAGCCTGCTGTTGTTCCTCGGCGTCGGCGTCATCGTCGGCGAGGACGGGCTCGGTCTGCAGTTCGACAACTACCTGCTTGCCGACCACCTCGGCACCGTCGCGCTGGCGGTCATCCTCGTCGAAGGCGGCTTGACGACGCGCTTCTCCGACATTCGCAAAGTATTGGCTCCCGCGGGCGCGTTGGCCACCATCGGTGTGGCGGTCAGTACGGCGGTCACCGCTGCGGGTGCCCATCTGCTGCTCGGCATCGACTGGCAGCTGGCGGTGCTGCTTGGCGCCGTCGTCTCCATCACCGACGCCGCCGCGGTGTTCTCGGTGCTGCGCGTCGTGCCGCTACCTCGCCGGGTGAAGGGGCTGCTCGAGGCCGAGTCCGGTTTCAACGACGCGCCGACCGTCATCCTCGTTCTGATGTTCAGCGTGACGCCGCTCGAACTGTCTGCGGGACATGCACTCGCACAAGTCGTTTACGAGCTGGTTGCGGGTGCGGCGATTGGGTTGGGCTGCGGATTCTTGGGTTCGATCGCGCTGCGCCGCATCGCACTTCCCGCATCCGGGCTGTATCCGTTGGCGACATTCGGTTTCGGCATGGTCGCGTTCGCCGCTGCCGGAAGCGCCCACGCGAGCGGATTCCTCGCCGCGTATCTGGCGGCCGTCGTGCTTGCCAACACCGGGCTGCCCCACCGCGCGGCCACGCGGTCATTCGCGGAAGGGCTCGGCTGGCTGGCGCAGATCGGCCTGTTCGTCCTGCTCGGCCTGCTCGTGGATCCCAGCGACCTGGGCGCCGAGTTGGCGGCGGGGATCGTGATCGGTCTCGTCCTGCTCCTGATCGCCAGGCCCGTCTCGGTGTTTGCCTCTCTGATCTGGTTCCGAATTCCGTGGCGCGAACAGGTGTTCATCTCGTGGGCCGGTCTGCGCGGTGCGGTGCCGATCGTGCTCGCGACGTTCCCGATCGTCGGAGGCGTGCCGGACAGCATCCGCATCCTCAACATCGTGTTCATCCTGGTGGTGGTCTACACGTTGGTGCAGGGGCCGAGTCTGCACTTCCTCGCGCACCGCCTGGGTCTCATCCCGAAGGAAGCCACCCGTGAGCTCCAGGTCGAGGCGGCACCACTCGATGTGCTCGACGCGGAGCTGCTGACGATGACCGTGCAGGATCCGTCCCGGCTGCACAACGTGACGGTCCTGGAGTTGCGGTTGCCCGACCCGAGCGTGATCACCTTGATCATCCGCGACGGCCATACGTTCGTCCCGCAGCCCGATACCCGCATCGAGATCGGTGACGAACTGCTGATCGTCACCACCACCAAGACCAGGGCCGCGGCCGAACGCCGGCTGCGCGCGGTAAGCCGACGGGGCAAGCTGGCGCACTGGTTCGGAGAGTACGGCGAATCGGACTGACGGTTTATCCGCAGGAATCCGGACTACGCTGGATCTACGTGAGATTCGCATTCAAGACTTCCCCGCAGAACACCACGTGGTCCGACATGCTCGCCGTCTGGAAGGCCGCCGACGACATCGAGGTCTACGAGTCCGGCTGGACCTTCGACCACTTCTATCCGATTTTCTCCGACTCGACGGGGCCGTGCCTGGAAGGGTGGGTCACGTTGACCGCGCTGGCCCAGGCAACACAGCGGCTGCGGGTGGGTGTGCTCGTCACCGGCATCCACTACCGTCACCCCGCCGTGCTCGCGAATATGGCTGCGGCACTGGACATCGTCTCCGACGGCCGACTGGAGCTCGGCATCGGCGCCGGGTGGAACGAGGAGGAGTCCGGGGCCTACGGGATCGAACTCGGCTCGATCAAGGAACGCTTCGATCGGTTCGAGGAGGCGTGCGAGGTGCTGACGAGCCTGCTGTCCAAGGAGACGACGACGTTCGACGGAAAGTTCTATCAGCTCAAGGATGCTCGCAACGAGCCCAAGGGCCCCCAGCAGCCGCACCCGCCCATCTGCATCGGCGGCAGCGGCGAGAAGCGCACCCTGAAGATCACCGCCCGCTACGCCCAGCACTGGAACTTCGTCGGCGGTCCGCCCGAGGAATTCGCCCGCAAGCGCGATGTGCTCGCCGGGCACTGCGCGGACATCGGCCGGGATCCCAAGGAGATCATGCTGTCGGCTCATGTGCGGTTGGGCGAGGACCGTGATTACGGCAAGGTCGTCGAGGAAGCCGCCGCGCTGGGCACGGAGGGTCTGGACTTGGCGATCATCTACCTGCCGCCGCCGTATGACCCCGCCGTTCTCGAGCCGCTTGCCAACGAGATCAGGGCATCGGGATTGCTGGGTAGCAAAGATTAGCGGCGGTAACGGAAGGATAACGATTCGGCAAAGGGTGAATCACGGCAATCACAGCGCGACCGCTTGGCGGTAACGGAATTCGCTAGACGCCGAAGCGGACCAGTTCGTCGGCGGTGATCAGGCGCTCGGCCTTGGCTGGGAACTCGCGGCTCTTCAGGGGATGTCGGAACAGTGACCAGGCGATTCGATTCACCCGTGACCGAGATAGCGGGTTGAGGTACACAGTGATAACTCCTGCGTCGATACCGATAGCTGCTCGGGGCCTTACCCTAGCGCAATGCCCTCATGAAGTCATTAGATACCGGCGAGTTGGCAAACGGGGCGAGGCGCGCCGAGAAATCATCTGATGTTTCTGATGTGACTGATGTTGTTTGTGTGACTCGGATTCTAAGCTTGAACGGGCCGCAGAAAGACGTCATCGAGGGTCACCATACGAAGCCTTCGCGCACGGATGATGTCGACGAGTTGGCCGTAGACATTCGTCACCGGCAGGTGGTTGAGATGGCCGATCACGATCGCCTGCGGCGTGAAGTAGGCCTGTGCCATCTTCACGATCTCGGCCTCGGGGATCAGGTTCTGGTCCTCGAGAGTCCCCGACCAGAGCGTGTCGGTCGTGTAGCCGAGATCGCCGGCCACCTTCTCGACGTGGGCGTTGCGCGCACCGTAGGGCGAACGGAAGTAGGGCCGGACGTCGACGCCATAGGTCTTCCACAGGAAGTCGTGATTGCGCCGAAACTCCTCTGCCACAGCGACTAACGGAATTCTCGTCATGTTCGGATGTGACCACGTGTGGTTGGCCAGTTGTATCTGGCCGTCGTCAACCATCGGCCGCAATAGGTCGACGTGGTCCGTCCACGCCGGATAGCTGCCGTTGACGAAGTACGTCAGCCGCACGCCGGTGTCCTTGGCGAACTGGGTGTAAGCACGCACCACGTCACTGTTCACCCCATCGTCGACCGTCAGGGCCAACAGATCTCCCGCACCTGGCAGGCTGCTCAGGACACCGCCGGGCAGCTGAATGCGCGTCGCGCGCGGCGGCGGCGGCAACAGCTCCGGTGAGGTCGCGGCGGCCGGTTCAGATGCGGCGGCAACCTGTCGTTGTGCGCCGAAGCTGCACCGGCTGAGGCCGACCCCGGACACAGTGGCGACGGAAAGGGCCGCGATGAAGTGCCGCCGGGTCAGTTCGGTGCCGGCGTAGGGGAGGCGGTACCGCCCTGGCATCGGAACAACTGTCCCGCGAGCTGGGCCCAAAACACGTGTATTGCAGGGCGTGTCGTCGGACTAGCGTTGCGGAACCGCCGTCGGCTTGATAGGCGCGGGCAGCGCGGTGTTGCCCATCAGGTAGCGGTCCACACCGGCGGCCGCGGCCCGGCCCTCCGCGATCGCCCATACGATGAGCGACTGGCCGCGACCCATGTCACCGGCAACGAAGACGCCGGGCACCGTTGTCGCAAAATCGTCGTCACGCGCGACGTTGCCGCGTTCGGTGAACTCGACACCGAGCTCGGTCAGCAACCCCTCACGCTCGGGACCGACGAAGCCCATGGCCAGCAGCACCAGATCGGCCTCGAGCTCGAAGTCGCTGCCGTCGACCTTCTCGAACTTGCCGGCCTTCATCTCGACCTCATGACCGCGCAGATGCGTGACCCGGCCGTCGGTGCCGAGGAACTCCTCGGTGTTGACCGAGTAGACGCGCTCGCCGCCCTCTTCGTGGGCCGAGCTCACCCGGAACATGAGCGGGTAGACCGGCCACGGCGTGCTGTCGGCACGCTGCTCCGGCGGGCGCGGCATGATCTCGAACTGGTGCACGCTTTCCGCACCTTGGCGGTGCGAGGTACCCAGGCAGTCGGCACCCGTGTCGCCGCCGCCGATGATGATCACCTTTTTGCCCTTGGCGGTGATCGGCGGCTCGCCGTCCTCGCCTCGCGCTTCATCTCTCAAATCACCCGCTACAACGCGGTTGGCCCACGGCAGGAACTCCATCGCCTGATGAATACCGTCGAGCTCACGACCCGGGACCGGCAGGTCACGCCATGCGGTCGCGCCGCCTGCGAGCACCACGGCGTCGTAGTTCAGCCGCAACTGCGCGACGGTGATGTCGACACCGACGTTCACGCCTGGACGGAACTGCGTTCCCTCGGCCTTCATCTGCTCGAGACGCCGATCGATGTGGCGCTTCTCCATCTTGAATTCGGGGATGCCGTAGCGCAGCAGGCCGCCGATGCGATCCTCGCGTTCGAACACCGTCACCGCATGCCCCGCGCGTGTCAGCTGCTGAGCCGCGGCCAAGCCTGCCGGACCCGAGCCGACGACGGCCACCTTCTTGCCGGTGAGTTTGTCCGGCGGGAGCGGCACGACCCAGCCCTCTTCGAAAGCCTTGTCGATGATCTCGACCTCGATCTGCTTGATGGTGACCGGATCCTGGTTGATGCCGAGAACACACGAGCCTTCGCACGGCGCCGGGCACAGCCGCCCGGTGAACTCAGGGAAGTTGTTGGTGGCGTGCAGCCGTTCGATCGCGTCACGCCACCGGTCGTTGCGCACCAGGTCGTTCCATTCGGGAATCAGGTTTCCCAAGGGGCATCCATTGTGGCAGAAGGGGATACCGCAATCCATGCAGCGAGTCGCCTGCTCGCGCAGGGTGTCGTGGGAGAAGTCCTCGTAGACCTCTTTCCAGTCGCGAAGCCGCAGCGGGACCGGCCGTCGCTGCGGGGTCTCGCGCGTCGTGTACTTCAGAAAACCACGGGGATCAGGCACCGGCGGCCGCCATGATCGCTTCGTCGACGTTTTGGCCGCTGGTCTCGGCGTCGGCGATGGCCTGCAACACCCGCTTGAAATCCCGGGGCATGACCTTGGTGAAGTGCTGCACGTTTGTGTTCCAGTCGCTCAGAATACGCTGTCCGACAGCGGAATCGGTGGCATCGACATGAGCTTGCACCATGTCCTGTAGCCATTCGAGGTCCTCATCGTCGAGGTCTTCGAGTTCCACCATCTCGGTGTTGAGGTTCTCCCCCAACTTGTTGTCCGGGTCGTAGACGTACGCGATACCGCCGGACATTCCCGCCGCGAAGTTGCGGCCGGTCGGTCCGAGAATCGCGATCCTGCCGCCGGTCATGTACTCGCATCCGTGGTCACCGACACCCTCCACGACCGCGTGGGCGCCGGAGTTGCGCACCGCGAACCGCTCGCCCACCTGACCACGGATGAACGCCTGACCGCTGGTGGCGCCGAAAAGGATGACGTTGCCGGCGATGATGTTGTCCTCGGCCACATACTCGGCGGGCGCCCTGTCGGACGGGCGCACCACGATCCTGCCGCCGGAAAGGCCCTTGCCGACGTAGTCGTTGGCGTCGCCGTACACGCGCAGTGTGACGCCCTTGGGCACGAAGGCGCCGAAGCTGTTACCCGCCGAGCCCTCGAATGTGATGTCGATGGTGCCGTCCGGGAGTCCCTGGCCGCCATAAGCTTTCGTCACCTCGTGGCCCAGCATCGTACCGACGGTGCGGTTGACGTTCGCGATCGTTGTAGAAAACCGGACCGGTGAACCCGAATCGAGTGCCTCACGGCACATCACGATGAGCTGCTGATCCAGTGCCTTGTCCAGTCCGTGGTCCTGACGTGAGCTGCAGTACAGATCCTGGTTCATGAAGGCCGACTCGGGCTCGTACAGCACCGGAGTCAGGTCCAGCTTGTAGGCCTTCCAGTGCTCGGCAGCCTTCGTGGTGTCCAAGGTGCCTACCTGGCCGACCATCTCGTTGACGGTACGGAAGCCCAACTGGGCCATCATCTCCCGCACCTCTTCGGCGATGAACATGAAGAAGTTCTCGACGAACTCGGGCTTGCCGTTGAACCGTTGGCGCAGCACCGGATTCTGAGTCGCCACACCGACAGGGCAGGTGTCGAGGTGGCAGACGCGCATCATGATGCAGCCTGACACCACCAGAGGTGCGGTGGCGAAACCGAATTCCTCAGCGCCGAGCAGCGCGGCGACGACGACGTCGCGGCCGGTCTTCAGCTGGCCGTCGACCTGCACGACGATGCGGTCACGAAGTCCGTTGAGCAGCAACGTCTGCTGGGTCTCGGCCAGGCCGAGCTCCCATGGCGCACCTGCGTGCTTCATGGACGTCAGCGGCGTCGCGCCGGTGCCGCCGTCGTGGCCGGAGATCAACACGACGTCGGCATGCGCCTTCGACACACCCGCCGCCACGGTGCCGACACCGTTCTCGCTCACCAGCTTCACGTGCACGCGTGCCTGCGGGTTGGAGTTCTTCAGGTCGTGGATCAGCTGCGCCAGATCCTCGATCGAGTAGATGTCGTGGTGCGGGGGTGGCGAGATCAGCCCGACGCCCGGCGTCGAGTGCCGCACCTCGGCCACCCACGGATACACCTTGTTGCCCGGAAGCTGCCCACCCTCACCGGGTTTCGCCCCTTGGGCCATCTTGATCTGGATGTCCGTGCAATTACTCAGGTAGTGGCTGGTGACCCCGAAGCGGCCGGATGCCACCTGCTTGATGGCGCTGCGGCGCCAGTCGCCGTTCTCGTCATGCTCGAAGCGCTGCACGGCCTCGCCGCCCTCGCCCGAATTCGACCGTCCGCCAAGGCGGTTCATCGCGATCGCCAGGGTCTCGTGGGCCTCGGCGGAAATCGACCCGTAGCTCATCGCACCAGTGGAGAACCGCTTGACGATCTCGCTGGCCGGCTCGACCTCGTCGAGCGGCACGGCCGGACGCTGCCCGTCCTTGAACTTCAGCAGGCCACGCAGCGAGGCCATCCGTTCGCTCTGATCGTCGACCATAGCCGTGTACTCCTTGAAGATCGAGTACTGGCCGGTGCGGGTGGAGTGCTGCAGCTTGAACACCGTGTCCGGATTGAACAGGTGGTACTCGCCCTCGCGGCGCCACTGGTACTCGCCGCCGACCTCGAGCTCGCGGTGTGCCCACTCGTCGGGGCGGTCCAGGTACGCGAGCGCATGCCGGGTGGCGACGTCGTCGGCGATGTCGTCGAGGTCGATGCCGCCGACGGGGCACGTCAGCCCGGTGAAGTACTCGTCGAGCAGCTGCTGGCTGATGCCAATGGCCTGGAACAGTTGCGCACCGGTGTAGGACGCCAGCGTGGAGATGCCCATCTTGGACATCACCTTCAGCACGCCCTTGCCCGCCGCCTTGACGTAGTTGGCCTTGGCCTGGTCGCTGGAGATGCCGGAGATCACGCCGCGGTCGACCATGTCTTCGATCGACTCGAACGCCATGTACGGGTTGATCGCGGCCGCGCCGAAGCCGACCAGGCAGGCCATGTGGTGCACCTCGCGGGCGTCGCCCGCCTCGACGACGAGCCCGACCTGGGTGCGGGTGCGGTCGCGGACGAGGTGGTGGTGCACGGCGGACACGCTGAGCAGTGACGGGATGGGCGCCATCTGCTCGTTGGACTCGCGGTCGGACAGCACGATGATGCGCGCGCCGTCACGGATGGCCGCCGACACCTTGGCCCGGACGTTGTCGAGCGCCTCCTTGAGGCCCTGCCCGCCACGATTCACCGGATAGAGGCATCGAATGACGGCCGCGCGCATGCCGTGCTTGTGGCCGCGGATTTCGTGGTCGGGGTCGACGCACATCAGCTTGGACAGTTCGGCGTTGCGCAGGATCGGCTGCGTCAACACGACCTGGCGGCAGGAATCGGCATTGGGGTTGAGCACGTCGCCCTCGGGGCCGACCGTGCCCTGCAGGCTGGTCACCACCTCTTCGCGGATGGCGTCCAGCGGTGGGTTGGTGACCTGGGCGAACAGCTGCTGGAAATAGTCGTACAGCATCCGGGGTCGCTGGGACAACACGGCGACGGGCGTGTCGGTGCCCATCGAGCCCAGCGGCTCGGCTCCGGTCCGCGCCATCGGGGCGACCAGCAGGTTCAGCTCTTCGTACGTGTAGCCGAAGGCCTGCTGCCGCAACACGACCCGGTGGTGCGGCATCCGCACGTAGTCGCCGGCGGGCAGGTCTTCGATCTTGAAGAGGCCGGCGTCCAACCACTCCTGGTAGGGGTGCTCGGCGGCGAGTTCGGCCTTGATCTCCTCGTCGTCGACGATGCGGCCCTGCGCGGTGTCGACGAGAAACATTCGGCCGGGCTGCAAGCGCATCTTCTTCACGACGGTCGACGGGTCGAGGTTCAGCACGCCGGTTTCCGATGCCATCACCACAAGGCCGTCCTTGGTGACCTCGATGCGCGACGGCCGCAGGCCGTTGCGGTCCAGCACGGCGCCGATCACGGTGCCGTCGGTGAACGTCATCGACGCGGGGCCGTCCCACGGCTCCATCAGCGAGGCGTGGTACTCGTAAAACGCCCGCCGGGCCGGATCCATCGACTCGTTGCGCTCCCACGCCTCGGGAATCATCATCAGCACCGCGTGCGGCAGGCTGCGGCCGCCGAGATGCAGCAGCTCGAGAACCTCGTCGAAGCGCGCGGTGTCCGAAGCGCCTGGCGTACAGACCGGGACGATCTTGTCGAGTCCGTTTTCGCCGAATACGTCGGTGTTGATCAGGGCTTCGCGGGCCCGCATCCAGTTCTCGTTACCGGTGACGGTGTTGATCTCGCCGTTGTGCGCGATCCGCCGGAACGGGTGGGCCAGCGGCCACGAGGGGAACGTGTTGGTCGAGAACCGCGAGTGCACGATGCCGAGCGCGCTGGTGAGCCGGTCGTCCTGCAGATCCAGGTAGAACGCCTTGAGCTGCGGCGTCGTCAGCATGCCCTTGTAGACGAGGGTCTGACCGGAAAGGCTTGGGAAATAAACGGTTTCGCGTCCTGGGCCGTCTTGGCCCGGGCCTTTGGTGCCGAGTTCGTGCTCAGCGCGCTTGCGCACGACGTAGGCGCGGCGCTCCAGGTCCATGCCCGAGGCGCCGGCCATGAAGACCTGCCGGAACGTCGGCATGGCGTCGCGGGCCAGGGCACCCAGAGACGAGTCGTCGGTGGGCAGGTCGCGCCACCCCAATACCTCGAGCCCCTCGGCCTCGGCGATCTTCTCCACGGCTTCGCAGGCGGCGGTCGCGTCCTTGGACGACTGAGGCAGGAATGCGATGCCGGTGGCATAGCTGCCGTACTCCGGCAGCTCGAAGGAGGCTCCCTGGTCCTTCAGCACCGCACGCAGGAACTCGTCGGGGACCTGCAGCAGGATGCCCGCACCGTCACCGGTGTGGGGTTCGGCGCCCTGGGCGCCGCGGTGCTCGAGGTTCACCAGGGCGGTGATCGCAGCGTCGACGATGGCTCGGCTGCGGCGGCCGTGCATGTCCGCGACCATGGCCACGCCACACGCGTCATGCTCGAACGCGGGGTTGTACAGCCCTTGACTGCTGGGCGCCATTCCCACCTACCCTTTTCCGAACGCCGAGCGAGAATTCCGCTGGCCAACCAATTCGAGGACGGCCGCTGGCCGTTTCAGCGAGGGCGGTTCCTTCGTGCAGCACTGAACGACGGCCCAATTCCCACTCGCCACAAGTGGAGAAAACGATATGACAAACTCGGGTTGACATGCCAACTTAGGCGGACCTAAGTACGGTGATCCGGCCGTCTTGTCGCACGGGCGAATCTGGCGCTTGATCTCGGCGAGAGACATTGCCGCCCTTTCTGTTTCGGAACCCCGTGGGCACAGCAGCCAGAATGCGAAGTGCCGCGCCGCCCGCGGACTCTTCCGCCCTGTGTTTGCTGTATCAGTAATGCACGCGCTTCATCTGCGCTTCCTCTGCCATATTGGTTTGCGCAAAGCCTAGCCAGATTCTTAGAGAACAGACCGCACGCTGGCCTGTGGCCGGAGGTCCAGTCGACGTAGCAGTTGGGCGTTGGCGGCCACCACCACAGTAGACGCCGACATCAAGATCGCACCCACCGACATCGGCAGCACAATCCCGACAGGCGCCAGAATGCCCGCCGCGAGCGGCACCGAGAGCACGTTGTATCCCGCTGCCCACCAAAGGTTTTGCTTCATCTTGCGATAGGTCGCCTTGGACAGCACGATCACCGAGACCACCGACCTCGGGTCAGAGCTCGCGAGGATGACACCAGCCGACGCAATCGCCACGTCGGTACCGGCGCCGATCGCGATGCCAACGTCGGCCTGGGCCAGCGCCGGGGCGTCGTTGACGCCGTCCCCGACGAAGGCCACCTTCAGTCCCTCGTGTTGAAGCTCACCGACCTTGGCGGCCTTGTCCTCAGGCCGCACACCTGCGAAGACCCGATCGATGCCCAGCTCGTCGGCCACGGACCGCGCCACCGATTCGGCGTCGCCTGTGATCATCACCACCTCGATGCCCAGTTTGTGCAGAGCGTCGACCGCCTCGCGGGACTCCGGGCGCACCTCGTCGGCCAGCTTGAGAGCGCCGACCACGTCGCCGTCGACCAGCACGTGCAGCACGATCGCGCCTTCGCCGCGCCACGCCGCGACCGCGGGCAACTCCTCGCGACCCGCCTCGTCCAGCAGCCTGGGGCCGCCGACGCGGACCCGGTGCCCGTCCACCGCCGCCTCCACGCCGACCGCGGGCGACGAGCTGAAGTCCGACGATCGCGGAACCGTCAACCCGCGCCTGCGGGCGGCCTCGACGATCGCGCGCGCCAGCGGGTGCTCGGAGTCGGCCTCCGCGGCCGCGGCCCATGCCAGCACCTCATTTTCGTCGCGGCCCGTCGTCGCGATAGCGGTGACGGTCGGCTCGCCTTTGGTCAGCGTCCCGGTCTTGTCGAACAGCACTGCGCCGACGGTGCGCATACTTTCCAGCGCCAACCGATCCTTGATCAGGACGCCGCCACGGGCCGCGCGCTCGGTCGCGATCGACACCACCAGCGGGATCGCCAGGCCCAACGCGTGCGGGCAGGCGATCACCAGCACCGTGATGGTGCGCACCACCGCCTGGTCGGGCAGGCCGAGCAGGCTCCAGACGATCGCGGTGACGATGGCCGAGCCCAGCGCGAACCAGAACAGCCAGCCGGCCGCCTTGTCCGCCAGCCGCTGCGCCCGCGACGACGAGTTCTGCGCCTCGGTGACCAAACGCTGGATTCCGGCCAGTGCCGTGTCGTCGCCGACAGCACTTACCGCGACGCGCAGTCCGGAATCGGTGGCGACCGTTCCCGCGACCACGTGGTCGCCGATACCGCGCCGCACCGGACGCGATTCGCCGGTCACCATGGACTCGTCGACGTCCGCGGATCCGTCGACGATCTCGCCGTCGGCCGGAACACTGCCACCGGGCCGCACGAGCACAACGTCACCGACGCGCAGTTGCGTGGGTGAAACCGTCTCCGTGCTGTTTTCGCCGTCGCCCACCACACGTTCTGCCTCGTCCGGCAGCAATGCCGCCAGTGAGTCCAGCGCCGAGGTGGTCTGCGCCAGCGACCGCATCTCGATCCAATGGCCCAGCAGCATGATCACGATGAGCAGCGCCAGCTCCCACCAGAAGTCGAGCTGGTGATGCAACACGCCGAGGCTGGCACCCCAAGACGACACGAACGCCACCGTGATGGCCAGGCCGATCAACAGCATCATTCCCGGCGCGCGCGAGCGGATCTCGCTGACAGCACCCGTCAGAAACGGCTTGCCGCCCCACACGTACATCACCGTGCCCAGCACCGGGGACACCCACTCGGCACCGGGGAATGCGGGCACGGTGTAGCCCAGGATCATCGCGAACATCGGTGACAGCGCGACCGTCGGGACGGCCATCACGAGCATCACCCAGAACAGCCGCCGGAACGCCGCGACGTGGTCACCGTGCCCGCCGTGCCCACCGTGCCCGGCATGCGCGTCGTGGCCTTCGTGACCCGCGAACGCCTGATGTTGCGTGTGGTCTACCTCAGTCATGGCGGTGAGTATATACCCCTAGGGGGTATGATGCTACCGGCCGTGTCGTCACGCTGGATCGCGATGTCTCACCCCCTGAACACCCCCTTGGGCCGTTTCGGCATCGTCACGTCCCAAGACGGTCCGGACGGCTGCGTGGCGTCGATACCCGCAGGCGAGATGGTCAATCCGCTCACCGGCACGCTCACGATCGCGCCGCTGGCGATGCTGGTCGACCACGTCGGTGGTCTGGTCAACCACCGCCGCCGAGGCCCCGACGAGTGGACGGTGTCCAGCGAGCTGTCATTCGAAGTCCGCCCCGACGCGGTCGACGTCATCGCCGAAGACCCCGGCGAGCCGGTCACGGCGACGTCGAAGCCGTTCGCCGCCAAGAGCGACGTCGCGCTGGGCCTGTGCGAGTTGTCCCATCGCGGCACCACGCTGGCGACGGCCACGGTGAGGTCCTTCTTCATCAGCGCACCGGAGCACATCGGCGAATTCCCCGACGGACCAACGGGTCCCCTGCCGCCCGGCACGCTGGCCGACCGGATGGCGGTTCGAGTCGCCGAGAGTGGTGGTTCGGCCAAGATACTCCAGCAGTTGCCTGATCCGGTACTGAACAACAGCCTCGGCATCGTGCACGGCGGGGTGTCGGCCATGGCACTCGAACTGGTGGCCTCGGCGGCAGTCACCGCAGGCCGCGACACTCGGGTGCTGCGTACCGCATCGCTGCGGGTGAATTTCATCCGACAGTTCTTCAGCACTCGGGAGGGCGGCCCCGAATCACGTTATGTCGGAACGGCTTTACGAGTAGGCCGCCGTAGCGGCATCGGCGAGGCGACAGCCATCGGCCCCGACGGCGAGGTGGCGATCGTCGCACGCCTCACCGCGTACACCTAGCCCCGAAATCCGCGTTTTGTAGCGAAAGTTCGAGGAGACCTCTACAAAACTCCGATTTCGACGCGAGCATGTGGAGATGTCTTCCACACCCCAGAGCCCGAGCCTTCACGCCACCTCATTGACCGACGGCGAAGTCGTCGAGCAGAACGACCTCGGCTCCATCACGCGAGTCACCGCCGACACGTTCCCGATCCTGTCCGGCATGTCGATCAAACGGATCGTCGTCAACCCCGGCGCAATGCGCACACCACACTGGCATGCCAACTGCAACGAGCTCACCTACTGCATATCCGGCACCTCGCTGGTGTCGGTTCTGGACAGCTACAGCAAGTTCTCCAGCTTCACCGTCGGGCCGGGCGAGATGTTTCACATCGACTCCGGGTCACTGCACCACATCGAGAACATCGGAGAGGACCCCGCCGAGTTCATTCTCGCGTTTCGTAGCGAGAGGCCCGAAGACTTCGGTCTGGCAGCATCTTTCGGTGCTATGACGGACGCCGTGCTTGGCAACATCTATGACCTGCCCGCCGCTGACTTCGCCAAGATGCGGCGCGACACCACAGACCGAAAGTTCGCCGCCCGCGCCGGAAGTCCGGACGTTCCGTCAACTGCCAGGTTCGACGATCCGCACAAGTTCGCCGTCGAGGCCCAGAGTCCGGCCATCGGTGTCGCAGTCGGTTCGGCGCGGCTGGCGCGGTCCCAGTACTGGGCGGCGCTGAAGGATTTGTCCATGTACTCGCTGCGAATCCGCGAGGACGGTATGCGTGAACTTCACTGGCATCCCATCACCGCCGAAATGGGCTACGTCCACAAGGGAAAGGGTCGGATGACGGTGATGGACCCCGACGGCTCGGTCGACACCTACTACCTCAAGGAGGGCGACGTCTACTTCATCCCGCGCGCCTATCCGCACCACATCGAGGTCATCGACGCCCCCGACATTCATTTCGCGATCTTCTTCGACCAGCCCATGCCCGGCGACATCGGGTATCGCGCATCGGCGAGCGCGTACTCGCGGGAAGTGCTGGCCGCGACGTTCAACATGCATATCGATGATCTTCCGGCATTCCCGTTCACCAAGACCGACCCTCTGATCGTCAACCGCTGCAATCCCGTCGACGCGTGACGGCGAAGCTCAGATCACGGCGCGGTGCCGTTGATTTCCATCACGGCACGATTTGGCCACGTCCACTTCGAGAGTCGTGAATTCATGTCACTCTCAGCGCACGGCGTCACACCAACGAAGGAGTACGCATGCGCGAGCCCACCATGCTGCACAGATTGGCAGCGGAGTTCATCGGGACGTTCTGGCTGGTTCTCGGCGGCTGCGGCAGCGCGGTGTTCGCCGCCCAATTCGCCTCCGCAGACGGTGTGTCGTTGGGTATCGGCTTTCTCGGGGTCGCGCTCGCGTTCGGTTTGACCGTGCTCACCGGCGTGTACGCCTTCGGCACGATCTCCGGCGGTCACTTCAACCCCGCGGTGACGCTCGGTGCTGCCCTGGCGCGCCGGGTGGAGTGGAAGGTGCTGCCCGCCTACTGGGTCACCCAGGTCGTCGGCGGACTGGTGGCGGGCATCGTCATCTACGTCGTCGCCAAGGGCCGGGACGGCTGGACGGCCACCGGCAACATGGCCGCCAACGGTTTCGGCGAGCACTCACCGGGTGGCTACTCCCTGGCCGCCGTCCTGATCACCGAGGTGGTGCTGACGGGCATCTTCCTGTTGGTCATTCTCGGGTCCACCGACGACCGGGCACCGAAAGGGTTCGCGGGCTTGTCAATCGGCCTCACGCTGACGCTGATTCACCTGATCTCGATCCCCATCTCGAACACCTCGGTCAACCCGGCGCGGTCCACGGCCGTCGCATTCTTCAACGGTGACGGCGCACCGATGCAGCTCTGGGCGTTCTGGTTGGCGCCGCTGGTCGGTGCCGCGATCGCAGGCATCGCCTACCCGTTCCTGTTCGGCAGGAATGAGGAACTGGCCGACCGTCCGGTGCGCGACGACGCCCTCGAGGACTCAGCCACCACGTAGCCGCAGGTCACCCGAAGTCCCCCTCGGACCCGAACAGGCCCCACGTGTGGGAGCCCTCGGGCCGGACGATTCGTGTCGTCGTCAATGCTCGCTACTTTTGTCAATCACCTGTCCGCGTTGGGGTTTCGGACCCGTAAACGCGAACTCGCCGCCGCACAGCACATGCGGCGGCGAGGTAGGATCAGGCCGCTACTTGGTCGCGGTCTTCTTCTTGGCGCGGCTGGCTGCCGCCTTCTCGGTCTTGGCGCCTGCGTTGACCAGCTGGCCGCCGGAGTTCTCCAGGTGCGCCCGGACGAACCACTGGAACTTCTCCAGCTCGCCCGCCTGGCTGATGAACAGGTCCTGGGACACCAGGTCGAGGTCGTCGAGACGTTCGATGCCCTTACGCAAATCCTCGATGATGCCGGTGTAGACGAGGTCCAAGGCGGCCAGGTGCGCCTGCACCGTGTCGCGGCCTACCGAGTAGTCGTCCCATGTGCGGTCCTTGATGATGGCGCCCGGCGTACCTTGGGGCGACTTGCCGAGTGCGGCGATGCGCTCGGCGACGTCGTCGGCGTACCCGCGAACGAGTTCGACCTGTGGGTCGATCATCTCGTGTACGCCGATGAAGTTCGGGCCGACGACGTTCCAGTGAATGTGCTTCAAGGTCAGATGTAGATCGTTGTACGCGCTCAGCGCCTTCTGCAGGATTTCGGCCACCTCGGCGCCCTGCTTGTCGGACAGGCCGGGAATGGTGAACGTAGTCATCAGTAGCTCCTTCGCATGATTGACCGTCTCGCGACGTGTACCCGCCGGCTACCGGACAAAACCGGGCATGAAAGACACGTCACATATCGGCAAGGTTTGGAATCGGCATCCTCGGACCGAACCGGGGATTGGACGCCAGACCACTGACTTCCAGCAGGCGAACCGCACGGTGGCGGTGTGGGCGCAGCGGCTCGAGCATTTCGACCATCGCGGGGTCGTCGATGGGATGGCCGAGCAGACTCCAGCCGACCATCTTGGCCAGGTGGTAGTCGCCGACCGACAACGCGTCGGCATCGCCGAAGGCGCGCTGCGCCGTTTCGGCCGCGGTCCATTCGCCGACGCCGGGTAGCGACATGAGCGCGATACGGGCCTGCTCCGTCGGGCGGGCGGCCAGGCGTTCCAGCGAGTCGGCCCGCTGCGCGCAGCCGACGATCGTGCGGGCGCGGCCGGGGTCGACGTTGGCGAGGTGAAACTCCCAGGAGGGGATGCGCCGCCACACCTCACCCGGTGGTGACACCCGCATGTGTGCGGGGGCCGGCCCGGGCGCGGGTGCGCCGTATTTCGTGACGAGTTTTCGCCACGCCGCGCGGGCGTCCTTGCCGTAGACCCGTTGTTCGAGCACCGCCGGGATGAGCGCTTCCAGTACGCGGCCGGTGCGGCCCAGCCGCAGATGCGGAACACGCCGATGCGCGGCGGCGATGGTCGGCTCGACCGGTTGGAAGCCCGACGAGTCGTCGTCGCGTCCGAGTTGGGCAGGTAGTGATTCGGCGAATTCCCGTGCGCCGCCGCCCCATGCCTCGCAGTCAACGGTGTCGCGGCCCGATTTGGTGAGACGCGCGGTGACCGGTCCGCTGGGCATGAGGCTGGTGCGCCAGATCGCACCGTCCCGGGCGTCGTGATAGCACGGATCGGCGCGGCCGCGGCGCAGCGGAGACAGGGTCAATCCCGGGCTGGCCGGACCCGCGAAAACGACACTGCACTCGACGCTTCGCACCGCCTCAGACTAGGTGACAGTGACGACAGCCTTGTCCGGGTAGAACGCCAGATGACCGGCGATCGCGGCCACCGCGGGGTACGGCTCGAGGTAGGTCCAGATCGCGTCCTCGACGGTGTCGCCGGATCCCGTGACGACGTGGTGATAGCTCGCCACGCCCTTGAACGGGCAGTACGTCTCCGTGACGCTGTCGCGCAGCGCGGACTGCACGACGTCGGCCTTCGGGATGTACTGCACGGCGGGGTACGTCGACTCCTGCAGGGTCAGCGCATTGTCGGTGTCGGCGACGACCTCGCCGTTGATGCGAACGGTGACGTGCTTGCCGGTCGGTTCGACGGTGATCGGGTGGGTGGCTGTTGGCTGGAGTACGGGGCGATCGCTCATGACAGGATCAACGTGGCAGTACCGCTCAGGATTCCGGTACCGCTGGCTACGATCGCGAGATGAGTGCACACGGTCCCGCCTCCGCTGAGGCCTCGACAGACATCGCGGCCGAGCCGACGACGGTATACGCGCTGATCACCGACCTCCCCACGCTGTCGACACTGGCTGAGGAGGCCACCGAGATGGTTTGGCACAGGGGCGACCGCGTCGCACCGGGGGCCGTCTTCAAGGGCCGTAACCAGCACGGCGGCAAGAAGTGGACGACGACCTGCACCGTGACCGACGCTGAGCCGGGGCGCGCGTTCGCGTTCGACGTGAAGAGTCTTGTCATCCCCGTCGCGCACTGGCGCTATGACATCACCGCGACCGACCGCGGCTGCACCGTCACCGAGCGCACCTGGGACAAGCGGCCCGGTTGGTTTCGCACCCCGGCGGGCATCGCGACAGGTGTACGTGACCGCGACACGGCCAACGCCAAGCACATCAAGTTGACCCTGCAGCGGCTGAAGGAGCGCGCCGAACGCTACTAGGGCCTGCCGGCGATCTTGTCGGCCACGACGGCGATCGGTGACGTCGTCTTTCGCCCGCGCGACTCGTGCCAGTCGGCGGCCTTGTACGCCGTGTACATCCCGCGAACTCCCAGCCATCGCAGCGGTTCGGGTTCCCAGTCACGCGATCGGTGCCCGACCCACGGCAGGTCGGTGAGTGCCGTCTGCCGTCCGAGCACCAGGTCGGCCAGGGTGCGTCCGGCCAGGTTGGTGGCGGTGACGCCGTGGCCGACGTAGCCCCCAGCCGCGCCCAATCCCGTTGCCTTGTCGAATGTTACGGATGCCTCCCAGTCCCGCGGCACGGCAAGCACGCCGCACCAGGCGTGCGCGACGGGGACACCGCGGGTCTGCGGTAGCGCCGAATGCAGTACCGCCGTGAGATGGTCGATGGTGCGCTCGGGCACTTTTCCGTCGATGTCGGTGCGCGAACCGAAGCGATACGGCACGCTGCGGCCACCGATGGCGATGCGGTCGTCCACGGTGCGCTGTGCGTAGAAGAAGCCGTGCGCGGTGTCGCCGAGCGTCTCGCGGCCCTCCCAGCCGATGGTCTCCCAAATAGCCTGCGGGAGCGGCTCGGTCGCGATCATCGAACTGTTCATCGGTAACCAGCGTCGCTTCAGCCCTGGCAGCGACGCGGTGAAGCCTTCGGTCGCGCGCAGCACGACGGGTGCGCTCACCTCACCCAGCACGGTCCCCACCCGTCCCGCGCGCAGCTCGTTGACCGGCGACCGCTCGTAGAGATCGACCCCGAGCCGCTCGACGGTGTCGGCAAGTCCCCGCACCAGCTGGGCCGGCTGCACCCGCGCGCAGTGCGGGTTGTGGTAGGCCGACACGACGCCGTCGATCTGAATGCGCTGTGCCGACTCATCTCTCGTCAACGCGGTGATGCCGTCGACCTCCCAGCCGAGTTCCTCGGATACGTCGGCCGCCAACCTCGACGCCTGTGCGCGGTTGCGCGCGACGTGCAGCGTTCCGCCCTTGACGATGCCGGCTTCGATACCCTCGCGGCCCGAAACGTCGATGACTTCGTCGACCGACTCGTTGAGGGCCCGCTGCCAGGCCAGCACACGCTCGCGTCCGTAGAGCTTCGCCATCCGGTTTCGGTCACCGGGCACCAGGCCGGACAACCAACCGCCGTTGCGGCCCGACGCGCCGAACCCGGCGAACCGCGCCTCGAGCACCACGATGCGCAGCGACGGATCGGCCCGCTTCAGGTAGTACGCCGTCCACAGCCCGGTGTAGCCGGCACCGACGATGCACACATCGGCGTCGCGATTTCCCGGCAGCGCGGCCCGCACGGCCGGAAGTTGCGGGTACCAATTCGAGATCCGACCGTTGATCGTTTGGGTCACCTCCTGATTCTGGCAGGACGCGCCACCGCGGCTGCGAAATTGGTGTCCGGACCACGTCCTTCGCCGTGCGATGCTGGAAGACCGGTCATGGAACAGGAAGGGTGACTTGATGCGTCAGCACCAGCGGTGGGCGAATTCGGGGAGTTTGCGCGGACGGACGCGAGTCGCGCTCGCGTTGTCGTCGGCAGCTGTCCTCGCAGTCGGGACGGCCTGCGGCGGCGAGTCAACGGCCCCCACCGAGGAGTCCACTGCCGAGGCGTCGGCCACGTCGACGTCGAGCAGCCCGCCGCCACCGCCGACGCCGGCGCCCGTCGCCGCCGCCAAGCTTCCGGAGTTGCTACCGAGCCTCGATGAGCTCAAGACCATCATGGACAACCCGCAGTTGATCGAGGGGCCGAATTCCACGGGTGTGGCTGTACCGGATCCCAGCCAGCAGGTGTACGAACCGGAGAACTGCGCCAGCTCCTTCAGCGGCGGCGCGCCGCCCGCCTACGAAGGCACCGGCTACCGGAAGTTCCACGGCGCCAGCCAAGTCCAGTCGCCGACCCCTTCGCTCATGCTCGGCGAGTCGGTGGTCACCTTCGACAGCGCGGTGGCCGCGCAGCGCGCCTTGGCCAACTACGTCGAGCAGTGGCGCCGCTGCGCGAACACGCAGTTCGTGTGGAAGATGATTGCGCAGGGCCAGCAGGCGGCGTTCACGCTGGGCGAGCCGGTCGACGCCGGCGGCGGCGTCACGTCGTTGCGCAACGTCAACGACAATTCGCCGGTCACCGTCACCCGTGCCATCGCGGCGAAGAACAACGTGCTGGTCGATGTGCAGATCATGGGCAGCAACCTGGCCGAGCAGAACGTGACGATCGCCAACCGGATCCTGGAGAAGATCCCGAACTGAGTGCTGGCTATCCGCCCAGCATCAGGTACTGGGCCGCGATCTGCTGATGGGCGTTGTTCAGATCGCGGGCAACCGCTTTGAACGTGTACCGGTCCCTGGTGCCGACGCACCAGTGGCGCGCTATCAGTAAATCCGCGTCTTCCGTGCGCACGCACCGGCTGCCCGCGAGGCCCGGCACCTGGGCGGCGGCCTGGCCCGCCTGGAGCTCTACGACGTCGTCGCCGAGCTGCTGCGCAAGCTGTTGCGCAGCCGCGCCGTCACGGGCCTGATAGAGCGTCGTCTGGCTGACCGCCACGGTGTCGACCGCGGCGTCCTGCATCGCCGTGCGCGCCTGAATCGGGTTGTCCTCCAACTGCAATGCCGCTGCCGGGTCGTAGTCGGCGTCCGACATCGTGTCACCCTGCCCGGGTTTGATCGGTACGGTGCGGGCCAGCAGACCCGACGGGTCTCGCGGCAGCGCCGTCAGCGGCGCCGGCTCGGTGCGCACGAACGTGTCGATCAGCGGGCCCTGCAGATCGAGGACGCGGCCCGCCAGTTCGGCGG
Source organism: Mycobacteriaceae bacterium (assembly GCA_019749805.1). Lineage (GTDB taxonomy): Bacteria > Actinomycetota > Actinomycetes > Mycobacteriales > Mycobacteriaceae > Mycobacterium. The sequence goes on along the minus strand of JAIEPH010000066.1, from coordinate 55,514 downwards.
CCCGTTCCGGCGTGGCGAACTGGACCACCTGGATCAGTACGTACGGCCCACGGGAACTGACGACAGTCAGCTCGTCCACGCCGGCGGTGCCCTCGAGACGTTTCATCAGCGCGCCGGTCGCCTCGGGGTGACCCGGAATCGGCACCGCCCGGATCGGTTCCGTCATGGCCGCGCTGGCGCCACCGTCGACGATGTTCAACGCCCCTGAGGCCAAGCCCTCGGCCGCCTCCGTTGCGGTCTGCGGAAACGGATACTGCAGGACCGCATTGCGCAGCAGCGTCGCGTCGCCCGGGTTGGCTGACGTCCGTTCACTGACGAAACCGGCGACCAGCGGCAGCGAGGGGAACCGGGCCAGCATGGCCGGCCAGACCACCTGCACGACCTCATTGCGGCGCTGCAGGACCTTTGCGGGTGACGCCCCGATCTGGGTCAGCGCGGGGTCGACCTGCCACGGCCCGACCACGAAGCCGGCCATCCGCCTGCCCTCGACAAGCTGTCCCGCCTCATCGGTGCCTGCCCGTCCCAGCGGCGGCCGCGGCGTCGTCGGGTAGGAGCCGGGGTCGAGCGCCGACGGATCGACCGTTGGTGCCGTCCCCTGCACCGCTGTGCCGTCGACGGTGCTACCACACGCGGCCAGCAGCAGCGTGATCGTCAACGCCGCCAACGCGATTCGCACTACCGCACCCCACTGGGCATGCAGACGCGCCATCCGTCCTCGCGGACCAGCTTCAAGTCCAGGGTCTTGCGCCCCAGCAGTTCGTTCTGGGCATCGACGTTCGCCGTCGCTTCGTCCCCGAGGATCTGCACACTGTTCACGGTCATCGTCGTCAAACCTTGATCGATACGGGTTTTCTTCGTCATGTCCATGACCGGGCCGGTGTACTGGGCCCGCCACGACGGGCACATCAGCTCCAGATAGGCGTCCCAGTTCTGCGTGTTGTACGCCTGTTGAAAGGCCATCACCGTCTCACGCACCTGGTCGTCGTCGGACGGTGCGGTGGTCGTGGTGGTCGCCGCCACCGAGGTCTGCGTCGACTCGGCGGTGCTCTCCTGGGCGACGGGAGTTCCGCCGCGTGAGCACGCTGCGCCCACCGAAACCGTGACAAGCATCGCTCCGATGACCGCGGATACTCTATGTGACGACATTGACGGCAGACCTCCTAGCTGACAACAGTTTTCGATGGGCTTCAGTGGTCACTGCTGCCGAGGCACCTTGTTGGCGGTGGCGGTGATCAAGGCCCCGACGTCGCCGGTGCCCGGCGGTCGGCATTGACGGATGTCGATCAGCACGTTGCCGCGGGTTGAGATGCCGTGCTGGCAGACCGCGTCGCCGGCACTAGAGGTCGCGTCCAACACGAATGCGCCGGCGTTGTTGGTGGGTTGCCCGAACGTCCACTGCAGCGGCGGCTCGCCCGCCGGGGTGATGGTGACCGTCTTGCCCGCGCAGGCCTCCCAGTCCTGACGCTGCAGCTGCAGCGAGATGCCGGCGCCGCTCGGATCGGGGAACGACACCACCGCCTGAATGACGCTTTCCTGGGTGACCTTTCGGTACAGCGCACGTAACGTCTGCACCGCGACCCCGGCGATGCGCGTCTGGCTGTAAACCGGCTGTTGTGCCGGTGCCCATGCCCCAAGGCACTGCTGATTGTCGATGGTTGCCGAGTCGTTGAGGAGTTCGGTGCCGTCCGATTCGAGGACCACCGCGGTCTCGCCGGTGTTACCGGGAATCTCGTTGCCAGTCAACAGGATCGAGCGTAGGCCCGAAACGGGTACGTCGGTGGCCGGTGGTCCGGCCACGGTGGTCGGGACCCCTGATGTCGATCCATCCTGCGAAGTGGGTGACGTCGCTTCGTCGGACGGCCACGCCACCACCGTCACGGTGGCAGCGACCAGCATCGCCACCGCGACTGCCGCGCCGATGACCGCCGCGCGTCGACGGCGCCGCGGTGCGACAGGCACCGGGGTGGACGGCCCAAAGCCCGGCCCCGACTGACCAGGTGGCGGGCCGCCGGGCATCCAGGGTGTGCCGGAGTCCGCGCGCGGGTACGAGCTGACCTCCGCGCCGGATACCGGCGCCAGCAACGTCGGGTTCTGTTGTGCGCGTAGGTCATACAGCGCCGCACCGGCGGCGGCCGCCAACGCGCTGGTCGAACCGAACCGCTGCCTCGGATCCTTGGCCATCGCGACGGCGATCACCTGGTCGAGCGCCGGCGGCAGCGAGGGCACCACGTCGGTGACCCGCGGTGGCGGTTGTTGCAAGTGGGCCATCATCGTGGCCGCAGGCCCGTTGGCTCCGGAATACGGTGTCTTGCCGGTCAGCAGCCGATACAGGGTGCAGCCAAGTGAGTAGATGTCGGCGCGGCCGTCGAACTGCATGCCCGACAACACCTCTGGGGCGGCGTAGGCGATGGTGGCCATGACGGACCCGGTGGCGGTCAACCCGACGTCGTCCAGCGCGCGGGCGATGCCGAAATCGCCGAGCAGCACCCGCTCGTTGGCGTCGGCAGGTCCCGACAGCAGAAAGTTGGCCGGCTTGATGTCGCGGTGCACGACGTTGCGGCTGTGCGCGAAATCCAGTGCCTTGGCGACCTCGGAGACGATGTGCACAGCACGAGGCGGGGTCATCTTGCCATCACGCAGTGCGGCGTCGGCGTCGGTACCGTCGACGAACTGCATCGCGATCCACAGCTGTCCGTCGTCGGTCTGGCCCCGGTCGTAAACCGAAACGATCTGTGGGTGATCCAGTGACGCGGCCACGTCGGCTTCGCGCGTGAAGCGCGTCCGGAAGTCGGGGTCACGCGAGAGTTCGCGGGAGAGCACCTTGAGTGCGTCGCGGCGGGGCAGGGTGGGATGTGCGGCCAGATAGACCGAGCCCATTCCGCCGGCGCCCAGTTCCCGCTCGATGCGGTAGCCGCCCACCATCGAGCCGTTGGTCAGCACTGGCGGGCCCCTCGATGCTCATCTATATGGATGCACCCCGCCGCATTCATGCCCAGCAGTATCACGTACCGGCGCGGGTGGCGTCTTCGCACCCGGTGGGGATGCAGTGGCATCTGGGTCCGTCCGCTCAGCGGTCGGTGATGCGGGCGAGGACACTTTCCAGCGCCGCGGATACCTCGGCCGATACCTCCCGCTCGGCTTCGACCGCGTTCACGGCATCGACGTCGACGGCGCAGGCGGCTGCGGTTTCCTCCACGCTGAGCAGGGCTCGGTGCCGCGCGGCGTACAGGCGCTGACCCAGCGTGGCGCCGCGGGCGGTCGCGGCGTGGCACATCAGTTCGCTGTAGGTCCGGCGCACGTCGGACAGCGCCAGCAGGATCTCGAGGGCCGGCGCGCTGCGCGCGGCGTTGGCGGTAGTGGCGTGCAGCCGGCGCAGCTGCGCCAGCAGCTCAGCGACCTGCACGCCGAAGTCCGGGTCGTCGACCGGCGGCAGGGCCGCGATCCGCGCGGCCATCCCGTCGAGGGCGATCTTGGCGTAGTCGAGCATCACCTCCAGCTGCACGGAGTCCGACAGCGTTCCGGTGTCGTCGTCGTCGGGGATCTCACCCCCGCGGGCCACGAGGGGAATCGTTCCCGACGGCCAGCGCAGGGCCCGTTCGATCTTGTCGCGGGTGCCCTGGGGAGGCCAGGTGCGCCCGCGCTCGAAATCTTCCAGCTCGTCCACACTGACGCCGCTCTCGTCGCTGAGGCGCCGTGCCGAGTAGCCGAGCTCTTCGAGCCGCGCGGTCACCGCCGCACCGGCCCGGGCGATGTCAGGGCCGTCCTGCGCTCCGGAGGGCGGCCGGGCGGCGGCCTGCTCCGGCTGCGCGATGGTGTCGTCAGTGGTGCGTGCCGGCATGACGCCGGTGGCCATCATCGTGCCCGCGTCGGGGTCGATGAACGAGAACCGCACGGCGATGCCCTCGGGGTGACCCAGGTGCAACGTCATGCCGTCCGTCACGGGCACGTTGGAGACCCGTTCGCCGTTGAGGAACACGCCGTTGGTGCTGGCTTCGTCGACGACCACCCACTGCGCGCCCGTCGACTCGATCCGCGCGTGCGTTCGGGAGATGCGCGTGTCGTCGATGCGCAGCTGCGCGGGAAGCTCCCTGCCGATGAACACCGGGCCCTCACCGGGGCGCAGCACCTCGTCCACCCTGCCGAACCGCACGATCACGATGGGCAGGCCCGGCTCATCGCGGGGGGACTGCGGCGCAGGCATCGTCTAATTCCTTCCAGGCGTCGGGTCGGCCACCGTCCGATTCTGACAGCAAGCGCGAGTGGTGTAATCGGCAGATGACCGGCCTCGACCGCAACGGTGCGGTTTTCGTGCTCACGCTCGGCGACGACGAGAACCGCTTTCACCCCGATCGACTCGCCGCGATCAACACCGCGCTCGACGAGGTCGAAGCCGCCGAGGGCGCCAAAGCCGTCGTCACGACCGGCCTCGGCAAGTTCTACTCCAATGGGCTGGATCTGGATTTCATGGCGAGCAACCCGGACGCCTCCGAAGCGAACCTGGTGGATATTCACCTGATGTTCGCCCGTGTCCTGGCCTTTCCGGCACCGATCGTCGCCGCGGTACAGGGCCACGCGTTTGCCGGCGGCGCGATGCTCGCACTGGCCCACGACCAGATCGTCATGCGGGCCGACCGGGGGTTCTTCTGCCTCCCGGAGGTTGACCTCGGCATTCCGTTCACCCCCGGCATGAACGCCCTGATCCGCTCGCGACTCCCCGTCGCGACCGCTCACGAAGCGATGACGACCGCGCGGCGCTACGGCGGCGAGGACGCCCGGTCGGCCGGCATCGTCGCCGCCACCGCGGGTGAAGGCGAGGTGCTCGACGTCGCGATCGCGCGGGCCGAGGCGCTCGCCCCGAAAGCCGGCGCGGTATTCGGGGCGATCAAGGCCCGGCTCTACGGGGAGGTCATCGCCGAACTCAAGGCGGTCTGATTCCGCCGATCGGGGGACACCGGATTCAACCGGTAGCCGTCCGATCACCGGACAGACGCGTGGACCGTTGCGCGGCATCGTTATGCGCAACAGGTCACGGACATCGGGAGAAACCACATGCACGTCTTCACGCGCTACATCGCCACCTACATCGTCGTCCCCGCCGGACTGATCGGCGCGTTCGCGTTGGGAACGGCGGTCAATGCCGAAGCGGCACCGATGCACAGGGACTGGCAACCGAGCATCGTCGCCACGCCGAGCGGTGGTACCGCTCAGAACGCGTAGCGGTGATACTGCGCCATGTAGCGCAGCGACGGCGCCGCCGACATCACGCGGGCCATGCCGCGGTAGAACCAGGCGAGGCCTCCCCCGATGGCCCGAAACGTCGCGGAGTCGAAGGGCGACTCCCACGCCAGTAACCGCACGCCGGGGACCATACCGACGATGTCGTCGGGCCGGTTGATCGCCCAGTACAGCGTCGAGCCCGACCGTCGGACCACGGCGTTCATCCACTGCGATTTGATGCCGAGCCGGTTGAACGCATCGAACTGCAGCTCTCCGCTGGGGAAGGTGTCGACGACGCGGCGCAACAATGCGACACCGTCGGACTCGGTGAGATACATGGTCAGTCCCTCGGCGATCATCAGCGTCGGCCGCTCCGAGCGCACCTCGGTGAACCACGTCGGGTCGGTCACCGAGGCGGCGATGACGTGGTAGTTGTCCCGGCTCGGGAAGAGTTGGCGACGCAGATCGGCGACCTCGGGATAGTCGATGTCATACCACTCGACACCGGGACCTGGATCGAGCCGGAACGCGCGCGCATCCAATCCGCAGCCGAGGTGCACGACGGTGGCTTCAGAATGGACCGCGAGAAATTGCCTGGCCCAGTTGTCGAAGTGGGCGCTGCGGGTGGTCACCGACGGCGAATTGGTTTTCGTGATCGAGGTCTTCGACCAGTCGTAGTCGATGCGGTCAACGATTTCCCTGGCCAACCGATCGCCGAGTATCGGCTTGGGCAGGTCGGCGTCCAGTGCCTTGGCATACAAGGTGGCCAGCATGGTCTGCGGTGCACCGGACAGGTCGACGTGCAGTTTCTCGCCCACGCATCCGAGGCTAACCGCGGCGCGATCCAACTCGCCGGCCGTTGAACACTGTACGGCGTGGTGTTCAACGAATAGCGTTGACATACATGCGGATCGACGTTCACGCCCACTACTGGACCGACCGATATCTCGACCGGCTCGCCGCCCTCGGCAAGACCGACACCGCGACCCAGCGAGGTATCGGCGCCGGCGGTGGCGCCGAACTCGATGCGCGGCTGCGGTTGATGGATCGCGCGGGCATCGACATCCAGGTGCTGTCGGCCGCCCCGCAGTTGCCCTACGGCCCCGACACCGAGCGGGCCGTCGCGGCGGCTCACTACGTCAACGACGAGTACGCCGCTGTCGTCACCGCACACCCCGACCGCTTCCGCGCCTTCGCAGCCATACCTATGCCGGACGTCGATGCCGCGATCGACGAAATGGCTCGTGCCACAGATGAATTGGACATGGTCGGCGTCACGATGAACACCAGCGTGCTGGACCGCGCGATCACCGATCCGGATTTCGAGCCGATTTTCGCCGAACTCGATGCCCGCGGCGCGGTGCTGTACCTGCATCCGGCGGGCAACGGCGCCTGCTCCCCGCTGGTGACCGAACACCACATCACGTGGATGGCAGGCGCACCGTTCGAGGACACCATCGCCGCGCTGCAGCTGATCACTTCCGGTCACCTGCAACGGTATCCCGGCGTGAAGATCATCTGTTCGCATCTGGGAGGCGCGCTGCCGATGCTCACCCGCCGGGCCGACGACCACCTCGCGTCGGAGGCGCCCGACACTCCGGAGCCACCCAGCCAGGCGGTACACCGGCTGTGGTTCGACACGGTGAGCCACTGCCACGAGCCCGCACTGCGCTGTGCCATAGACACTTTTGGTGCCGACCGGATTCTATTGGGCACCGATTTTCCGTACGAGGACGGCGATACGTTCGTGCGCGCGGTCGAGTACGTGATGGATGTCGCCGATCCCGGCGAAGCGCACGCAATCCTCGACGCCAACGCCATGGCGTTGTTCCACCTCGCCTAGGCGGCCATCGCGAGGTCCTCCGTGAACACCGTTTCCAGTGTCGCCAGGTCACCCGAGTGCGCGGCCACCGTCAGCGCCGCCACCATCCGCTTCTGCTCGGCGCCCGTGGGCTCGTCACGGCGTTCTGCGACAAGGCGTTTGCGCGCACGGCTGACGAGTTGGCGTGCGTTCGCCTGCGTCACCTCCACGATCCCGGCGATATCGGCGTACGAATAGTCGAACGCCTCGCGCAGCACGTAGGCCGCGCGCTCGGGCGGGGACAGCCGTTCGAGCAGGGTGAGCGCGGCGAGTTCCAGTGCCTCGCACTGCTCGATACGACGCTGCGGGTCCGCGTGTGGATCCATCGGATCGGGCAGCCGCGAGCCCGCGTGGGTTTCGTGACGCGCACGTGCCGACTGCAGTGCGTTGATACAGAGCCGCTTCGTGGTGGTGGTCAGGAACGCCGGCGGGTCGAGCACGACGTCACGATCGCAGGTCTGCCACCGCACCCACGCGTCCTGGACGATGTCCTCCGCTGCGGCGGTGTCGTTCAGGATCCGAAAGGCGATGCCGAACAGGCGATCCCGGCACGATAAGAAGGTCACTGCGGCGTCCTCGAGGCTTTGGTGCGACATGCTCATTCCTTCCGCTGGACAGGGCCGTCAAACCGCCGCGCCGCCGCCGTCGACGTGCAGCGTCGAACCGGTGATGAAACTGGCCCGCGGCGAGGCCAGAAACAGCACTGCCTCGGCGATTTCGGCGGCATGCGCAGTGCGGCCCAGCGGTAACGCCCGGCCGAGTTCCTCGTTGGTCTCGCCCCATTCGGCGGCCACCCCTTCGGTGCGGGTCGGCCCGGGTGCGACGCTGTTGACGCGCACCCCGTGCTTGCCGAACTCGGCGGCCCAGGTGCGGGTCAACGACTCCAGCGCCGCCTTGGAGGCGCTGTACACGGACGCCCCGGGAACACCCTTGGACGCGACCATGGAGGTGACGTTGACGATGCTGCCGCGGCCGCGTTCGAGCATGGCCGGGACCAGGCCCGCGATCAGGAAGTACGCACCGCGAACGTTGGTGTCGAAGATCGATTCGAACGCGGCGAGTTCTTGGTCGACGGAGGCGGCGCCGGCGAAGTTCGCGGCATTGTTCACGACGATGTCGACGCTGCCCACCTGGTCGATGAGTGCGTGCACCGAGTCCATGTCGGACAGGTCGGCAGGTACGAAGCGCGCGTTGCCACCGATCCGCGCCGCCGCCGCCGCACCGCGGGCACGGTCGCGTCCGGAGATGATGACCTCGGCACCCTCGGCCGCCATCAGGCGTGCGGCCTCCCACCCGATACCGGCCGTACCACCTGTGACCAGGACTTTCTGATTCGCAAGTTCCATGAACTCAGTCTGTCGACCGAGTTGGACCACGGGACCCTTGAAAGTCCGTAGTCATTCCCTGGTCCGGCTAGGTGACCTCGGGTCGCCCCCGCAGCTGCCGACGGGATTTGATGCCGAGCTTGGCGAACACCTTGCGCAGGTGCCATTCGACGGTGTGAGCGCTGATGAACAGCTGGGCGCCGATCTCCTGATTGGTCAGGCCGGCGCCGGCCAGCTGGGCGATCTGCCCCTCCTGCGCCGTCAGCCCGTCACCCGTGCCGATCGCACGCTTCTGGGTCTTCTCACCGGTGACAAGCAGCTCGCGGCGGGCCCGCTCGGCGAAGCTCTCAGACCCCATGCGGACGAACATCTCGTGCGCGGTGCCCAAATGCTCGCGGGCATCGACCCGCCGATTCATGCGGCGCAGCCACTCCCCGAACACGAGATGTGAACGCGCGAGATAGACCTTCATCCTGGTGCGACCGAGCCGTTCGATTGCCTCGCGGTAGAGCGTCTCAGCGGTCTGGTCGTCGGTGACGAGAGCCCGGCAGCGGGCCAATGTGCCCAGCGCCCAATCCGTTCCGGCGACGGCCTGCGTCTCCATCAGCGCGACTCCGCGGGCGGCCGCTTCCCGGTCGCCGCACCGGACGCCCGCCTCGATGAGTTCGGCGAGCGCCATCCGGTACGGGCCCAGGTCCTCGTGCTCGCACGCCCGCTTCGCCGCGGTGAGTGCTTCTTGATAGCGGCCGAGCCCGTTGTTGAGGATCGCGGTGAAGCACCCGAGCAGGCCGATGACCCTGCCCTCGCCGCGGGACGCCGCGAGTTGCGCCGTCGCCTCGATCATCCGCACTGCCTCGTCCTCCGCGCCGCGCCAGACGGTGAGGGAGATGGCGTGGTAGCGCACCGGCGCCAATCCCGTTGCGGCGGAGATCGTGTTGGCCTCCTCGATCAGCGCCGCGGCCGCATCGAACTCGCCCGCGAACACGTGGCTGCCCGCACGTGTCGCCAGCGCCAGCGGGAGCATCGCAAGCGCACCCGATTCGCGTGCCAGGCGAACGGCGGTGGTGCCGACGTCGTGCCACATGTCGTCGTCCCACAATTCCCCAGCGGCGCATTCCGCCGCGATGGGAAAGCCCTGCCAGAACGATCGCATCACGTCGTCGTCGGTGTGCTGTGCCGCCTCGAGGACCCTGGTCATGGCGGTGCGCAACGTCGGCAGGCTCGCGGCGTGGCCTTCTGTGAACCGCATCGCCAGGCCGTCCAGCAGTAGATCGTGCGGGCGTGCCGGGTTCGGGCCTGACGGCGCGTGGCGCGCCGGTTCGGCGACGACGATGGGGCCGCCGTGCGGACACAGCCGACCTGCGTACATCGCGGCACCCAGTGCGTCGAGGTAGGTCTCGCGCGCCAACGCGTCGTCGAGTCCTTCCAGACCCCGGGCGGCATCGAGCAGTCCCAGCGCGGTGTCGGCGACCGGCGCAGCACCCTCCATGCCGCCGCGACTCTCGACGAAGGAGATCCGCGCGCGCAGCCGTCGGGCCCTGGCCCGCTGCAGGGCGTCCAGCGGGCTCATCTCGGCGATCGCGAGCAGCCCGTACGCCGCTTCGGACGACGTGGCCGCGAACTTCGCCTCGGCGGCGGCCAGCGCCCGGGCTCCTCGGCGCGCCGGGTCCGATGTCAGTTCGGTGGCCCGCTCCAGGAACGCGGCCGCGGCGGCGACACCTCCTCTGGCGGCCGCGCGGTCGGCGGATTTCTCGAGTTCGTCGGCGACATCGTCATCGGTGCCGAAGGCGGCGTTGGCGCCGTGCCAGGCCCGGCGATCCGGATCGGAGTTGGGATCGGTTTCGTCGGCGAGCGCGCGGTGGGCCTGGCGGCGATCGTCGACGTCGGCGGCGAAGTAGGCGGCCGAGCGCATCAGCGGGTGGCGGAAGCGGACCCTGGTGCCGATCTCGATGAGGCCCTCGGCCTCCGCATGCGCGGCGTCGTCGGGGGTGATCCCCATCCGCTGCGCGGCCCGGATCAAGAGGGCCTTGTCGCCGACGGGCTCTGCCGCCGCGGCCAGCAACAGCTTCTGCGTCGGCGCGGGCAGCGACTTGACCCGCCGCACGAAGCTCTGCTCGAGGTGACTCGACGGGGCGCGCGCGTCCGGGCGACCGTAGCCGCCCTCGGCTGCGGCGGGATCGCGGGGCAACTCCAGCAGCGCCAGCGGATTGCCGCGCGCCTCGGCGATGATCCGTTCCCGCACCCGCTCGTCGAGGCGGCCGCGAATAACGCTGTCCAACAAGGCTCGCGAGTCCCCGTCGGACAGACCGCGGATCTCCATCTCTGGCAAGCCGGTCAACTCGTCGGTGACGGTGCTGCGCACCGCGAACACCAGCGCCACGGGCTCGGCCAGCAGCCGGCGCGCGACGAACGCGAGCGTCTGCGCAGAGACCTGGTCCAGCCATTGGGCGTCGTCGACGATGCAGATCAGCGGTCGGTCCGCGGTGACCAAGGCAAGCAGGCTCAGCACCGCGAGGCCCACCAGGAAGCGGTCCGGCGGCGGTCCCGCGCTCTGGCCGAACGCCGTGGCAAGCGCGTCGCGCTGCGGTGCGGGCAGGGCATCCAGACGGTCCAGCATCGGTGCGCACAGCTGGTGCAGACCCGCGAAAGCGAGTTCGACTTCGGCCTCGGCACCGGCTGCGCGTGCGACTTGGAACCCGGCGGCCCGCTCGGCGACATAGTCCAGCAGCGCGGTCTTGCCGACGCCCGCCTCGCCGCGCAGCACGACGACCTGGCTCGCACCCCTGCCGGCAGCCTCGACTCGCCGGTCCAGCGCCTCGCACTCGTCATGTCGGCCGCGCAGGAGATGTTCCACACCGCCTGCCATGTACACCGCCGTTGATCTTGAAGGGCGGCTTTCAGGTTAGCCTGAGCTGCCATCCGACGGCGATTTGGTCTTGCGTCTGGCCTCCCGCAGCCCGACCCAGAAGCGGGCCGCTTCCCGGATCGACTCCTCGACGGGTCGGGGCTGCCATCCCAGTTCCCGTTTGGCTTTGTCGCACGCCACGGGCGCCTCGGCACGCATGAGATGCAGCGAACCCATCGACAGTTGTTCGTCGGTGCCGCGCAGCTTCGCCTTCGCGCTGCCGAGTGCGGCCATCGCATACGACACCGGCAACGGAATCGACTTGGTCGGTGCGGGCACCCCGGCCGCCTCGGCCGCGATGCGCACCACCTCGGCGTTGCTGATCATCTTGTCCGAGATCAGATAACGCTCGCCGATCCGACCATTGTCGGCGGCCAGCAGCAGTGCCCGCGCCGCGTCGTCGATACCGACCGCTTCGAGCTCGATCTTGTCCATCACGAACGGCAGCTTTCCGAATGCGGTGCCGGCGATGAGCGCGCCGTGGGGGGTCATGCCCCAGTCGCCGGCGCCGTACGTCGTCGACACACACATCGCGACGGCGGGCAGACCGTGTTCGCGCGCGTACTGGAGCACGAGTTTCTCGGCCTGCACGCGGGAGCGGACGTAGGGCGTCAGGCCCCTCTCGACGACGATGTCGTCCTCGGCGGCGACGCGGCCGCGCTTGCGGCCGACGGTGACGTAGCTGCTGGTGAAGACGAACCGGTGTAGCCCAGCATCTTTCGCGATTTCCAGCACGTTGCGGGTGCCGTCGACGTTGGTGTGGAACAGCGGTGAGGGATCGCGCAGCCAGCCGCGGGTGTCGACGACGCAGTAGTAGACGTCCTCGACGCCGGCCATCGCTTCGCGCAGGGTCTGGTTGTCCCAGATGTCGCCGATGAACCGCGTGACGTCCAGGTCGTCGATGCCGATCGTGTTGGCGCCGTCGCGCACCATGACACGCACATCGTCGCCCTTTTCGACGAGTTGGCGGGTGACGTGCGAGCCGAGATAACCGTTGGCACCTATGACCAGTGCGGTCACTTTTGCCCGCCCGACTGCCCGCCGAACTGCTTCATCCATTCAGCCGCTTCGTCGGGCAGCGTGCCCAGTTCCCCTGCCTTACGGCACCACTTCACCGCGGCCCTCACGAACCGCAACGGGTTGTAGATGTCCTCCTGACGGCGCCACAGCCCGTCGCCCGCGTACGTGATGATCGAGATGTTGGTGGCCGTGATGATCGTGCCGTCGCCGGGATCACGCATCGGATTGTCGAGCTCGCAGATGACCCGCCCGGTCGCCTCGTCGAACACCGACCACAGCGACGGAAACGACGTCATGTAGCTGCCCGGGAAGCTCTCCATCGTCTGCCAGATCCAGGGGCGCACCTCGTCCCGGCCGCGCATGGTGCCCGCTGCGTGCTCGACGTAGAGGACGTCGGGTGTGTACTGCTCAACCCAGGGATCCCAGTCGCGGGTCTGGGCCGCGCGATCGACCGTCGCCTCGAATTTCTCGAATGCCGCGACCAGCTCGTCGCGGCTGAAAGTGCTGCCAGTCACACCAGAACTAGAACACGTTCTACTGAGGTTTGTCGAGCAGTCAGGACACGCTGAGAACCTGCCGGTCGCCGAGCGGCCCGGCCAGCGGCACCTCGACGGTGCCGGATACCGCGATCATGATGCAGGCACGGCCGGTTGCCTCGGGCAGCGTGCCGGAAAGCAACGTGACGCTGACGGACTCCGCATCCTCGGTGACGGTGGCATGGACGCCGTAGCACTCCGGTGTTCCGGTCATGAAGTGCACCGCGACGGCGTCATCGCCGCGAACGCGGCTGAACGAGTCGGCGGGCATCGGACGGGCGTCCACGATCGCCGGATTGTCGACGAAGACGACTCCTGCGGGTCCCTGCCGTTCCGGCAGCACCACCGTCTCGGCAGCGGCCGCGGCCGCGGGTGCAACCCAGCCAGCGATCACGACAGCCGAGAGGATCAGAAATGAACGCATCACACTTCGGTAATCTCCGCTCGGAACAGCGCCGTTACCCGGGCCGTTATATGAACGTGCATTACAACAAGAACCCCGCCGCGGTCAGTGCGTTGTCACCGGAGCAGTACCACGTCACCCAGGAGAACGGCACCGAGCGGCCGTTCACCGGTGAGTACTGGGACAACCACGAACCAGGCATCTATGTCGACGTGGTGTCCGGTGAGCCGTTGTTCGCCTCGGTCGACAAATTCGAGAGCGGCACCGGCTGGCCGAGCTTCACCCGGCCGATCGAGGACGCGAACGTGGTCGAGAAAGTTGACCGCACCCTGTTCATGAAGCGCACCGAGGTGCGGTCGGCACACGGCGACAGCCATCTCGGCCACGTGTTCAACGACGGCCCGCGATCCGAGGGCGGCTTGCGTTACTGCATCAACTCGGCTTCGCTGAAGTTCATCCACCTCGACGATCTGGACGCCGAAGGCTACGGCGACTACAAGAAGCTCTTCGTGAAGGAGGCACAGGCATGAGTTCGAGCGAGAAGGCGATCCTGGCAGGCGGCTGCTTCTGGGGCATGGAGGATCTGATCCGCAAGCAGCCCGGCGTCATCGACACCCGCGTCGGCTATACCGGTGGCGAGAACGCCAACGCGACCTATCGCAATCATCCGGGTCACGCCGAGGCCATCGAGATCATCTACGACCCGGCGCAGACCGACTACCGGGCGCTGCTGGAGTTCTTCTTCCAGATTCACGATCCGACCACGAAGAACCGTCAGGGCAACGATGTCGGCACGAGCTACCGGTCGGCGATCTTCTACCTCGATGACGAACAGAAGCGCATCGCGCTGGACACCATCGCCGACGTCGACGCCTCGGGCCTGTGGCCGGGCAAGGTCGTCACGGAAGTGGCTCCGGCAAGCGACTTCTGGGAGGCCGAGCCGGAGCACCAGGACTACCTGGAGCGCTACCCCAACGGATACACCTGCCACTTCCCGCGTTCCGGCTGGAAGCTGCCGAAACGCGCGGAAGTCTAAGACGCGCGGCTACTTCCCGTGGGCCCGGAGCTGATAGACCCCGCGGGTGAGCGCCACAGTCTGGCCGGCTTCATCACGGACGACGGCGTCCAGCATGAAGTCGGCCTTTCCGTTTTCCGCGGCTTCGGTTTCGACGCGCCGTAATTCGTTCTCGTCCAAGGTCGCTTCGGCGCGCAGGTCACTGCGCGCGGCCGCGGTGAACTCGATGTCGAGTTTCTTCACCAGCGGGTAGTACTTGGCGGCATCGAAGCTCGCGATCGCGATGATGCCGCCGAGAATTTCGGCGACGGTGAACTCGACTCCGGCGTACACGACGCCGAAGTGATTGCCGTTGCCCTCCAATGGCACGGTGGCTGCGGCATAACCGCGGCGCGCCTCGACGGCCTTGATCCCCAGCTTGTGCGCGGCGGGGATGGCGGCTTCCATGCCGCCGTTGATCATCTCGACCAGACTCATGGGACGAAACTAGCCCACGCGCGTCAGCGCCGGCGCACGGTGACGAGCCCGCCGTCTTTCGGTGTGAAGGCGATGCCGCGGAAGTGTATCTTCTCCTCGGGTGCATCGTCGGTCTCGATGACGAAGTGCCGCAGAATGGTTCGCAGCACTACGTCCATCTCGACGTTGGCGAACGCCGCCCCGATGCAGCGGCGGGTGCCGCCGCCGAACGGTATCCACGCCGTCGGGGTCCTGGTGCCCAGGAACCGGTTCGGGTCGAAGCGCTCGGGGTTCGGGAAGGCATCGGGGTTTGCGTGCACGTTGCCGATCGAGACCATCACCGTGTAGCCGTGCGGAACCCGCCATTCGCCGAGATCGAAGTGCGGCGCGACGACATGGCGACCGGAGAAGTCGATGACGGTCCGGTTCCGTTGCAGCTCAACGATTGTGGCCTGGCGATACTCGTTACCGCCCTCGTCGTTCTCCTCGACGAGCTTGGCGAGGACTTCGGGATGCCGGCGCAACCGCTCGAACGCCCAGCCCAGAGTCGACGCGGTCGTCTCGTGGCCGGCACCCAACAGGGTCAGGAGCTCGTCGGAGACATCCTGGTGCGACATCGGGGTGCCGTCCTCGTATCGGCTGCGCAGCAGCAGCGCCAGGATGTCGGTGCGGTCCTCGAGCCGCGGATCGGCCTCGGCCTTTTCGATCAGCGCGAACACGGTGCAATCGAAGTTTCGACGGAACTCCGCCAGCCGGCCCCACGGGCTGTACCGCCCCGTACTGAATGGGGGCTCGGGCAGCGTGGCCATTCGCGACGCCAGCTTGGCCCACGGCGGGATGATCTCGCGCAAGTAGTCCAGTTGGGCTCCGTCGGCGCCGAATACGGTGCGCAGGATGACATTCAGCGTGATCCTGTTCATCGGTTCGAGCGTCGCGAACTCGCGCCCCTCGGGCCAGGTCGCCGTCTCGCGCAGGGTCTCCTCTTCGATGACCTTTTCGTAGTTCCTGATGCTCTGCCCGTGGAACGGCGGAGCCAGCAGCTTGCGGCGCGCCCGGTGCTCCTTGTTGTCGAGTGCGAACACCGACCCGGGCCCGAAGATCCTGCTGAGGTTCGGCTTCACATTGATCAGCTCGTCGGTGCTCGCCAGGAACACCTGCCGCACCAGCGCCGGGTCGGAGACCACAACACTACGGCCGAAGAACGGGACGTTGATCGCGACGACGGGGCCGTGGCGCTTCAGGGTGGTGCGCAGGAAGAAGCGCCGAAAGCCGGCGAGCAGCACCCCTTGCACCACCTTCGGCAGCCGAACCGCCGGTGGCATCTTGGCCGACGGCGCGTCGGCTGCTTCGGTACCGTTGGTGTCTTCGATGTCGCTGATCGCTGCGTCCGTCATTGCTCTCCTAGCCCAGCGGGGTCTCGCGGCGGTGCACGATGATGCGCCCGCCATGCTTTGGGGTGAAGGCCACACCGCGCGAGTGCACCTTCTCGTCGGGTGCCGTCGTCGCGTCGATCACGAAGTGCCGCAATACCGTACGCAGCACCACGTCCATCTCGACGTTGGCGAACGCCGCCCCGACGCACCGCCGGGTGCCGCCACCGAACGGGACGAACGCGAACGTCGGCGGCCTGGACCCGATGTAGCGCTGCGGGTCGAAACGATCAGGTTCGGCGAAGTCCTCGGCGCGGTTGTGCAGTTGCGCTATCGCGACCACGATGGACGTGCCCCGCGGGATCACCCAGTCGCCGAGCTGGAACGTCGGCGCGTAGACGTGTCGGCCCGCGAAGTCGATGACGGTGCGGGCCCGCTGCACCTCCAGGATGGTGGCCTGCCGGTACTCGTTGTCGTCGGTCGCGGCCTCGTCGACCAGCGTTTTCAGCACGTCAGCATGACGCGTGATGCGCTCGAACGCCCATCCGAGGGTGGACGCCGTGGTCTCGTGCCCAGCGGCCAGCAGCGTCAACAACTCGTCGCCGATGTCGCTGCGTGACATCGCCGAGCCGTCCTCGTACGTGCTGCGCAGCAGCAGTGCCAGCACGTCGTCGCGGCTGTCGAGGTTCGGGTCGGCTTTGACGTGGTCGATCAGCCTGCCGATGACGTCGTCGTACCGGCGCCGGTATTCGGCGAGCCTGCCCCAGGGGCTGAACCGGCCGTAGTCACGCGTCGGTATAGGCACGACGGCCAGTCGCGAACCGAGTGTGACCCACGGTGGAATGATGCGCCGCAGCTCGTCGAGCTGTTCCCCGTCGGCACCGAACACCGCTCGCAGGATCGCGTTGAGCGTGATCCGCATCATCGGCTCGAGCGTCGGGAATGCTTGGCTCTCCGGCCAATTCGCCGACTCGCGCAGCGTCTCCTCTTCGAAGATCTTCTCGTAGTTCTTGATGCTCTTACCGTGAAACGGCGGGGTCAGCAGCTTGCGGCGCCTGCGGTGGTCGGCACCGTCGAGCGCGAACACCGATCCGCTGCCGAGAACCCTCGACAGGTTTGGCTGGACGTTGCCGACGTCGTCGGTGCCGGCCGTGAACAACTGCTTGGCCAACTGCGGGTCGGCGACGATGACCGTCTCGCCGAACATGGGCAGGTTCATGGTGAAGACTTCGCCGTGGCGGCGAGCGATCCGCTCGTACACCCAGTTTCGCGAGATGATGTAGCCGACGCCCTGCACCCACTTCGGCAACCGCGGGCCTGGCGGCATCCTGACGGCGCTGGACGTTACGGCGGGCCTGTCGAGGATCTCAGTCCCCACCCCGTCGCGCGTGGGCCCATTGCTCATGGTGCACTCCCAGCCATCTCGCCAGGACCACACTGTCCTGGTACTACGGTGTACCGCGGGTTCGTGTAGTACGGTACCGGTTAGTACCAGCAATGTGCAAGAGTCCGGAGGGAGGCGACGTGACGACGGCGCTCGGCCAGCGTGATTCGCGATCCGAAGAGATCAGGCCCACGGGCGATGGGCCCCAGGGGACGCAGGGGACCGATCCGTTTCGCGACCGCTTACTCGACGGCATGGCGGCATCGATCATCGAGCGCGGTTTCCGCGACACCACCGTCGCGGACATCGTCCGGCACGCCCGCACCTCGAAGCGCACCTTCTACGCGCAGTTCGCCAGCAAGGAAGACTGCCTGATCGAGCTGCTGCGCTGGAATAACGAGACCCTGATCACCAACATTCGCAACGCCGTCGACCCGGACGCGGACTGGCAGGAGCAGATCCGCCAGGCCGTCGACGCGTACGTCGGCCACATCGCGGCGCGGCCGGAGATCACCCTCGCCTGGATCCGGGAGCTTCCCGCGCTGGGCGCGGTGGCTCAGCCGCTGCACCGCGTTGCGATGGAACACCTCACCGACATGCTCGTCGATCTCAGCGACAGTCCCGGATTCCGTCGCGCACAGATCGCACCGATAACCCGGCCGCTGGCGCTGATCGTGCTCGGTGGTCTGCGCGAGCTGACCGCCCTGTTCGTCGAGGCGGGCCACGATATACAGGGCATCGTCGAGCCGGCCATCGTCGCATCGACGGCGATCCTCGGCCCTCGCTAGCCGAGCATCAGCCGCGCAGACTTCTCCAACCGCTGCGCGATCTCGGCGTACGACGCGTAACCCATTCCGGCGCGCACCAGCGCACCGGAGTACAGCATTTCCAGCGAGTCGACGACGTCGGGATCGACGGCGGGTCCGAGCGCAGCGGTCAGCCGGTCACGGATGTCGCGCCCGATGCGCAGCCGCAGCACCTCTACGTCGGGATCCCGGCCGAGCAACGCATTGGTTACCGCACAAGCGAATTCGGGTTCGTCGGCGACCAGCAGGGCGATGTGCCGGAGCACCTCGGTGACCCGCGCCGCCGGGTCATCGGAACCGTGGCTCGCCGGCGGCGAGGCGGCGAGACGGCGCCAGAAGACCTCGGCGACCAGATGCTCTTTGGACGAGAAATACGTATAGGCGGTGGCCGCTCCGACTCCGGCCTCAGCAGCCACGCGGCGCACGGTCAAGCCGGTGAAACCATCCTTGTTGAGGAGCTCGACCGCGGCCCTTCCCAGGCGATCGACGGTGTCGGCCTGCTTGGCGGTCAGACGGCGCCGAGTCGACTCCAGGGTCGCGTCGGACACATGTCCGGACGCTACTACAACTGCCCATGACCAGCAACGGTAGGTTGGCCACCATGAGCACTACAGACACTGCCCTCTCCGAGGGCGCTAACAACGCCCTCTCCGAGGGCGCCGATACCGCGCTCCCCGAGGCCGCTGCCCGCCTGTTCGCGCTCGCCGACGAGGTGACCGGCTTCATGCCCGCCGACGAGGGGCGCACGTTGTACGACACCGCCGTCCGCTACCTGGGTGACGGTGTCTGCGTGGAGATCGGGACCTACTGCGGGAGATCGACGGTTTTGCTCGGTGCCGCGGCACAGCAGAGCGGCGGTGTGGTCTTCACGATCGACCACCACCACGGCTCCGAAGAGCACCAGCCGGGCTGGGAGTACCACGACGAGTCGATGGTCGACCCGGTCACCGGATTGTTCGACACGCTGCCGACGCTGCGTCACACGCTCGATGCCGCGGGGGTGGACGAGCATGTCGTCGCGGTGGTCGGCCGGTCGACGACGGTGGCCCGAGGGTGGCGAACTCCGTTGCGGCTGTTGTTCATCGACGGCGGCCACACCGAGGAGGCCGCCCAGCGCGACTTCGACGGCTGGGTGCGGTGGGTGCTGGTCGGTGGCGCGCTGATCATTCACGACGTGTTCCCGAACCCCGACGACGGCGGCCAGGCGCCGTATCACGTCTACCGCCGCGCGCTGGACACCGGCGATTTCCGCGAGGTCTCGGCGACCGGGTCGATGCGGGTGCTGGAGCGCGTGTCCGGCGTGCCCGGCGAGGCGCTCTAAGACGCTAGCGATCACGCCGGTCGTCGCTGCGCCACGAGTGTCGTGTCGATGCCGACGGGCCCCATCCCGCTCGCGCCGCCCGGCGAGCCGATGGGTTCGTCGCGCCCAGGCAAAACGTTGACGAAAAACTGCCGGTTGTCCTCAATGAACTCGGAATCGCCGTCGGGCACCCGCCGGTCCTGGCTGATGGCCTCGACCGGACAGACAGGTTCGCACGCACCGCAATCAATGCATTCGGTGGGGTTGATGTAGAGCTTCCGCTTCCCTGCGTAGATGCAGTCGACCGGGCACTCCTCGATGCACGACCGGTCCATGACATCGATGCACGGACTGGCGATCACGTACGGCATTGCCGGGCGTCCGCGTCGTCTGTGGAGTGTCCGGGGAAGAGTTGTGCGTCTGGGTGAATGTGTACGGCAGCGTTGTTCACAGCTGTCGCCACCTCGCCGAAGCCGGTGGAGATCAGCCGGACCTTGCCGTCGTAGTCCACGACATCCCCGGCGGCGAAGATGCCGGCCCTCGCGGTTCGCATCGCCGAGTCGACAACGATGTGCCGGTTGTCACGCAGCGTCAACCCCCACTCCCGCAGCGGCCCCATACTCGCTATGAAGCCGAGCGCCGCAATCACTCGCTGGCATCGCAGCCGGCGAATATCGTTGTACCCCTTGATGGCAACGTCCGCATGGGTGATCGTGCCATTGCCGCCGATCGACCGGACCTCGGCATCTGTAACCAGACTCACCGTGGACCTTTCGACCTGCATCACGGTCGACGCGTGTGCGCGGAACGAGTTGCGTCGGTGCACGACGGTGACGGAGGCCGCGATGTCCTCGAGCATCAGCGCCCAGTCGAGCGCGGAGTCACCGCCGCCGACGATGACCACGTCGAGGTCGTCGTACGGTTGCGGGTCAGGAACGAAGTACTCGAGTCCGTTGCCGAGGTAGTCCTCACCGACGGCGAGTTTGCGCGGCTCGAATGCCCCTATACCGGCCGTGATGACCACTGCCCCGCAGCGGATCTCGTCACCGGTGCTCGTTGTGATGACGTACCGGCGATCAGCGTCAGTGGTGAGCCGTCGGGCATCTTGGCCCAGCAGGTAGGTGGCGTTGGCGGATGCGGCTTGCTCACTCAGTGCGCCGACGAGGTCGCGTCCCTTGACTGCGGGAAAGCCTGCGACGTCATAGATCTGCTTTTCCGGGTACATCGCGGTGACCTGCCCGCCGAGTTCGGTCGACGAGTCGATGACGGCCGTGTGAAGCCCACGGACGCCGGCGTAGTAGGTCCCGTACAGACCCACCGGACCGGCTCCGACGATGAGCAAGTCGACGTCGAACGCCGTCACTGCGCAACCCGCGGCGACATGACGTTGGCCAGGATCTCTCTCACGCGGTAGCGCTGCAGTTTTCCGGTCGCGGTCTTGGGTAACTCGGTGGAGAATTCAACAGTGCGCGGCAGTTTGAAGGCGGCCAGACCCCTGCGACACCAATCGATCAGTTCGACAGCGCCGACGTCTTCGTGGCCGGGGGCGCGGACAACCAGCGCTACCGGCTTGTCGATTCCGTCCTCGCCGGGAGCGCCGACGACCGCGGCTTCGGCGACCGACGGGTGTTCGAGCAGGCGACCCTCGACTTCGGCGGGCGAAACCCAGATGCCGCCGGCCTTCAGTAGGTCGTTGGACCGTCCAAGACATTGGTAGTAGCCGGACTCGTCGATGACATAGGTGTCACCGGTTCGAAGCCATCCACCTTGGAAGACAGCCTGGTTGGCCTCGGGTCGTTGCCAGTAGCCGGCGGCGATCGACTCACCGCAGACATACAGGTTGCCTGGTATCCCCGCCGCGACGGTACATCCTTCGTCGTCTCGGACCTCGATCTGGTAGCCCGGGACCGGCTTTCCCGTCGTGCCGGGCCGGATGTCCTCAGGACGATTGGACAGGAAGATGTGCAGGGCCTCAGTGGAGCCGATTCCGTCGAGGATGTCGACCCCAAAGCGATTCTTGAACTGACTGTGGACCGCGACCGGCAGCACCTCACCGGCCGAAACGCACAGCCGCACAGAGGCGAACGCATCGTCGGGCAACTCGGACTGCACCAGGCTCGAGTAGAACGTCGGCACCGCGAAGAACAGGCTCGGCGCGGTTGACGCCAACCGTTCGCGCATCGAGTCGGGCGTGGGCCGCAGAGGTTGCAGGACCGTCGTACCGCCCGCCGCCAGCGGGAAGAACAAGCTGTTGCCGATGCCGTATGCGAAGAACATCTTCGCCACCGACAGACAGCGGTCCTCCTGCCGGATATTCAGGGTTCGCCGACCGAAGGATTCATACACATGGCGGATGTTGGCATGGCGATGCATGGCCGCCTTGGGTTTTCCCGTGGTGCCGGAGGTGTAGAGCCACAACGCGCCGGTGTCAGGTTCGGTTAGGGCGGGGACCTGCGGGTCGCCGAGCAGGGCGGCCCACAAATGGATTCGCAGACCAGCACGGACCGGCCTGGACATCAGGGCTGCGTCGGCATCGACGACGATGAAGTTCTCTATGTCACTGCAGGATTGGACACCGGGCAGCACCTCGTCGACATACTCCGCGGTGGCGATGACCGCCCGTGC
This sequence comes from Mycobacteriaceae bacterium, assembly GCA_019749805.1. Lineage (GTDB taxonomy): Bacteria > Actinomycetota > Actinomycetes > Mycobacteriales > Mycobacteriaceae > Mycobacterium. The sequence goes on along the minus strand of JAIEPH010000066.1, from coordinate 33,291 downwards.
GCCTGCGTCTCGCAGTATCTGCTCCAGTTCCCCGCTGGTCAGCATCGTCGACGCCGGCACCGCAACCAGACCGGCGTGGAAGGCGGCCAGTATCGTCGTGGCCATCTCGACGTCGTCGCTCATCACCATCACGACGCGGTCGTTGGGGCACAATCCAAGCGCGCGGAGTCCACCGGCGAGCCGTGCCACATCGTTGGAGAGCTCGCGGTAGGTCCGTGTGTGAGAGCCGATCAGCGCCGCCTTGTCGCCGATTCCCTCTCGTACCTGCCGATGCACCAGGAAGTCGGCGGCGTTGAAAAAGTCCATCGCGCTCACGTCCGCTCGGTTTCGAAGCTTGCGCGTGCGCCGGTACCGTATCGCCTCAGCGCGCCGTCGGGGCCGGCTGCGTTGGGCCGCAGGAAGATCCAGTTCTGCCACGCGGTCAGTCGGCCGAAGATCTTCGACTCCTGGGTTTCCGGCCCGACGAACCGGTGATTGGCTTCCATGCCGGTCAACGCGTCTGGTGACAACGCCGCACGCTCCTCGAGGACCAGACGAAGTTCCTCGCCAAAATCGATGTCGTCGAGAACAGCCGTGACCAACCCGAGCCGACCGGCCACGTCCGCAGACAGGGGTTCATCGATTCGGTCGGCTACCGCGGCGAGGAGGTCGGGGTGGCCATAGAAGCGGGACTCCAGCCGCGTCAGCCCGTTGCCCATGGGAAACGCGCCGAAGTTCGATTCGGTCACTTCGAGCGCGGCAGGAGATGCGTCCGGCTCGGCATCTTCGTAGACCCCCTCGAGCATGTACTGGCGATCACTGGCCAGGGCCAGCTCCAGCAGTAGCCCGACGTATGCGCTGCCCGGCTCGATTACCGCGAAAAGGCTGCGGCTCGTCACATCCAGGCGCTTGAGTGTCCGCTTGTAGTAGTGGATCACCTCGTTGATGAACCAGTCATCCGCGAGCTCGCGAAGTTGCCGGTCATATGCCCGTACCCGATCGCGCTCGCCGACGACGCGAAACACCCAGGTGCCCAGGTCGATTTCATTTGTTCGGAGGTGCAGGATCAAGTCATCCAGCTCGCGGGTGAACGCCAACGGCCAGTAGTCCGCACCTTGTGAGATGACGCCGTCGGCGTCCGGTGGTGGCGCCGCATCAGGCGCGGACACCACGATGTCGACGCGACGCTCCGCGTGGTGCAACGTCGCTCGAACGTAGCGGTAGGCGATCGCATCGTCCTCGGTCCGTCGTGACAGCGGCGTCAGGGCGACGCCATCCGGATCGTCGGGTCGCGATGAGCTGTCGGCAGCCTTCTCAGCCATCGCCTGAACTCGTGAATCAAAGCGCGCCGGGGGCACCGCCTCGTCTATGAGACCCCACTCGACGGCGGTATCCCCACGCACCCCTTCTGATTTCGTCGCAAACACATCCGCACGGTCCTTTCGCACCTTGCGTTTGTCGACCACCCTCGTCAAGCCGCCGGTGCCTGGTAGGACGCCTAGCAACGGAACCTCGGGCAGGGAGACGGCAGACGCGCCGTCGTCGACCAGGACGATCTGGTCGCACGCCAGCGCCAGTTCGTATCCGCCGCCTGCCGCTGTGCCGTTGAGCGCAGCGATGTACGTCTGACCGGAGCACTCGGTCGCATCCTCTATGCCGTTGCGGGTTTCGTTGGTGAACTTGCAAAAGTTCACCTTCCATGTGTGTGGTGACTGGGCGAGCATCCGGATGTTGGCCCCTGCGCAGAACATCCGGTCCATTCCGCCGGTCACCACGACGGCTTTCACTTCCGGATGCTCGAATCGCAGGCGCTGGACGGCGTCGTAGAGCTCGATATCGACGCCCAGGTCGTACGAGTTCATTTTGAGCTCGTACCCGGGGACGAGTCCGGCGTGCGGGTCCACGGTGAGCGTGAGCGTCGCGATCGACCCGTCAGTCTGCAACCGCCAGTGTCGATATCCGGAGGGTTCGGTCGCGAACGCGACGGCGGATGCATCCACCCGCATCCCGGGCGCAGTCGTAACAGCGGTCATGACTGTCTCCTCAGGCCAAGGCTTCGTCACGTAGGTGCACGTAGTCGAATTCGACTGGCTGGTCGTTGATTCCGGTCTTCGGCGGTGCGATCCAACCAGCGAACTCACCTGGCGTGTAGTGCGCCACCATCAGGTCGGCAACACGGGACCGGTCCTCGTCGGTCGGCAGCCAGTCGTCCTCGCCGCGATGCCAGTCCTCGCCCGTCAGTACGTCGCCGTCCGGTGAGATGAAATGCCCGGCGTAGTTGCCGATACTTCGATTGAAACCCTCGTGCGGGAGGACCAATCGCTCTTGGCAGCCCGCGTTTTCGAGCGCCTGGTTCCATCGGCGTACACCGTTCCGGCAGTCGGCGACGTACTCGTCGCGCAGGTCAGAATTGAGAGCATTGAGATATGGCACCGATTCCTCGGTGATACGGCCAGCCGTCACCAGTCGGACTGGGTAGGCGGCGTCCGCCAGGATGTGGTCATCTTTGCGACGGGTCTCCTGCCAACGCCCCTTCAGTCCGCCGGTGTAGTACGCAGCGGCATTGGACGACAGCTCCGACCCGAACAGGTCCATCGACACGGAGAACTGGGCGTTCAGATACTTCTGAATGACTGACAGCGGAATTCCGCCGTGCTCGAAGACCTCGTCCGTGCCGTGTATCGCCATCAACTCCGCAGTGCGCTCGACCGTGCGCTGCACTCCGGTGGTGCCGACGAACATGTGGTGGGCTTCTTCCTTCAGCATGAACTCGCAGGTTCGCGCCAAGGGATCGAACGCCGATTCCTTCAGCGTTCCGAGCTGATACTTGCCGTCACGGTCGGTGAAATAGGTGAACATGAAGAACTGCAGCCAGTCGGTCGTCTTCTCGTTGAACGCACCGAGGATTCGCGGCGTGTTCACATCGCCGGAGTTTCGCTTGAGTAGCTGCTCGGCCTCGTCTCTGCCGTCCCGACCGAAGTATGCGTGCAGCAGGTACACCATCGCCCAGAGGTGGCGGCCCTCTTCGACGTTGACCTGGAACAGGTTTCGGAGGTCGTAGAGGCTGGGTGCGCTTCGGCCCAGGATGCGCTGCTGTTCGACGGATGCCGGTTCGGTGTCTCCCTGAACGATGATCAGTCGCATCAGCTCGGCCCGGTATTCACCGGGTACCTCCTGCCACGCCGGCTCGCCCTTGTGCTTCCCGAATCCGATCATCCGATCGCCATCGCGTTCGGCGAGGAAGATGCCCCAGCGGTACTCGTTCATCGGGACATAGTCGAAATGCGCCCAGCCATCCCGTCCGACGGCGACCGCGGTGCGTAGATAGACGTCTTTCGTCGGAAGTTCAGGACCGAGCGACCGCCACCATTCCAGGAACTTCGGTTGCCATCCCTCGAGTGCCCGCTGCAGCCGGCGGTCTTCCGACAGGTTCACGTTGTTCGGGATGCGCTCGCTGTAGTCGATCTTGCTCAGCGGCCCCATGGGGGCTGGCGCTGTGCCTGTTCGTGTCTCGTCAACCGTCACACTGCCCTCCAGGGTCTGTTCTCTATTGTTCTACATCATAGCGCTGGATCGCAATAGTTCTGTAGAATTTATCCAGATGGCTGGCGAGTTCATGGTGCGGTAACGACGGACGTTCCTCTACATGGGATCAGCGTTAGGTTGTCGAATCGTCGCTGTTATGTCGCCATCGGTCAGCCAGTCTTGGGATGCACCCCTTACCGGGTGCGGCGCGTCGAGTACGAAAGGATGGGCCTATGACGGCCGCCGAGCACGACGCTGCGCTCGCGGGGTCGGAGCGCCGGGAGGTGGGGTCGAGTGCGCGCAGCCTCCTGCTCACGATCCTGGGCGAGTTTGTGCGACCGCGCGGAGTCTCTGTCTGGACCGCGACGTTGGTGTCGAGCCTCGGAGTTCTCGGAGTCGAGGAGAAGGCCGCTCGTCAAGCGATCGCACGGTCGGCAGCCCACGGAGTACTGCAGTCTGAGAAGTCAGGTCGCCGGGTGTCGTGGCATATCACGCAGCCCGGAACTCGGCTTCTGACGGAAGGCGCCCGGCGCATCTACGGCTTCCTGACGGACACGTCGCCGTGGGACGGAGAATGGCTCGTCCTCTCTGTCGGCATCCCGGAGACACAGCGGCAACTGCGCCATCGGCTGCGCACGCAACTCACGTGGCTGGGGATGGGGTCACCCAGCCCAGGGATCTGGATTCTTCCGGACGTGAGCAAAGTCGGTGAAGTCGCAACGATCATCGACGAGCTCGGCCTCGAGGGACGGGCGTTCGCCTGGACGGGCAGGCTCGCCTCTATCGGCAAGACGGAGTCACTCATCGGGGACGCGTGGAATCTGGGCGAAGTCGAGGAGCGGTATGCGGACTTCCTCACCACCTTCGGCAAGCTGCGCGCCGCCACACCGGTAGAGGCATTCCGAGCGCAGGTGCGGTTGGTTCACGCGTGGCGACGATTTCCCTTCCTGGATCCCGGGCTTCCGCGTGAACTGCTCGATCACGACTGGCCTGGCCCTCAGGCCGCTGCCTTGTTTCATCGCCGCCACGACGAATGGCATGGCGACGCCCAGAGATACTGGACCGAATTGGAGGTGCAGTCGTCGTGACCGGGTGATGGCGGGACGCGCTAGCGGTCGCTGGTCGCGCACTCGCAGTCGTACTCGCCAACGAGGCCGCGCGGCAGATCGGCGCCGCGGAAGATGCCGTTGGCCGGCGTCGTGCGCGACAGCGCGTCGGCGGCGAGAATCATCGCCGCGCCGGTCCACGTGGTGCGTTCCACCGGCCACCGTTTCCCGTCGGCGTACACGAGGCCGGTCCAGTAGGAGCCGTCCTCCTCGCGCAGGTGGTGCATCGCCGCGAATTGCTCGTGTGCGCGAGCCGTATCGCCGATCGCATCCAAAGCCATTACCAGCTCGCAGGTTTCGGCCCCGGTGACCCACGGCCTGTCGTCGACGCATCGGATGCCGAGACCGGCCACCACGAAGTTGTCCCACCGTTCGTCGATGCGTGCCCGCGCGGCGTCACCGCGCATCGCACCACCCAGCACCGGGTAGTACCACTCCATCGACCAGCGGTCCTTGGTCACGAAGACGTCCGGATGCTCGGCGATCACGTGGCCGAGGCGACCCACCGCGAGCTCCCACTCCGGCTGCGGATCCCCGAAGTAGTCCGCGAGCGCCAGCGCGCAACGAAGGCTGTGATAGATACTCGAGCATCCGGTGAGCAGTGCTTCGGGCTCGAGCCCGTTTGGGCTTCTGGCCCAAGAGATTTCGCCACCGCTGAGCTGCATGTCGAGCACGAAGTCGACAGCCTTGGTCACCACCGGCCACATCTTCTCGGCGAACCGGCGATCGCCGGTGACCAGCACGTGGTGCCACACCCCGGTCGCGATGTAAGCACAGAAGTTGCTGTCGCTGTTGGAGTCCTCGACGACGCCGTTGCGGAATTGGATGGGCCATGAGCCATCGGGGCGCTGCGTCCTGCGGCACCATTCGAACGCGCCGCGGGCGGGCTCCAGCAGTCCGGCCACCGTCAGTGCCATCGCGTTTTCGACGTGATCCCACGGGTCGGTATGGCCGCCCTCGAACCACGGGATCGCGCCCGAAGACTCTTGGGTGTCTGCGATCGACTGGGCGGTCTGGCGGCACTGCGCAGGCGTCAGGACGCCGGCTATTCTTGGGATGTCACGACTCAACGTCAAACCGCCGGCTTTTCGAAGTACATCGCGACGCTCTTACCGATCAGCGGGTTGAGCACCGCCTCCGCGGCGCGCGTAAGCCAGGGCCGGCTCATCATGTCCCACACCAGCAGCTTGTGGTACGCGGTCACTGCGGGATGATCCGACTTCTCCGTTCCAACAGCACATTTCAGCCACCAGTACGGTGCGTGCAGCGCATGTGCATGGTGCGTGCCGGTGAGCCGCAGGCCATGGGCGAGCACCTTGTCGCGCAACACGTCGGCCTGGTAGATCCGGATGTGCCCGCCCTCGTTGGCGTGATACTCGTCGGAGAGGATCCAGCACACCTTCTCCGGCAGCCAGCGCGGCACCGTGATCGCCAGTGAGCCACCGGGTTTGAGCACGCGGACCAGTTCCGAGATCGCCCGGTCGTCCTCGGGCACGTGCTCCAGGATCTCCGAGGCGATCACGCAGTCGAAAGTGCCGTCGGCATAAGGAAGATCGAGCGCATCGCCCTTGACCGCCTGGGCTGTCGCCGAAGCCGGGGCCTCGCCCTGGTCCTTCATGGCCTGCAGGATCTCGTCGACGTCGTTGAGGTCCTGGACACTCTGATCGAAGCCGATGACGTCAGCGCCGCGGCGGTAGGCCTCGAAGGTGTGCCTGCCTGCGCCGCAGCCGACGTCGATCACCTTCGTGCCCGCGCCGACGCCCAGTCGGTCGTAATCAACGGTCAGCATTCGGCGACTCGCTCACGTGCTTGTTCGTATACCGAAACCGTCTGCGCGGCGACGGATTCCCAACTGAAGACATCCAGCGCGCGCTGGCGGCCATTGGCCCCGAGGCGGCGTAGTTCCAGCGGCGAGTCGAGGAGTTCGGCCAGCACGCTGGTCAACTCGTCGACATCGGCCGGAGTGACCAACCGGGCGCAATCACCGTCGGCGCCGACGACCTCGGGCAGCGCCCCCGCGCGGCTGGCGACGATCGGTGTGCCGCTGGCCATCGCCTCCACCGCCGGCAGCGAGAAGCCCTCGTAAAGCGAAGGGATGCAGGCGACTTCAGCGGAAGCCAGCAAGTCGGCGAGCTCGGTGTCGGTGACCCCGCTCGAGCTGTGCACGATGTCGGAGATGCCGAGTTCGGCGATCAGTTTCTCGGTCGGTCCGTTGGGCTCGAGCTTGGCGACGAGCTGCAGTTCGAGGTCACGTTCCACACGCAGCCTCGCGACGGCGTTCAGCAAGTGTGCGACGCCCTTGAGCGGGACGTCGGCGCTGGCGATCGCGATGATGCGGTTGCGCACCCGCCGCTCGGACGGCTTGAACAGTTCGGTGTCCACGCCAAGCGGTACGACGTGCAGCTGATCCGGCGACACCCCGAAGTCGTCGGCGATATCGGCGGCAGACGTCGACGAGACGGTCAGCAGCTCGGGGATGCGCCTCGCGACATCCTTCTGCATCTCGGCGAAGCCGTACCAACGGCGCACCAGCGGCTTGCGCCACCAGGGTGCCGCGGACACGTCCAGCACGCGGTCCCGCGTGATCGGGTGGTGCACGGTCGCCACCACCGGCAGGCCCAGATCGGCGATCTTCAGCAGACCGGAGCCAAGGCACTGGTTGTCATGGACGACATCGAAGTCGTCGAGGCGGTCGGCGAGCGAACGGGCGGCCCGCAGGCTGAACGTCTTGGGTTCGGGGAACCCGGCGGTCCATGTCGTCAGCAGCTCGCGCAGGTCGATGGTCGTCTTGATCTCGTTGGGCCACGGGATGCGGAACGGGTCCGGTTCGCGGTACAGATCCAGGCTCGGCACCTTGGTCAGGCGTACCCGGGGATCGAGACCGCCGGGGTACGGCTGGCCCGAGAACACCTCGACGTCGTGGCCCAGCTCGACGAGACCGCGGGACAGGTGCCGGACGTAGACCCCTTGCCCGCCACAGTGGGTCTTACTCCGATAAGACAGCAGTGCGATGCGCATATTCAGCTCACGACGAGGCGCGCAGGCGGACAGGTCCAGGTCCGGTGAGCAGGACAAATCGTGTCACTCAAATACTCCGAACCTCTCTGGACATGTGTCCAGACTATAGTTTGACTAGCTATCCGACGCAACGCGTCCCCACTGCTCTGACTACCACATACGCCGCGATGCGCGCTCTCCGGCCTTTCGATTCCCAAGCGTTATCGGCGGGTATTCCCCCTTGATGACCACACAAATCAAGGCGGAATTCGAGATCGCCGGCTGGGACGAGACGCCGTTCGAGGGCGGCGACGAGGAGACCAAGCTCACCGAGGCGTTGGTCAAGAAGCGCTACTTCGGGGACATCGACGGCTGAGTGCTACTGCGCTTGCTCCGGTGGGAAGCCGCCGGTAGCCACCGGGCCCCACCGCGTGGGCGTGACGCGGATCAGGCACTTGCCCTGGTCGATCATCGCCTTTCGGTATTCGTCCCAGTCGGGATGTTCGCCGGCGACGGCGCGGAAGTAGTCGACCAGCGGCTCGACGGCATCGGGCAGGTCGATGACCTCGGCGTCGCCGTCGACTTGCACGTAGGCGCCGTTGAATTCGTCTGACAAGACGGTGACGCTGGCCCTCGGGGTGCGCTTCAGGTTGGCCGACTTGGCGCGTTGTGGGTAGGTCGCGATGACGATACGACCGTGATCGTCGACACCGCCGGTCACCGGCGAACTCTGCAACGATCCGTCCGATCGAAATGTGGTGAGCACCATGCGATGTCGTGGCCGGACGAAATCCAGCAGCTGCGGCAGATCGACGGCGTCGGCGGTTGCGTACGTTCTAGCCATAGCCCAACCCTAGCGACGGGATAGCGATGAAAGCCTTCGAGAAGCTGGTCTCAAAGCTCGACTATCCGATGTATGTGGTCACCACCCGCGCGGGCGACCAACGGGCCGGGTGTCTGGTGGGTTTCACCAGCCAGGTCAGCATCGGGCCGCCGCGATTCTTGGTCGGCCTGTCGGACAAGAACCATACGTACCGGGTGGCGCAGGACGCGTCGCATCTGGCCGTGCATCTGCTGCCTCGGACGCACCGGGAGTTGGCGCGACTGTTCGGCAGTGAGACCGGCGACCGCACGGACAAGTTCGCGCAGACGCCCTGGCACGAGGGTCCGCGCGGGCTGCCGATTCTCGACGACGCGGCGGGCTGGTTCGTGGGCGAGGTGCTCGGACGGCACGCCCTGGGGGATCACGTCGGGTTTCTGTTGGAGCCGGTCGCGGGCGATGCCCCCGACGAGTTCGAGCAGCTGGTGACCTTCACCGACGTGCGTGATCTGGAGCCGGGACACGAGGCCTGAACGCCGATGGGCAACTTTTCGTCACGTGTCAGAACCCGGCGCTATGATTCGAACATGCGTTCGGACAGAGAAGCGCTCATCGAAGCGCTCGATGCAATGGAAGCGGGATGCAAGGCGGTCGGGATGTTCCCGTTGGAGACGTTGTCGCGTAGCGACGGTCAGGCACTGCTCGCGCGGCTGGACAAACTAGACCAGAAGTTGGTCTCCCTGCAGCGGAGCCTGAACGGTCGACTGATCATGACGGCACGTCGGTCGGCCTGAGGCATGACTGCGGCGCAGGTCGCCGTCGAGCGCCTACGAGCAGCGCGCGACGAGGTGGCGGAGTTGTCGCTCGATGCGTTGACGGTGCCTGAGTTGCTAAATCTGCTAGGCGAGCTCGAGACGGATCGACGTCGCCAGCCCACGGTCGAACACCGCCTTATCCAGAGCCTGCGCAACAGGGCCGAGCCAGCGGAAGTCGGCGCCAAGAACTGGGCCGACGCATTGGCCACCGCATTGCGCATCTCGATCAATGCGGCGCGGCAGCGGATCAAGGAGGCCGAACTACTCGGACCGCGGTGGGCCATGACCGGAGAGCCGCTGGCGCCAAAGCTGCCCAATGTCGCTGCAGCGCAGCAGCGCGGCGCCATCGGAGCAGAACACGTGAAGGTCGTCGAGGAGTTCTTCCACAAGCTGCCAGCCCACATTCCCGCCGACCTTCACGAGGAAGTGGAGTCTCATCTGGCCGATCTTGCCGGCGGACTCGGTCCGACGGAGTTTCGCCAGGCCGCAGACAGGTTGGCGTATCTCGCGAATCAGGACGGCGACCCGCCCAACGAAGCGGAGCGCGCTCGGCGGCGCCGCCTGACTGTCCATAGGCAGGACATCGACGGAATGAGCAAGATCAGCGGGCTACTCGATCCAGAGGCGCGCGCAACGCTCGATGCCGTGTTCGCCAAGCTGGCAGCACCGGGTATGTGCGATCCCGACGACGAAAAGCCGTGCGTGGACGGTGATCCCGGTGTCGATCAGGCCCACAGGGACCAGCGCAGCCAGGCCCAGCGCAATCATGACGCGTTAAAGGCAATGGGGCGTGCGGTTCTGGCATCCGGCGAGCTGGGCAAGCACAATGGGCTGCCGGCCACCATCATCGTGTCCACCACACTGCAGGAGCTCGAAGCCGGTGTGGGTCAGGGCGTCACCGGTGGCGGGTCGTTGCTGCCGATGCGCGACATCATCCGGCTCGCGAGCCACGCGCATCACTATCTCGTGATCTATGACAAGCACACCCGCGAGCCGCTGTACCTCGGGCACACCAAGCGCTTCGCGTCGCCGGGCCAGCGGATCGTGCTGCACGCGCTCGATCGCGGGTGCACGCGGCCGGGCTGCACTGCGCCCGGATACTGGTGCCAGGCGCACCACGTCGAGGGTTGGGCAGCGGAGAACGGGCCCACCGACATCACCAGGATGACGATGGCGTGCGGGCCCGACAATCGCCTCATCGAGAACGGCGGCTGGGTGACGCGGAAGCGCAAAGACGGTCGCACCGAATGGATTCCGCCGTCACACCTGGACACCGGCCAGGCGAGAGTGAACAACTACCACCACCCAGAGAAGTACCTACTGCCCGAGGACGACGAGGGCCCCTAGTTCGCCTTACGCTTCAGCGTCCAGGCCGGGATCCAATGAGTCACCGCCTTACGGCGCGCGCCATAGGAGATCTCGTAGGTGACCAGGCCCCACCAGAAGCCCTGTTCGCAAATGGCCCAGCACGACAGCCTGCCCTCGACGATCGAATGCATCTGCAATCCGGCCGGGTTGTAGCCGCCCGTCCGGTGCGGCTCGCGCGGGAACACGGTGGCCAGGTCGACAAGCACCGCGACCGGCGGATCGACCCGCCGGAACGCCTGCTGCACGGGCTGCCCGTTGTAGCCGATCGACTGGAGCTCACCCACGATTCGATCATACGTTCGAACGGGGCAGCACGAACGCAAACGGTCGCGGGAAGCCCAGGCCCATCAGGCGCGACTCCCGCACCGCGGCGACGTCGACCGTGCGCAACTCGCCCGACGACGGCTCGTAGCAGGTCAGCCCGTGTGCGCTCACCGCGACGATCAGCACCCAGTGCCTCGGAATCCCGCGTCCGACGAGCATCGCCACCGGCCGGTCACGGCGGACCGCCGCCAGCACATCAACGAGCTGGTCGCGCCGGCCCCGAAACAACCGCCACCGGTAACAGACACCCGCCGTCGCCCCCATCGCCGTGATCGCCCGGGCCATCCCCCACGGCGTCGTACCGAGCCGTCGCGGCCAGATTCGATTCACGTCGGCGTGCACGCGAAGCTGCTCGGCCGCGAACAGCGCGGCCCCGGATTGCGGTTCTGCCAACGCCGCATGACGGGCGGGATCGAGCAGCGCGCCGGCCATCACCGCGACCGACGGGCCGCACGTCACCCCGTCGCGTTGGCGCAGCCGCAGACCGGCGATCTTCATCGGCTACCAGTGTGCTGGCGGGGGCACCTGCTGGTCCAATCACATTCGTCGATCGTGGGCCACTTGACGTTTCCGCAGCGCAATTCCTGCCATTCGACAACCAATTGCTGCCACCGGAATTAAATCCCTGACCACCAGGTTTACCAGATCAGCTGCAGCTCGAACCGCGACATACGCCACGGCTCGGAATACCCAAAAAGCAATATGGAAGAGGGCTCGGAAGATGAAGAAGTTTGGATTCGCCACAGTCGCTGCGAGTGCACTCACTGCCGCATTTCTCGGACTGGCCGCGCCGGCTATTGCTGCGCCGACGGGACCCGGGAACGCACAAGACACCATCAGCAAGCTGGAGGCGCAGGGCTACCAGGTCGTCGTCAACCGCCTCGGTAACGCACCGCTCGAACAAGCCAGCGTTGTCGCGGTGCGTTCAGGGCAGACGTACAGCCGCACCGACCGTAGTGGCCCAGGTGACGATCTGAGCACCAAGTTGCTCAGCAAGACGGTCTACGTCGACGTGCAGTAGACGGCGATCTAGGCCCCCACCCCGGCGAGCCCCCGGCGATGTCTCCCCCAGGCATCCGGGGGCTTGCCCCCTGTTGAGTGAACAAGTGTTTTGAATTGGCGACGGGCGGCTAATCGAAGACCTGTGACATTCGACCTCACCCCGACCGCAGCCCAGCACGACCTTGCGCGCCGCACCCACGAATTCGCCGAAGATGTCGTGCGCCCGGTGGCAGCGGAGTACGACCAGCGCCAGGAATTTCCGTGGCCCGTCCTGGAAGAGGCGGCGGCGCGCGGCTTCTACAGTCCGCTTTTCTATCGCGATCTCATCGGTGATCCCACCGGGCTTTCCCTGCCGATGTTCATGGAAGAGCTGTTCTGGGGCTGCGCCGGGATCGGCCTGGCCGTCGTGATGCCCGCCCTCGCGCTATCGGCCATCGGCCAGGCGGCGTCACCGGAACAGATGCTCGAGTGGGCGCCCGAATGCTTCGGAACGCCAGGCGATCTGAAGCTCGCCGCGCTGGCGATCTCCGAACCCGAAGGCGGCAGCGACGTTCGCAACCTACGCACCACGGCCCACCGCGACGGTTCGGGGCCAGACGCCGACTGGATCATCAACGGCCACAAAATGTGGATCGGCAACGGCGGCATCGCCAACGTCCACGTCGTCAACGCCGTCGTCGACGAAGAGCTCGGCCACAAAGGGCAGGCGTTGTTCATCGTGCCCGGCGGCACCCCCGGTCTGGAGATGGTCCGCAAGCTGGACAAGCTGGGCTGCCGCGCCTCGCACACCGCCGAGCTCAAGTTGACCGACGTCCGCGTGCCCGCGGCCAACCTGCTAGGCGGAAACGACAAGCTGGAATACAAACTGGCCAAGGCCCGCGAAGTCGTGGCCGGCGGCAAGAAGTCCGGCTCCGCCACCCTCGGCACGTTCGAGCAGACGCGACCGATGGTAGCCGCGCAGGCTCTCGGGATCGCCAGGGCGGCAATGGAATACGCCACCGAATACGCCAATCGCCGGGAAGCGTTCGGGGCGCCGATCATCGATCACCAGGGCATCGCGTTCCCACTCGCCGACCTCGCGACGGCGATCGACGCCGCACGGCTGCTCACCTGGCGCGCCTCCTGGATGGCCGCCAGCGGCGTCCCGTTCGAACGCGGCGAGGGGTCCATGGCGAAGCTCGCCGCCAGCGAGGTGGCCGTCAAGACCACCGAACGCGCTATTCAGACCATGGGTGGCTGGGGCTACATCAAAGACCATCCCGTCGAGAAGTGGTATCGGGACGCCAAGCTGTACACCATCTTCGAGGGCACCAGCGAGATTCAGCGGATCGTCATCTCCAATGCGCTCGGCGCCGCTGACGGTAAGCCCCCGTTGCACTTTGACCTCGAACCCACCGGCGGACCGCTCAACCGCGTGTTCGGTCGAGGCACACCGGTGCGGACCCGGATGGCCAGCGCGGCGCTCGAAGCCAGAGATCAAGTTCCGGCACCGGTCATGCGCATGGCGATGAAAGTCCTGCGCCCACCGCGTAAGTAGAGGTTTGGGCCGTTCCCTAGCGGGCACGTGACACGTAGCCCATCAATGCAGGGAGGATTCCGATGCGAGCAGTGACGTGGCAGGGACGACGGAAGGTGTCCGTCGACAATGTGCCCGACCCGACGATGAAGGAACCCAACGACGCAATCATCCGCGTGACGAGCACCAACATCTGCGGATCCGATCTGCACCTTTACGAAGTGCTGGGCGCATTCATGAATCCCGGCGACATCCTCGGGCATGAGGCGATGGGCGTGGTCGAGGAGGTCGGCCGCGAAGTCGACACCCTCAGCGTCGGCGACCGCGTCGTGATCCCGTTCAACATCAGCTGCGGCAGCTGCTTCATGTGTGACCACGGCCTGCAGAGCCAATGTGAGACGACGCAGAACCGCGACCAGGGCACCGGCGCCGCGCTGTTCGGCTACTCGAAGCTCTACGGCGAGGTCGCCGGGGGGCAGGCCGAATACCTGCGCGTGCCGCAGGCCCAGTACACCCATATCAAGGTGCCCGACGACGGGCCGGACGAACGTTACGTCTATCTCTCCGATGTCCTGCCCACCGCGTGGCAGGCGGTCGAGTACGCCGATGTGCCCGACGGCGGCACACTCGTCGTGCTGGGACTCGGCCCCATCGGATCGATGGCGTGCCGGATCGCGGCACACCGCAAGACCGCCACCGTGATCGGCGTCGATCTGGTCACCGAACGACTGGACCGCGCCCGGCCGTACTGCTCGGAGGTCGTCGACCTCCGCAGCGCCGACGCCAACGAGGTGGTGCAGAGCCACACCGCGGGCCGGGGTGCGGACGCCGTCATCGACGCCGTCGGCATGGAGGCGCACGGGTCGCCGGTGGCGACGGCCGCACAGACCGCCAGCGGGTTCCTGCCGCCGCCCGTCGGCCGCGTCGTGATGAGGCACGCCGGCGTCGACCGCCTCGCGGCCTTCAACATGGCGATCGAGCTGGTGCGTCGAGGTGGCACGATCTCACTGTCCGGCGTGTACGGCGGCGCTGCGGACCCGGTCAACCTGATGACGTTGTTCGACAAGCAGATTCAGCTGCGGATGGGTCAGGCCAACGTCAAGAAGTGGATACCGGACATCATGCCGCTGCTCACCGACGAGGACCCGCTGGGCGTCGAGCAGTTCGCCACCCACCGGCTGCCGCTGTCGGCGGCGCCCGACGCGTACGAGACGTTCCAGAAGAAGGAGGACGGCATGGTGAAGGTGGTTCTCACGCCCTGATGGACCAGTCCGAGGCGCCGGTACTCGACGGCCTGCTCGACTATCGGCAGAAGAACCGCTACGGCTACACGCCGCCCGGGCACCGGCAGGGGCGTGGGGTCGACGACCGCGTGCTGGCTGTGCTCGGGCGGGAGCCATTCGCCAACGACGTCTTGGTCAGCGGGGGTCTGGACGACCGTCGCATGCGCAACGAATACCTCAGCCGGGCCGAAGATCTGATGGCCGAGGCCGTAGGCGCCGACGTCGCGTGGTTCTCCACCTGTGGCAGTTCACTTTCGGTGAAGGCCGCCATGATGGCCGTCGCCGGCGGAGACGGCGGCCTGCTCGTTCCACGCGACAGCCACAAGTCGATTGTCGCCGGTCTGATCTTCTCGGGTGTGACGCCATATTGGGTCACCCCACGCTGGGACACCGATCGGCACTTCTCCCATCCACCGTCGGTCCAGGACTTCGAGGACGCGTGGGATCGCCACCCGGACGCTGCGGGCGCGCTGGTCGTGAGCCCCAGCCCCTACGGCACCTGCACCGATCTCGAGGGCATCGCCAAGGCGTGCCACGACCGCGGTAAGCCGCTGATCGTCGATGAGGCGTGGGGCGCCCATCTGCCGTTCCACGAGGATCTGCCGACATGGGCCATGGATGCGGGCGCCGACGTCTGTGTCGTCAGCGTGCACAAGATGGGCGCGGGCTTCGAGCAGTTATCTGGGGTCGGATTCTGATGTTTACTGTTGTTCCCGCTGAGGCGAGCTGGCCTGGCTTGGCCTGATTGGTAACAAGTTCAGCCGCCGGTGTTTCCGATTAGGGGTTGGTTGGTGCGTTCTGGTTGACGCGACGATTCAGGAGCCCATCATTCCGCGGCCGCCCATCATCGGGCCCATCATGGCGGGCATGCCGTCGGTGACGAAGCCGGTGACTTCGTGCGCGTGGGCGCGGATCACGTTGGTGAGGTCGGGATCGGAGGAGGTCTCGGTGGCGATAACACCGGTGGGTGTCAGCGTTATCCGCCGCTGGTAGTCGGATGCTTGACGAAACAGGGTGGGCAGGCTTCGACTCATGCAGGTCACTTCGGCGCCCTGGTCCAAATGCTGATACATCGATGACACGTGGGCGTGCAGTTGCGCGACGAGATCGGGGGCGTCGGACTCGGTGGTGGTACGGATGCCTCCGGGGATGTTTTCCACGGTGCGGCGCAGTTCGGTGTGGCGGGCGAACATGGTCATGTAGCGATCCATGTCGGTGCCGGAGACGCCGCCCATCATGCCGGGACCGTTGGCGTTCCCGGTGGGCATGCGAATGATCGTGGTGCGCAACAGGTATCCCAGTGCGGCGACAGCCCCGGCGGCACCGAGGAGGGTGAGTGCGGTGCGTCTGGTGAATTCGGTCATGTGCGGCTGCTTTCGTGATGGTGTCCCGCTCGGACCCCCTCTTGGCCGCCGGGCAGGTCAGGTGGTGGCGGTTTTGTGGGCGACGACGCGTTCGACGAGGCCGAGTGTGAACCGCTCACGATGGTCGATGGCGAGGTCGGTCGCGGCCCGGAGGTGCTCTAGGGGGCGGCGTAGGAAGTGTTCGCCACCAAGGGGAATCGTGAACAGTTCCAGGAACCGCTGCACGGCTCGGACTGGGGCCGTGCTGCTGCGGATGTGGTCGACGAGGATGAGTTTTCCGCCGGGGCGCAGGACTCGGGTCATTTCGGTGAGGGCTTGGGTGTGGTCGGGGATGGCGCAGAGCCCGAAGGTGCAGACGACGGTGTCGAAGCTGGCATCATCGAACGGCAGGTGATGCGCGTCGGCTTGTTGCAGTGTCGCGGGGTGGCCGAGGTCGGCGGCGCGGGCGCGGGCGAGGTCGAGCATTTGCTGGCTCCAGTCGATCCCGGTCAGGGTGACGTCGTTGGGGTAGAACTCGAGGTTGAGTCCGGTGCCGATCGCGACCTCCAGGACGTCGCCGGTGGCTTGGCTGCAGACCCATTGGCGGGAGTCGCCGAACAGGTGGCGGTCGAAGAACCCGATCTCACGGTCATAGGTGGCTGATTTCTTGTCCCAGTACCGGTTCCACCGGGCGGTGCGATCATCTGTGGCCATGGTTCACCTCGCGTCGGCGGTCAGACGGTCAGGCTGCGTCCGATGTGGGGAACAAACCGGCCGACAGCCCCACAGTAGTCCCGGTAGGCCCGGCCGTGAACAGCATTGAGGTAGGGCTCTTCGACCACCCGGACATGCAGTTCGATCGTCACCCACAGCACGACCAACGCGGCCAGCGCGAGCGGGTTGGGCGTCATCAAGGTGATACCGGCGGCGAAGATCAGCATGGCGGCAAAGATCGGGTTGCGCACCAACCCGAATACTCCGTGGCGTACCAATGTGGTTGTCTCGCTGGGGTCCACCCCGATGCGCCACGATGAGCCCATGTCGCGTTGGGCGTAGAGCGTGGCGGCGATCCCGGCAACAGCCAGCACGATGCCGATGCTCTGGATCCACGGCGCATCAAGCACGGCCATCGGGGTGAGGATGTCGAGCAGTTGCAGCAGGGGCGCGGCCGCCCCGGCGAGGATGGCGGCGATGAATCCGGCTCCGGCGAACCATTGCAGCGACCCGGGCCGACCGTGGATGCCGCGGAATCCGGTGGATCCGGTGTGACGGTATTGGGTCCAACTGCGCCAGCCGAACCCTAAGACGGCAAAGACCAGGTAGAGGATGAGTGCGGTGACGGGCATCGGGGTGAAACCTCCTGGCCGGATTGAGATCGGTGCGTTTGTGGAGATGGGCGGTAAAGCCGTTTGATGTGGCAGGCCGCGGTTAGTTCTCGGCGAGTGCTTGGTCGAAGGCTTGGGCGAGGTCTTCGTAGCTATGTGGCTGGATGCGGGTGTCGTTGAGGAAGAACGTCGGGGTGCCCTGAATACCCAAGGCCCGGCCATCAGCGACGTCGAGCTGGATACGTTCCAACGTGGCGGGATCGGCGTAGGCCGCGTCGAAAGCGGCCATGTCCAGGCCGAGTTCTGTTGCGAATCCGCGGAATACGTCATCAGCGGGGGTTTGCTTTTCACCCCACTGAGCCTGGGTGTCATACATTTTGCGATACATCGCCTCCAGTTGGCCTTGCTGGGCGGCGGCCTCTACTGCCCGGGCGGCTCGCTCGGCGTTGACGTGCGCTTGCAGCGGGAAGTAGCGGATCACGAAATTCACCCGGTCCCCGTATTCGGCCCGCGCCTTTTCGATTTCGGGGTAGACCGCGCGGCAGCCCTCGCATTCGAAGTCGAGAAACTCCACGAACGTCACCTGGCTGTCGGGCACCGAGTTGAGGCGGTGGCTGTTTTCGCGCACCACCTGTCCCACCTCGCTGCTGTCGGGTTGCGCTGGGGTGGTCGAGCCGCGGTCGCGCACCGATAGGTAGACCAGCACACCGATCGCCATGGCGGCGATGACGAACGCGGTGAGCAGGATGCGGCTGGTGCGCGCCATTCAGATACCTCTTTCGTGGGCGTGGATGATTTGGAACGGGGCCGCCCAGCTACGGGCGGGCAGATGGGTGGTGACGGTCAGTCCGTGCGCGGTGAATGCGTCAGCAAGGCCGGTGCCCAGGACGTCGCGGGCGTGGGGTCGTTCAGTGAGCCGCAGGTAGGCCTCGAAGACGGTGCGGGCGGTGGGTGGTGGGTCGAGGTCGATGGCGATGACCTGGCCGCCGGGACGTAGGACGCGGATGGTTTCGTCGATGGCGCGGTGACGGATGTCGGTGGGTAGTTCGTGCCAGCCGAATACGCTCATCACCACGTCGAAGGTGTCGTCGTCGAACGGCAGTGCGGCGGCGTCACCTTCATGCAGCGCCACGGTACCGATCCCGGCGCGGGTGAGGTGGCGGCGGCCGACGGCCAGCATTTCCGGGGAGATGTCGAGCGAATCCACTCGTGTGGTCGGGGATTTGTGGGCGAGCAGGCGGGCGGCGTAGCCGGTGCCGCCGCACAGTTCGAGCACTCGTTTCGGTTTGTGGTCGGCGACGAGCTGGGCCAACCGGTCATGCGGCCGGCCGGGGATGAACCGGTTGCCGGCTTCGAACAGCGGTCCGGCGAGGGCGAATTTGAGCCGGTTGCGGCTGGATGCGCGGGTCATGACACGGGCTCCCCGCTCGGGGCCACCGCCGATGGCGGCGTGTAACGGGTTGGGGTGGTGGTGAATTGGTGGGCACAGTCGGTCGAGCAGAACCACCAATCCCGCTCCTGGTAGCGGCGTCGCGCCCGGGCGGTCGCCGGGTTGATCCGCATCCCGCAGACCGGATCACGCGGGTAGCGGGCCTCGGTCAGGGCCAGGGTGTGCAGCGGGATCGGGGTGGTGATGTTGCGCAGCACTGGTGCGCCCATGGGCGTAGTGAGCAGGCCTTGTCGGGTGGCCGCATCTACGATCGGGTCGGTGAGCACGGCGTGGCCGGCCCCGGCGAGCGCGGTGATGCGGGCGGCGATGTTGACGGTATGGCCGAAGACGTCCCCGCCGCGGGCGATGACGGGTCCGTGATGGATCCCGGCGCGCAGAGCCAGAAATCCGTCCTCGCCGGCGATCCGCTCTGCCAGGTCAGTGAGGGTGACCAGCATCTGGGCGGGGGTGTCGCCGTCGAGCATGACGGCATCGCCGATCGTCTTCACCAGCCTCACCCCCGGGCGCAGCGCGGCCTGTGCCAGTTCGGCCAGCCGCGCCGCGAGCATGGCGGCCTCGTGGTCGCCGCAGATCTCGGTGAGCACGCTGTAGCCGGCCAGGTCGACAAACGCCACCGTCGCCTCGACCGTGTCGAAGTCAGTTGTGGTGTCGGGCAGCATCATTGGCCTCATCTCTGGTGCGGCCAACCCAGGGCAGGAAGCGCCCCACCCGGGCGGTGTAGTCGCGGTAGGCATCGGTGTGGACGCGGCGCAGGTAGGGCTCCTCGACTCCACGCACCTGCGCCTGAACGCCGGCGATCGCGATGACCAGGCCGGCGACCGCCACCGGGTTGGGCACCATCAGCACCAGGCCGGTCAGGGTGAGCAGCAGCGTGGTGAAGATCGGGTTACGCACGATGGCGAACGGGCCGGCGGTGACCAGCGCGGTGCGTTCAGACTCATCGACCCCGATCCGCCACGACGCCCCCAACCCCAGCTGGGCATGCAGGGTCAGCCCGATACCGGCCACCGCGACCGCGATCCCGACCGCTTGAACCAGCAGATGGTCGGCGAAACGCAGTGGGGCGAGCCCGGCCAGGGCCGCCGCCGGGGCGACGACGCCGACCAGCAGATAACCCAGGTCGGCGAGTGCGAGCGCCCACCATTCCAGGGTGCCGTCGGGCCGCCAGCCGCGCCGGTTACCGCTGTCGCCGGTGCGGGCCAGTTGCAGGCGGCGCCGCCACGCCCCGATCACCAGCATCAACACCACGAACAGGCCCAGCGCAGTCACCGCCATCGCCTGCTCCTTCCCGCCCGGCCCGTCCCCGCCCCGCCCGCTGACCCATCGGTTTGTATCGATGTTGGCGGGGTTGACCGATCAATAGTGTTGGACGCTATCATCGTCATGTGGCGATGAAAAGTGGTTCGGCCGATCCCGCGGTGTGCGGGAATGTGGATGCGGCGACGGCGTTGTTTCACAGCCTCTCGGATGCAACCCGGTTGGCGATCCTGCGCCGGCTGGCTGGCGGTGAGGCCCGGGTGGTGGATCTGACCGGCGAGTTGGGGTTGGCGCAGTCGACGGTGTCGGCGCATCTGGCCTGCCTGCGCGACTGCGGACTGGTGGATTTCCGGCCGCAGGGCCGCGCCTCGATCTACCGGCTGGCCCGCCCCGAACTGCTGGACATGTTGCGTGCCGCCGAGGCGGTCTTGGAGGCCACCGGCAACGCGGTCGCGTTGTGCCCCAACTACGGCCACCCGACTGAGCGGAAGGTTGCGCGATGAGCGAGGCGTGCGGCTGCGGCAGCGACGACCGCCCCGGCGAGGACGAGCACGAACCCGAACGGCTCTGGGAGGTCACCGAACTACGCGCCGCCGCGGTGGCCGGGGTGGTGCTGCTGGCCGGCTATGTGGTCGGCTGGTCCGGCGGCCCCCATGCGGTCGAAATCGGGTTGTATGCGCTGGCGTTGGCGATCGGGGCGTGGACGTTTGTCCCGTCCACATTGCGCCGGCTGGCGAAAGGCCAGATCGGGGTCGGCACGCTGATGACGATCGCCGCGGTCGGCGCGGTGCTCCTCGGCGAGGTCGGCGAGGCCGCCATGCTGGCGTTCCTGTTCTCCATCAGCGAAGGCCTCGAAGAATACTCACTGGCCCGCACCCGTCGCGGCCTGCGCGCCCTGTTGTCGCTGGTGCCCGATGAAGCCACCGTGATCCGCGGCGGCACCGAAACCACCATCCCGCCAAGCGAATTGCGGGTGGGTGACCGGATGCTCGTCCGCCCCGGAGAACGCCTGGCCACCGACGGCACCATCACCTCAGGGCGCACCGCACTGGATGTCTCGGCGATCACCGGCGAATCCGTGCCCATGGAGGCCGGGCCCGGGGATGAGGTGTTCGCCGGGTCGATCAACGGCACCGGCGTGCTCGAAATCGAGGTGACCTCCACCGCTGCTGACAACTCGCTGGCCCGCATTGTGGCCATCGTGGAGGCCGAACAGTCCCGCAAGGGCGAAGCCCAGCGCCTGGCCGACCGCATCGCCAAACCCCTGGTCCCGGGGATCATGATCGCAGCGGTCCTCATCGCGGCCATCGGCAGCGTGTTGGGCGATCCGTTGGTGTGGATCGAACGGGCCCTGGTCGTGTTGGTGGCTGCCTCACCGTGCGCGCTGGCGATTTCGGTGCCGGTCACCGTGGTCGCCGCGATCGGCGCGGCCAGCAAGCTCGGCGTCCTGGTCAAGGGCGGGGCAGCGCTGGAAGCCCTCGGCGCCGTCCGCACGATTGCCCTGGACAAGACCGGCACCTTGACCGCCAACAAGCCCTCCGTGATTGACGTCGCCACCACCAACGGTGCCACCCGGGGCCAAGTCTTGGATGTGGCCTCGGCGTTGGAGGCCCGCAGCGAACACCCCCTGGCCGCAGCGATTCTCGCCGCCGCTGACGGTCTGGTGCGCCCGGCTGAGGAGGTGGAGGCGGTCACCGGGGCCGGGCTGACCGGGTATCGTGACGGCCGCCTGTTGCGGTTGGGTCGGCCGGGTTGGCTGGATCCCGGGCCGCTGGCCGACCAGGTCGCGGCGATGCAGGCGGCTGGGGCGACCGCGGTGCTGGTCGAAGACAACGGTCAGGTGATTGGGGCGGTCGCGGTGCGTGACGAACTACGGCCGGAAGCCGCCCAGGTCGTCGAACACCTGCGCCGCGGCGGCTATCAGGTCGCCATGCTCACCGGCGACAACCAAGCGACCGCGACCGCCCTGGCGAAGCAGGTGGGGATCGACATCGTGCATGCTGATCTGCGGCCCGAAGACAAGGCCGCGCTGATCAGTCAACTGCGCCAACACTCCTCGACGGCCATGGTCGGCGACGGGGTCAACGACGCCCCCGCCCTGGCCACCGCCGACCTCGGTATCGCGATGGGCGCGATGGGCACTGACGTGGCCATCGAAACCGCCGACGTCGCCCTGATGGGTGAAGACCTGCGCCACCTCACCCAAGCCTTCGCCCACGCGCGGCGCGCCCGGCGCGTCATGCTGCAAAACGTCGGCCTCTCACTGGGATTGATCACGGCACTCATTCCGCTCGCCCTCACCGGTGTGCTGGGGTTGGCCGCCGTGGTCGCCGTGCACGAACTCGCCGAAATCGTCGTCATCGCCAACGGGGTCCGCGCCGGACGCACCAAACCCCTCCGGGGCGCCATCATCGAAACCGGAACCGACTCCGGCCGGCTGGCCCACACCGGCAACCAGAAAACCACGGCAGCCAGTTGAACTCGGGGCGCAACAGGATTACGTCACAGGCAGGAGGCGTCGGCCCAGCAACGGGGTAAGAACCCGGGTCGATCAGGTCAACGGTGTCGAACTTATAAGCGCCGCGAGCACGCGATCCCTGGTCGGAAGGTCCAATCGGCACGCATCAGCTGCCAGCTCGGTGCCCGGCTTCATGACATCCACACCATCAACGAGCACGGTCGGCGATGGATATCCACCGACCCTTTCAACCACCACATCATCAGCGATACCCACCTCAGATAGACACTCGGCGAGCAAGCGCCGAGCCGCCGCCGCATTCGGACACCCCGGGCTCGTGAGCAGTTCCACACGCATACAGCTAGCTTCGCTCAATACCCCGCGCGTTGGATCGGAATGACTGGTCGGTGGGTGGTGCGATCGCGGTGGAAAGGTCGGCGGCCAGAACCTGGACACGCGACGTGATGTCGTCGCGGATGATTCGCATGCGCTCGATGCCGTCGATCCCGCGCAGGGACGGTTCGTCGGTGTCCCACCGCTGGATGGTGACGCCAGGAGGGTCTTGGAGGTGGGCTTGGCCGCCGACGATGACGACCAGGTCGGCCTCGGCGAGCATCTGCTCGGTGAGTTGGGTGGGCTGATGGCCGCTGATGTCGACGCCGACTTCTGCCAGGACTTGCACCGAGAGGTCGTTGACGGTGGTCTTGGCGTGGGTGCCCGCCGAGCTGACGTGGATGTTCGGTCCGGCGAGTTGGCGCATCAGCCCGGCGGCCATCACCGATTTCCCGGCATTACTCACGCAGACGAACAACACTGATGTGTCAGCCATATTCGGTGTGTTCCCTTAAGGTTTCGCGGCTACCGGGTGACGGGCACGTTCAGGTCGGCCAACAAACGGTGGACGCGTTCTTCGATGTCGTCGCGAATCGGGCGCACGGCGTCGAGGCCCTGGCCGGCCGGATCGGGCAGCTCCCAGTTCTCGTAGCGCTTGCCGGGGAAGATGGGACATGCGTCGCCGCAGCCCATGGTGATGACGACATCGGCGGCTGCCACGATTTCGTCGGTCCAAGGCTTAGGGTATTCACCGGTGATGTCGATACCGACCTCGGCCATGGCGGCGATCGCGGCCGGGTTGATCTCGTTGCCGGGTTCAGAACCCCCGGACCAGGCCACAGCGCGGTCGCCGGCCAGATGGGTGAAGAACCCGAGCGCCATCTGGGAGCGGCCGGCGTTGTGGGTGCACAGGAACAGCACGGTCGGTTTGCCGTCGCTGATCTTGCCCTCCACGCGGGCCAGGGCGTGCAGGCGTTGGCGGGCGAACCGTTCGGCCAACAGCGGCAGGAAGTTGGGAACGGTGGCCCGGCCGGCGAACTGGTCGTAGGACGAGTGCAGGAACCGTTCGATCGTTTCGGTGCCGAACGTGCCATCGAACTCACCGTGCAACCGAGTCGCCGCGGTTTTCAGGGCCAGCTGTTGGTCGATCGACAGGTCGTGGCGCAGCGGGTGGGTGACGGGGCTGTCAGTCATCGTCGATCATTCCGTTCTCGTCGTCGAATCGGCGGGCAGGTGTTGAGAGGTGTGGTGGCGGAACCGGTTGCGCAACGCCAGCGAGACATAGACCAATCCGACCAGGACCGGCACTTCGATCAGCGGGCCGACGACCCCGGCAAGCGCTTGTCCGGAGGTGGCGCCGTAGGTGGCGATCGCGACCGCGATTGCCAGTTCGAAGTTGTTGCCCGCCGCGGTGAACGCCAGGGTGGTGGTGCGCTCATAACCGAGATCCAACAGCACGCCGAGCAGGTAGCCCCCGCCCCACATGATCGCGAAGTACGCCAACAGGGGCAGTGCAATGCGGGCCACGTCCCAGGGCTGGTGGGTGATCTGATCGCCTTGCAGCGCAAACAGAATCACGATGGTGAACAACAGCCCGTAGAGCGCCCACGGCCCGATCCGCGGCAGGAACCGTGTCTCGTACCAGATGCGGCCCTTGGTTTTCTCGCCGATCCGGCGGGAGAGATAGCCGGCCAGCAGTGGGATACCGAGGAAGATGAGCACGGATTTCGCGATCTGCCATGGCGAGGTATCGATGCTGGTCTGTTCCAGGCCTAGCCAGCCGGGCAGCACCGACAGGTAGAACCAGCCCAGCACCGCGAACATGATGACCTGGAAGATCGAATTGAGTGCCACCAGCACTGCGGCGGCTTCGCGGTCGCCGCAGGCCAGGTCGTTCCAGATGATCACCATGGCGATGCAGCGGGCCAGGCCGACGATGATCAGCCCGGTGCGGTATTCGGGCAGATCGGGCAGCATCAGCCACGCGAGGGCGAACATCAAGGCCGGTCCGAGCACCCAGTTCAACAGTAGCGAGGAGAGCAGCAGTTTGCGGTCGCCGGTGACGGTGTCAAGCCGGTCGTAGCGCACCTTGGCCAGCACCGGGTACATCATGATCAAAGGCCCAGGGCGATGGGCAGTGAAATACCGTCCAGCTGAACGCTTTCCAGCGCGGTGTTCAGTCCGGGGATCCAGCGGCCCAGCAGCAGCCCGGCGACCATCGCCGCACCGATCCACAACGGCAGGAACCGATCCAGCGTGGAGAGCTTGCCGACGACGGCTGGAGGGGATGTGGTGGTGTCCGTCATGCTGGCACCCCAGCCGTCCTGTCAGCGGTGGTCGCACCGAGGAGCACTGCCAGGCTGGCCAGCGCGTCGGGCACCACGGCGTAGTACACCCACGACGCCCGACGCTGCGAGGTCAACAACCCGGCATCGCGCAGCACTTTGAGGTGATGGCTGATGGTCGGCTGGGAGACTTCCAGCCCGGGCGAGATGTCACAGACGCAGGCCTCACCACCGGCGTGGCTGGCGATCGCCGAAAACAGCTGCAGCCGCACCGGATCAGCCAGCGCCTTCAGCTTGACCGCCATGTCCGCCGCGTCCGCGGCAGTGAGGGGTTCACGCAGCAGCGCCCCGGGCGGGCAACACGCGTCCTGGGCGGCGGTCAACAGCCCCTTCGAATTCGACATACATCGATATTGACAGCTATCGAATCAGATGGCAAATGAACGTCAGATGAAGGTGAGTTGGGCGGCGTGGAAGTCGAAATGGCGCCCTGGGTAGCGGTAGACGTCTTCCAGCGTCATGTAGTCGGAGAAGAACGGATCCCATCCCGGCGGGAAGTGCATGCCGCGACGCAGGGCCTCGTCGGTTTCCCGGGCGAGTCGGCGTTGCAGCGCGGCGATGACCCGGTCGAGTTTGGCGC
The DNA here is from genome assembly GCA_019749805.1 of Mycobacteriaceae bacterium. Taxonomy (GTDB): domain Bacteria; phylum Actinomycetota; class Actinomycetes; order Mycobacteriales; family Mycobacteriaceae; genus Mycobacterium. The sequence continues at coordinate 7,465 of JAIEPH010000066.1, read as the reverse complement.
CCATCCTGCGCCGGTTGTAAACCAGGGCGGCCGCGCACGATCCGTAGTAGTTGACCTGATGAAACGGCGTGGTCGCGGCGTTGAGCACCCGGGCGTAGGTGCCGCTGACGCGGTCGGGCAGTCGGCCCATCACCCGCACCAGGGGCAGTAGCCGTTGGACGACCATGTAGCCGAACGCCATGTGGAACAGCAATTGCTCGTTGGTCCACCGGGTTCCGCGTGTCGGCGCACCCCAGTCGTCGGGACCGGCCGCCGCCAGCAGGTGGTGAAATGTGACACGCGCGCGCTCCAGATCGGCAGCGATGGCGTCGCGGTTCATGCCGCGATCATGCGCCTACCGCGGCCATGTGGCCACGGCCGCGGCAGGTCGCGATCGGCTAGCAGCAGGACCCTGCCGTTTTCTCTGCCTCCGCAGACGATCCGCAGCACACGGCGTCCTCGCCGTCACCGTGATTCTGGGGGCTGGTGCCGAAGGTGTCGGAGTCGGCCAGCACGGTATAGACCTCCCATTTCTCCCCGGCCGGGCCGGTCACCCAGACCTTGTCCTGGGTGGCGAAGCAACAGGTGGTGCCGATCTCCTCGTCGGTGAACAGCCCCTCGCCGGTGAGTCGGGCGATCTCGGCATGGACGGTTTCGCTGGACTCCACCTCGACGCCGAGGTGGTTGATGGTGCCGCCCTGGCCGGGATTCTCCAGCAGGACCAGCTTCAGCGGCGGCTCGGCGACGGCGAAGTTGGCATAGCCCGGCTTCACCTTCGCGGGGGTGGTGTTGAACAGCTTGGAGTAGAACGTGATCGCCTCGTCGAGATCATCGACATTGAGGGCGAGTTGAACACGGGACATGATCCGCCTCCTCTAGGGATGAGACATATATCGAACTGACGCGTCGACCCCAGGATGCCACCTTTTTGATATATGTCAATATTGGTGGCAGGATGGGGTCATGCCCAAAGCGTTGCCCGTGATCGACATGTCCGCGCCGGTGTGCTGCGCCCCGGTGGCCGCCGGGCCGATCAGTGACGACGACGCCCTGGCCGTGGCGATGAGGCTCAAGGCGCTCGCCGACCCGATGCGGGTCAAAATCATGTCTCTACTGTTCAGCTCACGCCCCGGCGAGGAGACCAGCGGCGACCTCGCCGCGGTGCTCGACTTGAGCGAATCCACCGTCAGCCACCACCTCGGCCAACTCCGCAAAGCCGGGCTGGTGATCTCCGACCGACGCGGCATGAACGTCTTTCACCGCGTCAAACCCGAAGCCCTGCAAGCACTCTGCGTCGTCCTCGACCCCAACTGCTGCGCCTAACCGGAGATGCGCGGTTCATCGCCGCTGCTGGGAATCCGAGGTTTGGTGGCACTGCCGCGGCGGCCAGCGGCAGGTGGTGACGACCTAGGGGGTTGAAGACGTCGTCACGGTCGATGAGCACGCTCAGGTGATCTGTTCGTGGAGGGTGTCGAGTTGGCCGTAGAGTAGCTCGATGGTTGATTGTTGTTCTGCCACGGTGGCTTTGAGTGCGGCGATCTCTTTGTCTTTGGCGGCGAGCCTGCGGCGCAGCGCGGCGTCGATGCTGGTTTCGCGGCCGGTCGGGGCTGGCTGGCGGGCGGCGGGGCGGTCGCGGTATTGCTTGATGAGGGCCACCAGGTCGTCGTGTTTGTAGATGGTTTTGCGGGACACCTTGGCGCGGCGGGACACGGTGGAGAAGTTGATGTCTGCGTTGGTCTTGCGCAGGTAGGTGATCGCCTTTTCGATGTCACGCCGCTTCTCATCGCTGCGGCTGTCGCGGTGTTTGGCCAGCGCATCCAGTGCTTTCTGGGTGGGCGGCGGCGGCTTGGGGCGGCTCATCGCGGTGTGTCCGGGTCGGCCTTGCGCAACACCGATTCGTGGCTTCCGCGGGCAGCGGTCTGCATCTTGGGTGCCCGGTTGGCGGTGCCCGCACCGGCGACGCTGTTTGCGCCGTCATCGGTCACGTCGTCGCGGTGGAGCCGGTCGAGGATGGCGTCCAGGGAGGCGATTTCGCGGCGACGCTCGTGGATCCACACGTTGTCGTCGGTGAGCTCGCGCCCGGTGCGTGCACGGTACTGTTCGCGGCGGACGTCGATCAGTTTCAGGGTCTTCGCGCGTTGGTCGACCAGTTCGTCGAGGTGGGTGGCGTCGGTGGCGAAATGCCCGCATGACAAGCAGGCGTTGCCCTTGTCGCAGGTGGCTACCGGTGGCAGCAGGCATACCCCGTTGGGCAGCACGCGGTCGGTGCGGGCCGAGAGCTGGGTCATGTCGTAGATGTCGGACGGGCTGATGGTGATATCGGTGCCATGGGCGCCGATCTTTTTGTGCCGCAGGAACTCCGCTTCGGCGGTCGCTTGCAGGGTGGCGGCATAGCGCAGGGTCATCGCCGGGGAGGCGTGTCCGAGATAGCGCTGCACCACATGGATCGGGACGCCGTCGTTGAGCAGCTCGGTGGCCCGGGTGTGGCGCAGCCGGTGGGTCTGGGAGAACCGCAGCGGGTGGCCGGCGGTGTCGGTGAGACCGTGGATGTTGTCGAGCCGATTGAGGATCCGGCTGTAGGAGTCATAGCTGCGTGGTCGTTGGCCCTGGTGCTGGTAGCGCACCCCGAGGAACAGGTACTTCGTCTCCAAATCCGGGTAACGCCGCCGGATCCAGTCTTGCTGTTCGCTGATCACGTTGACCACGGCCTGCTCGACCAGAATGGTGGGCACCACCCCGTCGACTTTGGTCTGCTGGTAACGCAGTTTGGCCACGAACCCATCGGGAACGTCGGTGGCTCCCGCGGGGCGGTCATGACCCGGGATCGGCTGCAGCGGGTCGAAATCGAGCATCAGAATCTCCGAGGCCCGGCGCCCGGTCAACGCTTGCAGCAGCCAGATCCGGGCCGCTTGCGGATCGCCGAGACCAGCCACGACCGAGATGGTGGAATCGGGATGGGTGATGACCACCGGTTTGCCCGCATCGGCGGCCAGCACGTCGAGATAGCACAGCATCCGCTGCAGCTCGGCGGTCGAAAACCAGGTCAGCTCCCGGCCGCCGCTGCGGCGTCGGCTGCGAAACGCCGCACCCCACAACCGGGTATGGGTGTCGGTCAACCGGCTCCAGCGAGGATCTCCGGTCGCTGCCGCGGCTTCCTCGGCATGGTCCACCATGAACGTGTAGAACATCTGGATCTTGGACTGGACGACCGCGATCGTCGCCGCCGATAGCGGACGCTCCGGTTTGGCCCGCGCGGCAGGTGATTTGAGGTATTCGGTGAACTCGGTGAACAACAGCCGCAGCGCTGCCCGGTCGGTGCTGATCACCGGGTCATCGATCCCGCGTTCGGCCAAGAATGGGCCCAGGTGGCGGGTGATGCCGCGAGTGCGGCCGATCACCGACGACCAGCGCAACAGTTCAGCAGTCAAACAGGTGCGCAGCCAGAACCGCACCCCTTCACGCAGCCAGGCCGGTTCGATCCCTCCGAGGCGGGCAACCTGGTCGTGGCAGGGTTCGTGTTCACGCTGCGGGATTCTGGGATCAGCGTCAAGATCCCAGATGTCATGAGCCCACCATGGCCGGTCGGTGCAGCGGACCGACACGTACAAGTGCAGGTGCTCGATGAAACTGGCCACGTTGCGCCGAAACCCGGCCGAGGGCAGCCGGCCGGTGCGGCGCTCGAACTCGAGAACCCCGTGGCGCACGATGGCCTCGGCGCTCAGATCAGCAATACTGACCGGGTGACGCCGGTGCCGTTGGTGGTAGTCGGCGGCGGCGATGCTCAGCGCACCGCTGGTCCATTTCAGCAGCGACGGTTCGATCTTGCGACGTTGTTCGTGTCCACACAGCCACACCCACCACGCGAGCTCGTCGCACAACCGTTGCGGCACACCCTGCGGGGTGAAGTCGTGGCCGTCCGGGGTGGGCCGGTAGCGCGGGTTGCGCTGAAAGACCGTGTTGGCCGGGCCGGTATCCAGGTGATAGACCAGCCTGCGCCACTGGGGCGGCACTTGTTGCCACTGCTGTGTCCACCGATCCCCGGCGGCGCCGCGCGTCGATGAGGTGTGCGCCGGTGCAGGACTGTCATTGCTCGTCACGGTTCACCTTCCACCCGGCGACATAGTTCTTCCATTCGGCCACCGTGCGCATCTCGGCGTCGGCGGTCACCCAGCCGTAGGTCGACAACGTCGTTTGCACGTCGGCGTGACCGAGCCGACGCATCACCACGTGCACGTCCACTCCAGCCAGCAGCAGCGCGGTGGCGTGTGTGTGGCGCAGCCAGTGCGGCGTCCACTGCTCAGGCAGCACGCCGGTTCGGCGCTCGGTGATCAGATCGACCTTGTCGTAGATGGTTTCCGGTCGCAGCGGGGCATACCGGACGCCTCGCACCAGGTTGACAAACACGAAACACGACGCCAGGTCGCCGACCGCGATATCCGCGCCGGCGGCCACCAACTGCCACACGTACTCGGTGTAGAGGGCGACTAGATCGTCGCCGATGTAGATCCGGCGCGGGCCCGATTTCGCGCGCACCCCGTGCGGATGATCATCGCGACCAGCGACCATCACCGATGGGGTACCGCCACCGGCAATATCAAAATCACTGTGGCGCAACGACAACGCCTCACCGAGCCGCATCCCGGTTTCGGCCAACACCGCGAAGAACAACCGGTCACGCAGCCCCGCCCCGCCGCCCGACCATTCACCCGAGACGGTTTGGACACTGCAGGCATCCAAGATGGCGTTGACCTGCACGGGCAGCAGCACCGGTGTTTCGGCGCGCTGCAGCCCGCGGATCCGGTGAATCGGCCCGTCCTGCTCGCGTTTCGGGCCGACCCCGGCCAGAAACGGTGCATAGCGGCCCCGCCGGGATGTCCGAGCATGACTGGCGTACAACCGGCGGTAGGGGCGCACCAGGTCGTGGGCATTGGCGAAATACCGGTACATCGACAACACCGCCGCACTGCGCGGCAGCAGCGACGACTCAGCCAGTTTCTGCTCTGGTTCACCGATCCGGGCCACACCGGGCAGATCCCCGGTGCGCAGGTAGGCCAGGAACTGGCCGAACAGACTGGTGGGGAAGTCATCCCACGCGGTACCGGTTCCTTCCAGCACCGTCCACCAGGCTGCCAGCCCATAGGCATAGGCGCGCAGCGTGTTCGGTGAGCTTCCTTGGTTGCGCAGAAACGTCAGGTACTCGCGTGCCGGGGCCACGGGCAGCTTGTCGGCGCCGACCACCGTGTAGGTGGGTGGTCGGTCCTCGAAGCGCACCCGCTGCACCTGTGCCACCGTCAGCCGCACCCCACCACATTCACGATGGCCTGCCCTTACGGAAATCGTCCAACCGGATCACCTGGGAGCCGCCATCGGCCGGTGGGGCCGCGGTGCGTCCATGGCCGACACTGGCCGCGACCGGATTATGCTCGGCCGCCGGCGCCGGCCGCTGCGTGGCCAAAAACCAATCCAGCACATCAGCGGGATAGATCATTGATTCCCGGGCGCTCAGCATCCGCACCGACGCGCCGCCGTAGCAGCGTTCCACCCACTTGCGCAGCAGCCGGGGCCGCTCCGGGACGCGGTCGGCCCACCCCGGTTCCGTCATACCCCACGTGTGCCCGGTGTCCGGGTTGATCCGTGAATGCAGCTGGGTGGTCAACATTTTCGCTCGGTCCGGCGCGATCAGCCCCGAATCCCGCAGATGCATGATCAACGAACCCAACGACAGGCCCCACTTGGCTTTGAGCGGACGCAGATTCAATAGCGACATCACCCGGGGCAATTCACCGGCGATGACCCCTGCCGGGGCCAGCAACTCGGTCGCGAACCGGTTGGCCTCCAACTCGTCGGCGGCACTGACTGAGCAATAGGCGTGGCTGTGCAACACCAAATGGCCGAGTTCGTGGGCGACTGTGAACCGGGTCCGCTCCCAGGAGTCGCTATCCCTCAACACCAACAGTGGGCGGTCCCGCAACCGGCCCACCCAACTCGAATACCCTAAATGCCGCTCATCGCGAGATCGCCCACCGGTAGCGGCGAATTCGCTTTCCCACTCACCGGCGACCCGGCGCCGTACAATCACTGGGGCGCCCAGCCGCTCGGCCTCATACATCAAATCGTCAAGCGGCTCATCGGGTTCCAGTCCCATCGCCTCACGCAGACGCGCTGCGGCTACCGTGATCGAACTATGTGCCAGCTCATCGGGACTGACCGTCGGAACCTTCACCGGAGGCAGCTTCGATCGGCCGTCGAGCTCACCGAGGAAATCGCCTGCCAACGACGCGAACGTCGCCAGAAACTCCTGTTCACCCACCGTCATTGACTTCGGCGCCCGAAACAGCAGCTCGTTCGCGGTGATCCGTGTCTGCGGCTCCGAGCTGAAAAATGCTGCAGGAAACCGGAACAACCCGGCCATCCCCGCAACATCGTCGTCGTCGAGCCGCACCGTCGGCGACTTTTCAATCTGGGACTGTCGTGACGTGCTCCAGCCTGTGGCTTCCACCACCGACCGGGCCGTCATCCGCCTCAAGAACCGGGCCTGCCGGACCCGTGCACCAAAAACCTCAATCATCGTGCGCTCAATTCAACGTCACTGGGTTGGGAAACCCACATGCACCCAACACTGTGCACGATGGCTACGACGATTTCGGCGGACCGTCCTCCTCGTCCTGCTCGCCCGCAGCGTCCTCGTCGACCTCGGCGAAGTCGTCGTCGCGTCGCCGCGCTCCCGGCCCTCCAGGACCGCCGTCTGGGCCAGTCGTCGTGACGCGCTCCTCCATGATCGGCGGCGGCAATGGTGTCCGGCCGTAGAGAATCTTCACACTCTTGGTGAGGATGCCGGCCGCAAATGCCGCACCGCCGAAGCCGACGCTGCCCGGCCACCACAACACATAGAGCCGGTATCCCTGCGGCTCGGCGATCCCGTCCTCGCCGCCGATCGGGTGACCAAGTTCGTCCTCGATGCTGAACTGCTCGCCGCCGGGCACATAAGGCACCGTCCCCAGCAGGCTGCCATCCCACTTGCGGGGATGCTTGCGCACACCGATCTGCGTGCCGTTCCCGTCGAGAAGACGAATTCCGAATCCGTTGCCCGACACAGCCTTCAAAGTCGAGTCCGGCGTCTGCCGCCGCAACCTCGAGAACAGCACCGTCTCCAACACCGCGCATGACGTGGTGATCGGCCGCACATTGGCGCCCTGATCGACGAAACGGTCCGGCACCTCCCCGTAGCGGGCGATAAGATCGCCATGCACCTCGCCAAACACGCGAGCATGCTGACTGACGTAGTCCTCCGTCAACTGCTGAGGATCGTCGTGTAGTTCCATGGGGTAAACATTTACCCCGGTATCCCACACTCCACGTCGCGCCACGCCGCTGACAGTCGGCAAAATTTTGGCTGCTCATACCTAAAAGGTTACATGTATCTGAAGATAAAACGGCAGTTCAACACGCCTTTAGGACATATTTTGAGAACTTAACGCCTGATAAG